>JAISIF010000116.1 GCA_031262165.1 Myxococcales bacterium | reverse complement strand
GCGATCGATGTCCGATGTCGCGCGCGGGATGAGTTCCAGTCGCCCGAGAACTTCCAGGATGTGCTCGGAGATCGAAGACATCGATGATGTCGATGTCGCGCGGGGTGAATTCCAGCTGCCTGAGACCTCTCAGGACGTGCTCGAGGATCGAAGACATCGATCGATGTCGCGCGGGGTGAGTTCCGACCGCCCGAGATCTTCCAGGACGTGCTCGGGGATCGAAGACATCACGATCGATGTCGCGCGCAGCGAGAGGCTGGATTGTCAGAACTGGATGTTCTGCTGGAGGAGGGCGCTGTTGGAGGGAGTCGGGCTGGGGCGTGCCGGGTTGCCGCTTCGCTCCAACCCAGCCTACGCCTCTACGTCCGCCTCTCCACCTGTCGGTGAGGGAGGGGGAACGATAGAGGCAACCCGCGCGACCAGAAGCCTCACTGACTGGCATCCGAGGGGATGATCCGCGAGCAGCCGGACCTGACTCAGACACAGGCCGCTCGCGCGTGACCCGAAAATTTCAGGTCGAGGCTGGCCGTCACTCTTTCGCGGCAGCTTCCCCAACCGCCTTCAACCGTCGTTCGCTGAGCACGAGGACGCGCCCAGCCGCCCGCGAGACGCGCGGTTCGTGTGTCACGACGATCAGGGTCAGGCGCTCTTCGGCCACGAGCGCGCTGAAGAGCTCGATGATGGCCTCGCCCGTCTTGGCGTCGAGGTTCCCGGTCGGTTCGTCACACAGGACGATGCGCGGGCGCGCGAACAAGGCACGGGCAATGGCCACACGCTGGCGCTCGCCACCAGACAGCTGCGCGGGCCGGTGCTCCCTTTTGGCAGCAAGGCCGACGCGAGCGAGCGCATCGAGAGCGCGCGCGTCGAGCGCGGCGCGCGGCTCGGGAGACGGATCGAAGTAGCTCGGCAGGCGCACGTTTTCGAACGCGGTCAGCGGCGCGAGCAGGTTGAACTGCTGGAAGACGAACCCGACCGTCTTGTTGCGAAAGGCCGACAGCCCGCGATCGCCGAGGCGCCGGATGTCCTGGCCCGCGATCGAAATCTCGCCGCTGAAGTCGCGATCGAGTCCACCGATGAGGTTGAGCAGCGTGGTCTTGCCGCAGCCCGAGGGGCCGGTGATGGCCACGAACTCGCCGCTCTTCACGCTCAGCGACACGTTCGAGAGGATGGGCACCTCGGCGCCGGAGGCGTCCACGTGGCTCTTGGAGACGGATGAGAGCTCGATCACGGCGCTGCCTCGGCGGTCGTTGGCCGCTTCAGCGAGAGACTGGCGTCGAGCTCGAGCAGCGCCTCGCCCTGCGATGCCGTCAAGCGCAGCGTGTCCAGCGCGTCGAAGGCGCCCAGCCAGCGGTCGAGCGTGGCCTTGATCGTGTCACCGCCAATACCGAAGGAGGCGGCGGGCAGCGCGCGCAGGGAGGCGATGAAGGCGCCCAGATCCGCGTGGAGCACGAGGCCTGCCGCGTCGAGGGCGTGAGGCGCTTGGGCGGCAGGCTGGCGCATGGCGAGTGATTCACCGACGCCCTCGCCGCCCGAGACGAACAGGCGCTTGCCGCTCAGCTCGACCGTCAGGCCCTTCATCGAGCGGAAGTCGAAGCGCCAGCGGGCCGCCATGGTGTCGGGATTGGGCGTCCCTGCCTTCATGGTGATGCCGGCCGCGGACGCGAACGCCTGCAGCGCGGCCAGGGGATCGGCGCCAGCGCGCGCGGCGCCCGTCGGGTCCACGATCGGCGCGCCCTCTTTCGTGTAGCGCTGGGCCGAGCCACCGGCGATCGGCGCGAGCGTGGCGAGGCGATCGAGCAGCGCGCGGGCACGAGACTCTTCCTTGACCTGCGCGACGATCTCGATGTGCGCGACGTCGAACGGGTTGGTGCGACGTAGCGCGCCAGGGAGCAGGAGCGACATCAACTCAGCGTTGGGCGCCAGGCGCAGCGACGCGGCAACGCCTGGTTCGATCTCGGCGGCCAGCTGGTCGATGTCGAGCCCGACGAGCTTCAAGAGGCCACCGGTCATGCGCGCGAGCAGGCCTCCCGACTTGGGCCGCAGCGCCACGAGGCGCGCCGGGTCGATGCCAGTCTGCGCCAAGATCTGCGCGCCCGGATCGAGGCGGCCGGTGATGTCGAGCGGCGCGCTCTTCAGGAGGTTCGCGAGTGCCGCCGGATCCCGGGCGCCTGCCGTCAGCCGTTCGAGCGCGGACAAGGGCAGCCGCAGGTGGAGGCCGAGGCGCTGTGGCGTGAGGTCTAGGCCCACGCCGATCATCCACTTCTCGAAGCCGACGCGCGCCCAGAGCGCCGGGCGATCGAGCGACGCCTGCAAGGCCAGGAAATCCGCGTCGCGCGCGAGCGACTTGTCGAATGGCAGCGCGAACGCCTGCTCGAGGAGCGCCGCGTCTTGGGCCAGATAGAGGTAGCGGCCGTGGATGAGCGCGAAGAGCACGACCCGAGCGTCCTGTTCGTTGGAGAAGACGCGCGCCGTGTGCTTGCCGACGAGGCGCTCCGAGGTCGGCTTGGCGCCGAGCTTGGCGAGCGCCTGGGTGTTGAGCCACGCCTCGATGGCCGTCTTGTTCGCGACGGGCAGCGCGAGGACGAGCCGCTCGTGGCCGCGGGGCCGGAACACCTTGGCGCCAAAGGCGATGGTGGGGCGATCGGGCGCTAGGCCGATGGCAGTGAGCGCGTTGGGATCGCGCACGTCCGCGCCGATGAGCTGCGCGATCCCTTGGAAGAACTCGTCCGGCGAGGGCTGGCCAACGAGCGCGAGGGTGTCGGTGACGATGCTCATCTCCGAGAGCGACGCCAGCTCGCGACCCAGGCGCTCGGCGCTGGGGATGACGAGGAGCTGCGCGCCCTCGGCCGGGACGTGTTCGAACGGCGAGATCTCTGCCTCGCGCGTCCAGAAGAAGAGGAGCCCGGCGAGGATCGCGGCGAGCAGGAGCAGGATGGGGAGGGCGTTCGATCTCTTCGATGGCGTGGTCATGGCGTTGTGCCTTTGGCAGGTCCGGTGTTCCGGGAAGCGGAACGGGAGTCTGAGGACTTGGCTGTGTTCGGGTCAGAGGTTGAGCGACTTGAGCGCGTCGAGCGCCTGCGCCGCGCTCTGTTCCTGGGCCATATGGCCTAGGCTGTCGCCCAGCGCATCGACCTGCCCTCGGAGCAACTCGAGCTGCGCGCAGAAGGCGCTCTCGTCGTGGCTGGCGAGGCCCTTGGCGAGGAGCTCGTCGAGGAGGCCTTCGATGATCTCGACCTGCACGATGGCCGCGTCGCGCTGGTCTTTGATCTTGGAGAAGCGGTCCAGCCTGCCGCGCGTCATCTCCAGCTTTTGTGCCTTGAGTGTGCGCGTGGCGCTGCCCTGCTCCAGCGCGTCGATGTCGCGCACGAGCTGCTCGGCCTCGCTCTCCAGAGCCCGCTGGTCGTGGGCATCCGCGCGCGTGGCATCGATCGACACGAGCAGGCGCAGCGCCCAGTCACACAGGCGCGTCAGGCGCGGCGTCCACAGCGCTTCGAGCACGTCGGGGCTCGGCTGGGCGCGCAGCACATCGAGGAGCTTGGCGCGCGAGCGGAGCAAGCCGTCGTAGCGGGCCTTGGCGTTCATCGAGAGCCGCGAGGCGATCTGGTCGAGCATGGCGGCGCGCTTCGACGCCACGTCGCTGGCCTGACGCGCGTCACAGGTGCGGCGAAAGCCAGGCAGGCGCGGCACGATCAGGAGGAAAAGCACCTCGGCCATGGCCAAGATCAGGGCGATCGGCCACAGCCGCCGCCACAGGCAGACGAGGACCAGCACGGCGAGAATCGCGAGCGCGGTCTTGTGCAGGGGATGGTCGAACAGCTCGCGGCGGTAGTTGGGCGTCTCTTGGGGCTTGAGCGGTGGCATGGCGATGATCCAGGGCGTCGAGGGATGATTGGTCTGGGAGTAGTCGGGTCAGGCGGACGCGCTCGCTCAGACCTTCGTCTTCGCGCTCCTGAAGCAGGCAGTGGGTGTGGCTTCGAGAAGGAAGGCCCAGGCCACTCTCTTCGACGGCCGACGCGAGCGGCGCGCGGCGCTATTTCTTTGTCCGCGGCGCTTTCTTCGCCTGTGGAGAGGCAGAGGCGCTCTCGCCCGCTTTCTCGAAGAGCTCCGGGTGCTCTTTCTCCATCTCCGCAATCGATTGGACGCGAATGGTTGGTTCGGCGGGAGCAGCCTCGACGGGCTTTTTGTCGGCGGCCGCCTCTGCTGAGGGGAGCCGCTCCGTCCGATCCTCGAACAGGAATCTGCCGAGCGTCTCCTCCCAGGCGATCCTGTAGAACGCCAGGCGCTGCTCTGGTGTGGCCTTGCCCTGGATGACGAGCGTGGCGCCTATGTAGGCGATCTGGAAAAGGCCACCGAGCCCAGCTTCCGCCAGCCGTCTCTCGATGATGATGAGCTGCGCCTGGAGGAGCTCGCCCGTGAAGCTGAAGGCGACGTTTTTGCGCAGGAAGGCGTCATCCCTGAGCAGCGAGAGCAGGGCTTTGCGGCAATCGAGGGTGTTCACCTCGGCCTCCAGCTCCTGACCAAAGCGCGTGTTCTGAAGGACGAGGCCAGGGCACGCGCGCTGGGCAGCGGTGAGCTCTTGCGCCGTGTGGCGATGCTCGGGGATGGGCGCACCCGCCTCGTGGACGCGCAGGGTGACGGCCTCGAAGACATTCGTCGCGTCGCTGGCCACGAAGAGGAGACCGCGGCCAGGCTTTTTGGCCACGACGAAGGCCTCGTGGGGCGGCAGCTTTTCGATGGAGACGAGGTCGGCTGGCTCGACGACGAGGTGCGCGTTCTGAGGAATCTTGAGAAAGCGCTCCGCACCGACCGCGAGATCGAGGCGCTCGGTGATGGGCAGGGCCGAGGCGATCGGGGCCAAGGCGAGCGAGGCGAGCAAGGCCAAGGCGAGGTGGGCGAAGGGGCGTGCAAGTTGGCGCGTCATGGATGGGTGACCTTTGAGCGGCGATGGAATGGGTGAGGTCGAGTGAGGGAAAAAGGCGGCGGGGATAGCCGGAAGGCGCGGACCATGTCCATCACGAGGAGGCCGAGCCGCAGGGCAATCGAGTTCTAAGGATTTAGGACTTATCCCTCGATTCTCCCGTCGCCTCGCTCGTCCGTGAAACGCCAGCCTTCGCTGCTCCGCTCTTCACTTCTGTCTGGAAGCTCCCGCCTCGCACCTCATCTGGCATTTCCCAGCCTTCGCGTTGCTCGGTCCTCATTGAGGGACGAGTCCTTACTCACCGAGGGGGATGTCTGCGTAGTCGATGGGGAGGAGGGCGAGTCACGATCCGAATCGGTAGACGGTAGACTGCCTCGCGCCGTTTCGAACGGGAATGAGCGCGCATCATTCCTTCATTGACGCGGCAGGGCGTCGGCCTTTGAATGCGCGGCTTTTTCGAGCGCTCAGGCCTGCTGGGCTTTGGTGCGCGTCATCATTGTGTCGGCGCCATGTCGGCGCCCGCCGAGTCAGAGCAAGCCAAGTCAGCAAGTCCGTCCGTCAGTCTCAGAAGGATGTCCTCGATCAATGTTCAGAAAGTTCCTCCCTCGAAGTTCCATCGCGCTCACCGCCTCGGCGATTCTCCTGAGCGCCGTTGCCTGTAGCTCGGAAGCCAATCGAGAGGCCAAGGCCCGCATCTTCTCGCCAGAGGAGCCAAAGCCCGTCGTCCTGGCCGCATCGAGGCCCATCGACGCGGCGGCGCTCGGCGCCAACCCAGAGCTTGGACATCGCGTCCTGACGATGGGGGCAGCGGAAGCGCTCCAACGACTGGGCCCCCATCGCCTGACGGGCGAGGCCTCGTTCGAGTGGCGCATGGCCGACCGGCGCCAGGCACTCAAAGAGACGCGCGAAGTCGCTCTCCAGAGCGCGGAGCGCTTCCTCGTCCGCAACGAGAACGATCGGGATCGCGGCCACGAATTTCTCCAGATCGGGGACAAGAGCTTCCTGCGCATCAAACACCTGCCGTGGCGCCAGCGCGCCCGTGAGCAGGCTGCCCTCGTGGCCTCGCGCGACGAGAACTATGGCCTGCTGAGCTCGGCTGTCTCGATGCTCAAGGATCGCGTGCTCCTCGCCCTCGACGGCCAGGAAATCGTCGCTGGTCGGGCAGCGCAGCGTTACCTCCTCTCGCTCAGCGACAAGCCGATGGTGGCCAGGCGCGCCGAGGCGCTCCCACCGCCCATCTATCCCGAGGGCGCGCCTTCACCAGACACGCGGCTGCGCCTCGACGCTTTACGCCTGAGCACGCCGCAGTCGGTCGAGGGCCGCGTCTGGATCGACGTCGAGACGGGCGTCCCACTCAAGTCCGAGCTGTGGGCCACGCTGAGCGTCCTGAGCGAAGGCGTCGACGCCGTGCTTCATCTCAAGGTGGCACACGCCCTGTCGGACATCGGCCAGCAGCTCGGGATCGAGGCGCCAGCCGACTTCCTGCCTGCCGAGGATCGCCCCAACGCAATCGCCGCGGCCCTTGCGCGCTTTGGGATGGCGCCGTCGCGGGAAGAGGCGGCGCCGAAGCAGGCGCCCTCGGGTGGGGATGAGGCAGACGCCCGCTAACGAACGCGCTCTCCCTCACATCCTCACATCTCGCCGCCGCGCGCGTCCGCCGTGAAACGGCTGGCTTCGAATCATTGATGCATTTCAATTCAATGGTCCGTCATCGCGCGCGAAGCGAAGCAACCCATTCTTTTCGTCGATGAATTGATTGCTTCGCCCCTCACGATGACGACGTGTTTTTCGAAAGTCATTTGGAAGACAGGCCTTCAGGTGCCTTCCTCCCCATCCTCGGCTCTCACGAAATCATAGCCCGCCTCTTCGACGACCTCTGCCAGCGCGCCGTCGTCCAGCGCCTGAGGAAGGTCGATGGTGAGCGTGCCCTCGGACAAATCCGTGGCCAGAAGGCTTCCGCCGAGCTCTTCGAAGGCGCGCTCCAGATGGTGAAGGCATTTGGGACACGACATCCCTCCGACCCACAGCTTTTTCTTCATTTCATTTTTCTCCATTCACTCTAAAGGGACGCGCCTTTGACGCTCCGAGCCGAGCCATTGCCCGGCGGACGAACGGGCGAGCATAGCCCAAAGGCGGAAACGCTTCTCAGCTGTTTTGTCGATGGCTCCAAACCCCCGAGGACGCTCACGATGCAATGTCCCGAATGCGGCAACGAGGTCTCCGAGCGCGCCCCCTTTTGTGGGCTGTGCGGCATCTATGTGGGTGCTCCAGACGCTGATACAGACGACGCCCCTCCGCCGATGAGGAGGCGACCACCGCCCCCACGTGGCGCGCGGGCCGCCGTCGGTGCCGACTTCGACGAGCGCGCCTACAGCACCTGGTCTCCTGAGCCTGAAGCCACCCCGTTCTCTGCGCTCGACCCCGTGAACATGACGCCCGAAGACAGGTTGGAGAAAGCGAGGTGCGCGCTCATCGGCACGGACATCGATGACTACCAGGAGCGCTTCGCGAGTGACTCCGTCTTCAATGTCTATGGGTTTTTCTTAGGGTACCTTTGGTATTCCTATCGTGGAATGCTGGGTTTGGCGCTCCTCAGCGCTTTCATCAACCCATTTGCCTGCGGCATCCCCCAATTCATCTTCATCTTCGCGGGTGATGCATTTTATCGAAAGCACATCAACAAAAAGGCGCAAGAATTAGCCAAATTCGAACCAGACAGCGATGAATGGCGCCAATATGCCGAACGATATGGCGGGACGAGCATCTCGCGGGCTTTCGCGTTCATCGTCATCTATTTCGGAGTCTGGTTTCTGATTGGGCTTCTATTCATGATGTTGATCCATCTATTTGGCGGGCGCTCTTAGGACTTATCCCTTCATGAGGACCTTTGCACCGCGCAGGACGAGGAATGCCAGACGAGGCGGGCGCTTCTTTGACGGAATTGAAGAGCGGAGCAACGCAGGCTGGCGTTTCACGGACAAGTGGGGCGACGGGATAATTAAAGGGATAAGTCCTTAGATTCGATGACTCTCCGCCGAATCAAAAAGCTTCATTCATTATAGATATTTCAAGGACAGCGAATCGGTGTCGATTCATCGATCCGAAATAAGGATTCCCCGCGCGCCGAGGAAATGACAGTCGAGCTCGTGAAAGAAATTCAAGGAATGTCGATGTTCCCCGCCCTCATCCCCCTTCTGTTCGGCACGCTCGATCCGGCAGTCCCAGCTCAGCCACCCCCTGGCCCACTCCCAGCGCCTGCCTGTGCGCCACCCGAGCTGACCGCTCTCCCAGCGCTCCAGGCCCCCTCCTGGCTCCCGTCCTTCTTCCACTGGACGCTCTTCGAGATCGCGCTCTGGAAATACGCCGCGCTCCTGCTGCTCCTCCTCCTCGGCCTGGTGCTGCGCAAGGGCGTCTATTTCGTGATGAGCCGCCAGCTCAGCCCCTTTGCCGCGCGCTTTGGCGCCGAGTGGGTCCAGCGCTTCAGCCAGGCGCTGGCCTCGCCTCTCGCGCTCCTCGCTTTGTCCGGCGTGCTCGCCCTGACCGAGCCCTCTCTGCGCCTGCCGACGCCCGTCCACGACTTCCTCGGCTTCGCCATCCACCTGCTGATCGTGCTGCCGTGCATCTGGGCGCTCTACCGCGTGGCCATGCTGTTCTGCGATCGCCTCGAGACGCGACCGCACGACGCGCCCCTCGATCAGCGCCTCGACAAGGACATCGTGCCCATCATCCGAGGCACGCTCCAGGTCGTCATCACGATCATCGGCGTCATGTTCTTCCTCCAGAACATCGGCGTGGACATCCACTCGCTTCTCGCTGGCCTGGGTCTGGGCGGCATCGCGCTCGCCCTGGCCTCCAAGGACCTGCTCGCCAACTTCTTTGGCAGCCTCGTGCTCGTCCACGATCGGCCCTTCAAGGTCGGCGACAAGATCGCGGTCAATGGCGTCGAGGGCGAGGTGGAGACGATTGGACTGCGCTCGACCCGACTGCGCACCCTGAACGATACGCTCGTGACAGTCCCGAACTCACGCCTGGCCGACAGCACCATCGACAGCTACGGCACGCGCCTGTTCCGGCGCACCTCCACGACCATCGGCCTGGCCTACGACACGCCGCCCGAGCGCGTCGAAGCCTTCGTCGAGGGCATCCGCACCATCCTGCGCGGCAACGAGCTCATTCGAGAGGACTTCGAGGTCCACTTCACCGGGTTTGGCCAGAGCTCGCTGGAGTTCCTCCTGAACTTCTACGTTCGAAACATCTCGTGGACCGTCGAGCTGAGCGAGAAGCAGAAGATCTACCTGGCCGTCCTGCGCCTGGCCCAGGCGATCGATGTCCGGCTCGCCCTGCCCACCCAGCGGCTGCGCGTCGAAAGCGTTGATGGGCGAGACGAACGCGAGCTCGCCAGCGCTCTCGAACTTCGGCCTTCGGCAGACAAGGCCGCCTCATGACCTCCGAGTTCGGACTGATCGACGCCTTCACCGCGCCCTTCGAGAAGCGCGCGCCAGGGCTGCTCGTGGGGCCGGGCGACGACTGCGCGCTGACCAGCGTGTCGGACGGCATGGCCCTGTGCGCCACGGTCGATGCGCTCGTCGAAGGCGTCCATTTCCTCGGCGCGATCTTCGAGGATGCGGAGATCGGCCACAAGGCGCTCGCCATCAACCTGTCCGATCTGGCGGCCATGGGCGCGCGTCCGCGCTGGTTCCTGTGCAGCGTGGCCTGCCCTGCCGACGCGGCCTCGATGGCGCGACTGACCGGCATCAGCCGAGGCATGGCCGCGCTCGCCCAGCGCGCGGGCATCCTCCTCATCGGCGGCAACTTCACGCGGGCCGAGGCGCTCTCGCTCCACATCACGGCCCTGGGTGAGGTGCCGACCGGGCAGGCGATGCTCAGGAGCGGGGCGTGCGTGGGCGACGTGCTCTTCGTCAGCGGCACGCTCGGCGGCGCGGCGCTCGCGCTCGGCTGGATGCGCGAAGGGCGGCCCATGCCCGATGCCCTGCGCCAGCGCCAGAGCAGACCTGAGCCGCGCCTGGAGCTGGGGCTTTTGGCCCGCGACTTCGCGAGCGCGGCCATGGACGTCTCGGACGGCCTGCTCCAGGACCTCGCCCACCTGATCGAGAAGAGCGGGCACGGCTTCGAGGTCGATCTCTCCAAGCTCCCGCTCGATCCGGCACTCGTCGAATCAGGCGCGCCGCTCGACTTGGCCCTGACAGGCGGCGAGGACTACGAGCTGCTCCTGACCGTGCCCCAGAGCAAAGCGGTAGAATTTGAGCGCGCCTGCGCGCAGCGCGGGATGGCGGTCACGGCGATCGGGCGCGCTCGCTCGGACGATCGGCTCGAGCTCGTGAACGCGCCCAGCCACCTCTCGCTCACGGGCACGGCCAAGCGCGGCTTCGATCACTTCGGTTGATTCCACTCCATCCCATCCACCCTTCACCAACGGAGTCCATCATGTCCCCTCGCGATGTCGTCATCGTCGGCGCGGCCCGCACGCCCCTCGGCGCTTTTCAAGGCTCTCTCGCCCCCCTCCCCGCGACGCGGCTCGGCGCGACCGCGATCCGCGCGGCGCTCGAACGCGGCGGCGTGCGCCCCGAATCGGTCGAGCTCACGATCATGGGCTGTGTGCTTCAGGCTGGCCTGGGCCAGGCACCGGCCAGACAGGCGGCCTTGGGCGCGGGCCTGGGCGATTCGACACCTGCGGTCACGCTCAACAAGGTCTGTGGCTCTGGCATCGAAGCGGTCATCGCCGCGGCGCGCGCCATCCAGCTCGGTGAGCTCGACGTGGCCGTGGCCGGTGGCATGGAGTCGATGACGAACGCGCCCTACCTCGACACGAGCACGCGCCAAGGCGCGCGGATGGGCAACGTCACCCTCATCGACGCGATGATCCACGACGGGCTGTGGGACCCCTACAGCAATCAGCACATGGGCCTGTGCGCCGAGAAGTGCGCCTGCGAACAGGGCTTTACGCGCGAAGCTCAAGATGCCTTTGCCAAGGCATCGGGCGAGCGAGCCCAGGCAGCGCAGCGCGCGGGGAAGTTCGATGCCGAGATCGTCCCGATCGAGGTGCCCCAGCGCCGCGGTGAGCCCATCATCGTTCGCGAGGACGACGGCCTCAAGGCAGCCAGACCAGACAAACTCCCACTCTTGCGGCCCGCGTTCAAAAAGGATGGGACCATCACGGCTGGCAACGCGAGCTCGATCAGCGACGGCGCTGCCGCACTCGTGCTCATGAGTCGCGAGCGCGCCGCGCGAGAGGGCAGGAGCATCCTCGCCACGATCCGTAGCCACGCGGCCCATGCCCAGCCGCCCATCGACTTCACGCTCGCGCCCATCGGCGCCATGCACAAGGCACTCGATCGGGCCGGGCTGAGCATCGCTGACATCGACCTGTTCGAGATCAATGAGGCGTTCGCCGTAGTGACGATGGCCGCCATGAAGGCGCTCGAGATCCCGGCCGAAAAGGTCAACGTGAAGGGCGGCGCCACGGTCCTCGGCCACCCCATCGGCGCCTCGGGTGCGCGCCTGCTCGTCACGCTGCTCTACGCGCTGATCGAGTCGAACGCCCGGCGCGGGCTCGCCTCACTCTGCATCGGCGGCGGCGAAGGGATCGCGGTGGTGATCGAGCGCTGAAGGCGAATGGAAGGGTGACGTCTATGTCACCCCTCCACTTCATCGAGAGGAGTTCAGATCTCCGCCAGCGCCCGCTCCAGATCGGCGCGCAGATCCTCGACGTCCTCCAGGCCGACCGACAGGCGGATCATGGCGGGCGTGATCCCAGCGCGCGCCTGCTCCTCGGGCGTCATGTCCGAGTGGGTCATCGTGGCCGGGTGCTCGATGAGCGACTCGATGCCGCCCAGGCTCACGGCGAGCTTCCATGCGCGCACCGCGTCGAGCACGCGAAACGCCTCTGCCTCGCCGCCGCGAATCTCGAAGCTGATGAGGCTCCCGCTGCCCGTGCACTGCCGCTCGCAGCGCGCGCGCTGCGAGACACCCATCTCTTCGAGGCCTGGGTAGGCCACGCGCGCGATCTTGGGATGAACGCGCAAAAACTCGACGATGGCGCGCGCGTTCTGCTGCTGCTGTCGCATCCGGATCTCGAGCGTGCCCAAGCTGCGCAGGATCAGCCACGCCGTCTGCGGATCGGCCACGGCGCCTAACAGGGTTCGAATCACCTTGATCTGATCGACGAGCGCGGCAGAGCCCATCGCGATGCCCGCCACCAGATCCGAGTGGCCGCCGATGAACTTGGTCGCCGAGTAGAGGACGAGGTCCGCGCCGAACGCCTTGGGCCGCGAGAAGAGCGGGCCCATGAAGGTGTTGTCTACGGCGAGCAGCACGGGCCGATCGGGCATCGAGAGCGCGTCGGCCACGGCGCGACCCGCGCTCAGATCGGTGAGCAGGATCGTCGGGTTGGCCGGGCTCTCCATGAAGATCATCCGCACGTTTTTCTGCGCGCGGGCGATGCGTTCCAGCTCATCGCGCTCGCACTCGGCCGGGAACTCGACCGTCTGGATGCCGAACTGCGGCAGCATCTTTCGGAAGAGCGCCTCGGATCCGCCATAGACCGGGTTGCTGAAGAGCAGCGTGTCGCCTGGCCGCAGGAACGCGAGACAGGTCGAGGCAATGGCGGCCATACCGGAGCTGAACAGCGCCGCCGCCTCACAGCCATCCCACGCCGTCACGCGGTCCTCGACCATCTCGACGTTGGGGTTGTTGACGCGCGTGTAGATGAGGGCCGGGATCTCCCCCTCGCGCCGCTCGTCCAGGCCATAGGCGATCTCGAAAGCCCGCTTTCCCTCGCGGGCGTTCTTGAACAGAAAGGTCGAGGAGCGGAACACGGGTGGGAACGCGGCGCCCTCGGAGAGATAGGGGTCATAGCCGTGCGTCATGCACCGTGTCTGAGGCTTCTTCGAATCGTCGTCGGTCATAGGAGGAGACTCCACGGATGGGGTTGGGTGGGGATGAGGAAGGGAATGGAGGCGGACAAAAAAGTTGAGCAGTTTACAGCAGGCCTCAGACATCAGACATTTCTAGGCCAAAGTCTCTGAACATTTTTATTATTATCTCTCTTGTGAATTCAATCACTTTCTCAATCATTTCGATAATACTCTCAACGCATCTTCCAAAACCTTCATCACCATCTTTGGAAAGCATATCGTCATAGACGAGGAGCGCAGCGACGAGGCAATCCATTATCCATTGACAAACCAACTCGACGATTACCCTGGAGCGCTTCGCTTCGATCGCAATGACGGATCGATACTTTCTCGACAAATACGTCGTCATTGCGAGACATCAAACGAAACAAGGGTTTTCAGAAGCCGTATTCAAGCCTTGAACAGCCCTCTCAAGAGGAACGCGATAGACGAGATTTCCATATAGCTCTCCTCGGAAGTCGTCGTGATTTCATAATTCTTGGTCAATATTCAGTAATTGTTCAGCCATGAAAGTATTCGTTCGACACGCCAACGCGTGGCAGTATTTCAAACTCATGTTTTATTCGCTCAGATATTTCGACCTTCAATTCTAAACTCTTTACGGCATTCTCGAATGTTTTCCGACAGCCCGCGTCCGCGCAAACAATCAAAAGGTTCGGGTATTCACTCACTGCCTTCTAAAATACTTTTTCACCATGCGTCATATCATGGAAGTTTGCCGTGTGAACAAGCATAGCCAATATATTTCCCAATAGATCCGTCACAATGTGCCG
>JAISIF010000010.1 GCA_031262165.1 Myxococcales bacterium | reverse complement strand
TGGCAGAACAAATCAAGTCCTATGGAACCGGGCGGCGCAAAGAGTCGGTGGCGCGCGTCCACCTCAAGCCAGGCTCAGGCGTCATCACCATCAACGATCGCCCCATCGACGATTACTTTGGGCGCGAGACAGCCAAGATGCTCCTCCGTCAGCCGCTCGAACTGGTCGAGCAGCTCGACAAGCTGGACGTCATGGTCAACGTGAGCGGTGGCGGCATCTCTGGTCAGGCCGGTGCCATCCGCCACGGCATCAGCCGCGCTCTGTGCGACTACAACGCGGATCTTCGCCCCGCGCTGAAGAAGGCTGGCTTCCTGACCCGCGATTCGCGCGCGGTCGAACGCAAGAAATACGGACGCCCCGGCGCCCGCAAGCGCTTCCAGTTCAGCAAGCGCTAAAAGGATTTCTTTTCGGAAACGAGAAGATATTCTATTCCAATGGGTCCGATTTTATCGGACCCATTTTTTTATGATTCATCCAAACATGGCTGAGGCAATGTCTTTATAGAAGGCACGACAAATCGCGCCCCCAAGCAATGAAAAGCCTTGTGCGGATGCGATTCTGGAACAGTTCAATCGATGTAGAGGCGAATGGTCATTCGTCTCTACAATTCATCTCGATACAACGAATCAAAACGGACGACTTCTTTTCAATCCACGACTCGCCACAATTCATCGAATCCAGTTCCTTCCAGCTCTTCGAGCTCAAACCTTTTATTTTCCATTCTGAATTCGATGCGCCGAACGCTGGGTATCGACTCGGTTGAATCGATGGAGAGGCGCCCATTGCTGAGCGCCGCGCCGGTGATCCCCATCAGGCCATCCATCAGCGGATCGATCCGATGAAGCGTCACGTGGAGTCGCTCGTCGCGCGGGTCGCAGTCGAGGTGGCGCGTACAGAGTTGACAAGCGCGCACGGCAAGTCGGCCTTCTCGTGAGGCAGCGATCGACGGGCCCACGTGGTTCTCCAGGTCGCGCTCGAAGAAGCCGAGCAGGACCTCGTCCGTCTGCTCATTGGGGTGTGAGCGTCGACGATGCGCGGCGCAGAAGACCGAGTCCCAGCCCGGGACATACGGCTTGATGTCCACGATCGGCGTGCCGTCCATGAAGTCGAGGTGATCGACCTCCAGGAAGCAGCCCTCACGCCGCATGAGTGGGACGATGGTCAGGGCAATGGGGTTGGGCCGATCGGGCGAGCGGCTGGCAAACACGCCCCGTTCGAAGGCCAGGGGCGCGACCTTGCGCGGTCGGGTCTTGAGCGTCTCGCGCACCGACTGATGGAACCACCCGAACAGAATGAGGTGGGTGTTGTGCTCGATCTGATCGAGCGCTGGCCAGTAGGGCTCGAAGACCTCGACGCGCGCGCGCGCGCCGCCGCGCCGCACAGCGTGGCGCTCGGCTGCCGTGCAGTGGACGCGGCCAATGGGCTCCAGGATCATCGGGTGGTTCGATTGGTTTGAAACGAATGGATCGAGCGATTCGACAACCATTGAAAAGACCTCCAAGTCTTTGAAATCATTGATGATTTTCGACGCGCGTCCCTGTCACGAAAGCCTCTCGCCTTCAATGTGAAAAACGCTTGACGCCGATATAAAACAAGGACAATAGCGGCTTCGTCGATATATCGTCTCCTTTTTAACGGACCGGACTTTTCATGGAAGAGAGCTCTCCCACCGGCGCTTCGCGCCACCGCCCTCAAAGAGAAAGAGGGAGGCATTTCTTTGAAGTCCCTCTCATCGAGGGGGATGTCGGCCAAGCCGACAGGGGGCGTGATGTCACGCTCCCAGGAATCCGATCGTATTGCGCGCTTTTCATCCTGGCCTCTTTCGCCCTCTCCCTGGCGCCCGTGGCCGCGCGGGCCGAATCACAGGATCAGACGCCACATCTTTCTGAAGCGCCACTCCCCACGGAGTCCGAGTCAGGCTCGGCATCAGCGCCGAATTACAGGGCAACGGTCATCGGTCGGCGCCCGCCCCCTCCCGGAACGCGGACGACGATCAGCGCGCTCGAACTGTCGCTGCGCGGGGGGACGAACCTGCCCGAGGCCCTGGCGCTCGAGCCATCCATCGACATCCAGGAAGGTCCCAAGTCGGGCAGCGTGCTCCAAATCCGCGGCTTCGACGAGCGCGCGGTGCTCCTCCTGTTCGAGGGCATTCCCATCCGCGAGGCTTACGACGGTCACTTCGATATCGCCTCGCTGCCCACGTTCGCGCTCGGCGCGATCGACGTCGAACGCGGCATGACCTCGCTCCTCTACGGGCCCAACTCGGGCGGTGGCATCGTCTCGCTCCAGGCACCCGAACGCTGCGAGCCAGGCGCTGATCTGCGCCTCTTTGCCGGTAACCCGCGCAAGGGAACGCTGATGCGCACTGGCGCCGCGGCCAACCTCTGCCAGCGCGTCGGCCCGCTCTCGCTCTATCTGGCAGGCAGCTACGACCGCTCGGATGGCTATCCCCTCTCAGTCGACTACGCGCCGACCAACGAGAACGAGGCCTACCACGAGGCTGGCGGCGTCCGGGACGGCAGCGAATCCAGCCGCCTGTCCGCCGCGCTCTTCGCCCAATACGCGCCCGAGCGAAACAAGCGGGTCTCCCTCTTCTTCAACTACATCCACGCGCCGCGCGGCCTGCCGACGTTCGAAGGCAGTGGGTTCACGCGCTACTGGAAGTTCAAGGCCTACGACACACTCCTCGCTGGGCTCTCCGCTGTCTGGGGACCACGCATCGCGTCGGCCACCTGGGGCTTCCGTGAGGTCCGCGTGCGACTCTACACGCACCAACACCTCGACGAGCTGAACGACTACCAGGACGCGACCTACGGCGCGCTCACGACCAACTCCCTCGCGTGGTTCGTGGCCTCCAGCTACGACAACGCGACCTATGGCGCGGCAGCGCAGGCGGGCTTCGCGCTCCTTCGGGGCAACCGCCTCGACCTCTCGCTGCGCTACCAGTTCGATAAGAACGTGCAGCGCGAGATCAAAGTCGGCCAACCCTACGCGCAGGACAGCTGGGGCAAACCCGACGAGTTCTCGACGCACACCTTTGGCTTTGCTCTCGAGGACACGCAGGTGTTGGGCGAGTGGCGCGTGCTCCTCGGCATTGGCGCGAGCGGCATGATGCTGCGCTCTCAGATCTTTCGGGGCAAATCCTACGACGCGAAGGACCGCACCCTTCCGGCCCTCGAAGGTCGACTCGTTGTCGAGCGCAGCGTGGGCGAGCACCTCGTCCTGATGGCCGCCGCTGGCCGCAAGGCCCGGATGCCCTTGCTCAAGGAATTGTATTCGAACAATGTCGGCGGAAACGACAAACTCAAAAGTGAATTCGCGTGGATGGGTGAGACCGGGTTTGATTTCAATTCAAAATCTATTCATCTCGACGCCTCTTTTCGGATTTTCTACAATTCCATCGAGAATATGATCGAAAAGTATTATTACAATTTCGACAATGTTGGTCATGCCATCACGGCGGGGACCGAGCTCGAATTGAAGTATTCTCCCCTCCCCTTCCTCCAATTCATCGGCAGCTACCGCTATCTGTATTCCCGCGACGTCGAGCGCGAGCGCGTCCTGGATAACCGGACGCCTCACAAGCTTCGCTTGACCGCGCGCTACATCGCCCCCTTTGGCCTGACGCTCAGCGTCTCAGGCCTCTATAATTCCGCGCAGAATTCCTATTTCGCGGATCAGGACATTCTCGTTCACGAAAAGCTGGATGGGTATTTCCTGTTCAATGCGGCCATTCGCTACGATCTGAAAATCGCATCGAAGGAGGCCGGTCTCTATCTATTCGCCAATGGCCGCAACCTGCTCGACACCAACTATTGCGTCGGCAGCCTCGAACCTCGCCCTGGCCGCGAGCTCTTGTTCGGCATTGGCGGAAAGATCTGATGTGTCTATTCACAAACACGTTGCGCTCATCGTTCGCGAATGCACGCAACCTTTCCTGGAGGCGTCTTACCATGCAGCTGAAGAAGATTTTGTTCCTGAGTTTCCTATCCACCTCTCTCGCCTTCTCGATGGCCGCCTGCGGTGGCGATGATGACGAAAATAATACCGATAGTAATAACGATGGCTGCCCTGCGATCGCTAATTTCAAATACGACACAGTGGTCATCCAGAAATCCAACAAGACGCAAGTCGATGTCTCGTTGAATGGTCTGCCCGTCAAAAAGATGAAAGGCGCCATCAAAAAGGATGGAACCAATTGGGACATCGTCGAGCGCTGTGGCGTCAGCTTCGATGAGATCTTCAAGAAGGCCCAGCTCTCCGAAGACGACTCATTTCCCGTCAACCTCATTGGTGGGGACGGATTCGACGCGCTGCGCACGAAGATCCAAGACACTGCCAAACTGCCCAAGGTCGATTTCATGCGTGCCCACGCCTACATCTACGCAGATGACCCAGGAAACAAGCACCCGGCCTACCCAGAGATTGGAACGGACGGGTTGATCGTCGATTACGATCTCGAATCAGACGCCGACGTTCCTGAATACATCGGAACCGGCATCGCCGCGCTGAGCATGATGCGCATGAAGGTGATGGAAAAAGTCGATGCCACCACCGACTTCGATGACCCCGATCTGGGGCTCTATTACGGGCTCATCGAGATCAATCCTGACGACGAAACCAATTGAACGAATCGGAAACAGCTCATCGGCTTGTTCGAAAATACTGTTCGATGCGCGCTGGGCCTGTCTTCGAAAAACATATCGTCATTGCGAAGAATGAAGCACCGAAATCGCATCCGCACAAATCTTCTCATTGCGTAGAGGCGCGATTTATCGCGCCTTCTATTCTGAATAGTTGAATCGAACAGGGCGCCATGGATGGCGTCTCTACCAAAAGACATTGCATTAGCGCGGTTTTGGAACAGGCCTATTGATGATCACAAACTCGACGGCCACCTTGAATTGTTTCGGGAATTCTTCGATTCACTCGCAGTAGCAGTAATAGAATCCCTCGGCAAAGCCGGGGGTTTTGAATGTGAGCCGCTCAAAGCGACTAATGAATTGAGTGATAAAACCTAAATCAGCAAACTAGATGAAACTAGGGCGACAAAGAAAAAGGGCGGCGCCCTGAGGCCCGCCCTTCTCATTTCGATTGCTTCATTCGCTCTTCGTTCTCTCTGACGCTCACTCACCTCGATAGACCGAAACGCCCTTGAGTGTGCCGATGTAGAGCGTGCGCGGCGAGGTGCGCGGATCGATCTGAAGGCTCACGATCTCGTCGGTCGGCAGTCCCTGGCCGAGGTGGCGCACGTAACTCCACTTCTTGGCGGCAGGATCGTAGCGCCCCAGCCCCGTCCACGACCCGACCCAGACCGTGCCGTCAGGATCCGCGGCCAGCGCCGTCACGTTCGGTCCGGGCAGGCCATCCTCGACCGTGTAGTAGGTGAACTCCTGTGAGGTCGGGTCGTAGCTCGAAAGGCCATTGACCGTGCTGCCGATCCAGACGACGCCCGAGGGACTGACGGCCATGGCCTTCACGTGATCGTCGGTCCGATCCGTGACGCTCGCATCGGGCCAGGCGTCGATGACAGGGTCGATCGAGGCGTTGAAGTCGCCGCTCTCTCCATAGCGGAGGCGACCCTCACGGTGCGCGCCGCCGATCCACACGTCGCCCGATGACGGGGCGATCGCCACCCCCCAGAAGTCGCCCTGCATCTCGCTCCCGTTGACCGAGATCGAGACCGTCCGGTTTTCCAGCAGGGCTTTCTGGCTCTCGCTCCACAGTGCCACGCCATGGTTGCCGCCGAACCAGATGTCGCCCGCGTGCGCACCCTCGTAATCAGGGTGGATCGTGAAGACCGAGCGGATCTTGTAGCGGCCATTCGGATACGTGACGCCCGGCGGCGTGCCCATGACGTAGTGCTCGACGTCGAGGCCGCTCCCGCTCAGCTTCAGGCGATCGGCGCCGCCGCTCTTGAGGGCCGCTGGACTGTCGTTGTCCTCCTGGCCCTCGAACACGCCACGCATGCCCACGATGGCCTCGCCATCCCCCAGTCCAGCGATCGAGATGTAGGGGTAATCGGTGAGCCCATCCGACTGGGTCAGCTTCTCGAAGCGCGAGGCGCCCGAGCGCAGCAGGTAGACGCCATCGAAGCCCGCGACCCACAGGTTGCCCGCGCTGTCGCCCGAAAAGTCGTGGACGCGCACGTCGTTGCCAGCCGCATACGCTGGCAGGCCTTGCTCCGAGGTGTAGTGCGTGAAGCCATCTTTCTCGACGGGCGGCGCGGTGGCGTCCGTGCGGTCTTCGTTCGCGTCGGCATCGACCGTCGCGTCTGCCGTGTCCTTGCCACCGTTGTCGTCATCGTCATTGCTGCAGCTCACAGAAAAGATGCCCAGGCAGAACAGGGCAGCCCATAACGCCAGCGCCTTTCTCATTCCTTTCTCCTCCTCTTTCTCTTCGCCTTCCGGGGCGTCCGGCATGGACGCCTGCCGTCGGGAAACTGGGCACGGCGCTCGGGAGGCGAGGCGGGTTTTGTGGGGGAACGGCACAGGGGAGGTATGGCCTGTTTTTCGATTGCCGATGAGATTTGGAATGCCAAAGGCCCGCCCCACCGCGCGCCGCAAGGGAGTTGAGAGGAAAAAAACCGTGTGATTTCAATGGGTTAGATTGATCTTTGAATTTCGAATGACCCTCTTGACAGGCAGGGGGGCCCACACTAGAAGGCGCGCTCTTTTTTGCGCGGCAAGAGGGGGTCGGGAGGTGCCGATGTCTCCTTTTCCGCGCGTCGTTTCGAGAGGGATGTGGTGATGTACGCAATCATCAAAACAGGCGGAAAACAGTATCGGGTCCAGGAAGGCGACGTGCTCCAGGTCGAGCTGCTCGAGGGCGGCGCGGGTGACACCATCCGATTCGACGACGTGCTCATGATCGGCGGCATCGCGGCTCCCAAAATCGGCGCTCCGGTCGTTCAGGGTGCCAAGGTCGAGGCCAAGATCCTCGGCGAGACCAAGGGCCCCAAGGTCCTGAATTTCCGCAAGAACTACTTTGGCTGGACCCGCGCGCGCGGCCATCGCCAGAGATACACGGAAGTCAAAATCACTGGGATCTCCGCCTGAGTGCGTGAGTGATCCAAATCCAAAGCTGAAGAAGGGAAGGAACCGTCATGGCTCATAAAAAAGGACAAGGCTCCTCACGGAACGGGCGCGACTCGAAGGGTCAGCGGCGTGGCGTGAAGGTCTTTGGCGGCCAGAGCGTCCGAACGGGTGGCATCCTCGTCCGCCAGTGCGGCACCAAGATTCATCCGGGCGCCAACGTCGGCTGCGGTCGCGATTACACGCTCTTCGCCCTCACCGATGGCGTCGTCACCTATGACAACCTCGGCAAGGGCAGGACGTTCGTCTCGGTCTTTCCGCCCGAGACCGAAGAGAGCGCTGCCGACTAGATAGAGCGCTTCAGAACCTTGAAGCCGCGCGGTCGATTGCCGCGCGGCTTTTTTTGATCTGGGCCGCTGGTGTGTGGACCAGCGCTTCAAGACGGCGCTGTTCGAGTTTTTTCTGATCTCGAGAGAAGCGCAGGGGCGACCCTCTGGTGGCCCATCGTGCTTATCTGGAGCGGCGAACGACAGGGCGCCGCGAAAGCAGCGCTCCTACGACTTCACCTGAACTCCTCTCCCCAACGGAGATTCTCAGGCGCAGTCGATCTCACCCGAGGTGACTCGTGAAGTTCGTCGATGAAGTTCGCATTCAGCTCAAGGCAGGCGATGGCGGCCCAGGCGCAGTCTCGTTCCGCCGCGAAAAATTCGTCCCACGCGGCGGTCCCAACGGCGGCAATGGCGGCAAGGGCGGGAGCATCTGGGCCGAGGCCACCGAGAACGCGACCACGCTGCTCGACTACCGCTACGAGCCCATCCACAGGGCCAAGAACGGCGAGCCAGGCCGGGGCAGCGATCAATACGGCCATGACGGCCCGGACATCGTGCTCAAGGTTCCGGTCGGCACGATCATCCGCGATGGCGAGACGGGCGAGGTGCTCTTCGACCTGTCGGCACACGGGGAGCGCGCGCTGCTCGCCAAGGGCGGCCGCGGCGGCATGGGCAACATGCACTTCGCGACGGCCACGCGGCAGACACCGCGCTTCGCGCAACCCGGTGAGCCAGGCGACGAGCGCGAGCTCGTCTTCGAGCTGAAGCTGCTCGCAGACGTGGGCCTGCTCGGCTTCCCGAACGCGGGGAAGTCCACGCTCATCTCGCGCCTGAGCAAGGCCAAACCAAAGGTCGCCGACTACCCCTTCACGACGCTCACGCCGCACCTCGGCGTGGTCCCCTACAAGGACCACCAGAGCTTCGTGATGGCCGACATCCCGGGCATCATCGAG
>JAISIF010000016.1 GCA_031262165.1 Myxococcales bacterium | reverse complement strand
TACCCGATCGAAGCGCTCAGGTTTGAATGAGCCGGGCGTTTTAACTGACGCGTTCGGCCATAACATCTGTCAGAGCGCTCAGCGCGTCGAAGTCGAACTTGCCCTCCCTGTCGACCTGGACCACGCGCGGCAATGGGAAGAAGAGCGGGATCGCCGTGACGCGCGCACCGTCGATGCGGCGGCCCTCTGGGTCGAACACATGGCCAGTCGCGGCAAACTCGGCTGGCAGGAGCCGAATCGTCACGAAGCCATCCGCCATGCCTTCCAGCTCGTCGAAGGTTGGCGCGCGCAAAAACGCCGCTTCCTCGACTCGGGAGCGAGATGAGGCGTCGGGGAGGCTGCGGGAGCGGACGGCGAGTGCCAGAGGGCCAGCCGCTGGGACAGTCAGCTCGAAGAACCCCTCGCTGTCCGACGTGGCGCGGGCGATTGGGGCGAGCCAGTCGGCGGTGGCGCTGGGCGCGTCAGGAGAAAGGTCCAGGTCGAGCAGCCACTCCGCGATCGAGGCCACGGCTCGATCACACTCACAGCGCACGAGCGGCGGGTGGTTGGCGTGTGGGCAGCGCGCCTGCCAGAGCTCGAGGGCGTCTTCGGAGAAGAGCAGGACCTCTGCCTCGACAGGCGTGCCGTCCGAGCTCAGCACGCGACCGATCAGGGTCGAGTTCGCCGCGCCAGTGGCCAATGGATGCCGAACCGCGCGCTTTGCCGTCGAACGCCAAAGGGAACCGGCTTCTGGCGCGCCTCCCGCCTCCCCTCCCCTCTCCCCAAAGAAAAACCAGAGGGACCAACAGAGCGCGGCCACAGCGGCGAGGGCGAGAAAAAACAGAGCGGTGCCCTGAATCCTGGTAGGCGCGCTCTTCGTCGGTGTGTCCATGACGGCCTCGATTCGATTCTCGATTCACGAGATTCGCCTCTACATCTTCATCTTCGCGGCGGCGCTCTGTTCAAACAGGGCCAGCGATCTCTTGACGGCGGGCTTGGTGTTTGACGTGTGCCCCACCACCATCCCTCCTGCTCTCTGTCCAGGAAACGCCCATGTCCCTCGCTTTCCTCCTCCTCACCTCGACGCTCCTGACAGCTTCCACTGAGCCCGCCGATCCAGCCAATCCAGCCGCGCCTTGGTTGCTCACCATCGAGCAGGCGCGCGACGCGCCGAGCGCTGCGCTCGTGGCAGTCCGGCCTGGCGGCGAGCGCCGGGACCTGCTGCACCTGGACGTCCTGCCGAACTACACGCCCCACGCGCGCCTCTCCTCTGACAGGCGGACGCTCTTCCTCGCGCGCCAGACCCAGCCCAACCGAATCGAGAGAGGTGCCGAGCTCCTCGCGTTCGACGTGACGACGCGCGCCCTTCGGACCATCGCTCAGGGCGTCGATGCCGTTCCGCCGCTCGCGCTCAGCGACGAGGCGGTCGCGTGGTTCGAGACGATCGCGACGCGCCCGGCAATGCTGCCCGGAAGCGACGAGGCGGATTTCGATCGCGTCACCGTCTCGCTGCGCGCTGCCCTCGCTGGCCAGGCGCAGGCCGTGGAACTCCTCCGCCTCGACGATATCCTCGGCGTGCACTTCGCTGGCATCGCCGACAGCGGGATCGTGCTCTACGTGATCACACCCGAGGAGGCCGCCTTCTACCTGCTGCCGATCGAGGAGCGCTTCGCGCGAGCGAGCCGCGCGCCCATCCGCCAGCCGCGCCGTGCGCAGCCCACCCAGCCCAAGCTCGCCATCGAAGCGCGCGATGAGGCCATCCCGCCCTCGGGCCTCATGCGCCTCGCCGCCGCGCCGACGGGTCCCGTGGCGCGCGAGTTCGTCGTCCACGGCCAGCAGCTCTTCTTTGGCGCTCTCACGCGTGATCGAATGGGCAGCGCGCTGTTCTGGCTCGACATCCCCCCTCTCGACGACCTCGTCGCTCGTCGCGACGCCGACGCTTCCCGGGCAGCGCGTGAGCTGACCAGGACAGGAGAGCGTTCACCCGCGCCCTTGATAGTGCGCGATCGCCTCGTGTTCGCGCGCTCGAACGAGCGCGGCGAGGCCGTCCAGTCGCGGGCGCTGGATCTGGACAAAGGCGCGACAAAGACGCTGCTCCAGACGGTCGGCCAGCTCCGCCTCCTCGCCGCCGACGAGAGCGCCTCATCGATCGCCGTGCGCCGCGACTTCGAAGAGGCCTCGGAGCTGCTCTGGATCGACCTGGAGACCTCGACGGCGCGCCGCCTTCAGCCGCTGGAGTTCTACGAGGTGATCGGGTTTTCGAAGACAGGGGGCATCCGATGAATGCGCGCCTCTTGAGCGCTGCGCTTGTCGGCGCGTCGACGCTCGTCTGGATCCTGTTCCTGCTCCTGCTCGTGCCAGTCCCCCCCGCCCATGCCGCCTGTAGCTCGAGCACCGGCTGCCGTGTCCAGCCCGTCTATGGCCGCGCTCCATGCGACGACGAGGTGCCTGGGCTCATCGCGCCCGTCTGCCAGAACAACTTTGGCGCTTCGAATGGCCCGACCATCGCGACCATCAAGACAGGCACGGACGGCTCGACGCGCATCACGGCGAGCATGCCCTGCCTTCTCTTCAAGTCGATGGTCTTCGTCGAGTCGTCCTGGCAGATGTTCTGCGCCTCCTCGTGCGGCTCACAGGGGCTCACCCTGATCGGCGGCGGCTGTGGCTATGGCTATTCGCAGATCACGAGCGGGATGCGCGCCTCGGATCTGGCGAACAACACCTCCACCAACTTCGACGTGAACCGGGTGGCGAACAGCGCAACCTACAACCTCGCCACGGGCCTCCAGTTCATGGTGGACAAGTGGAACGGTCGCGCCGCCATCGGCACCCGCGACCCAGACATCATCGAGCACTGGTATTACGCGGCCTGGGCCTACAACTCGTTCAGTTGGGTCAACAACCCGAACAACCCCAACTACCCGGCAGGCCGAAAACCCTTCTATTGCGAGGGCGGCCTGTCGCGCGCCAACTACCCGTATCAGGAGGCGGTCTGGGGCTACATGCGATGCCCACCATCGCGCAGTGGCAAGGCGATGTGGACGGGCGCGCCGATCTCCTACCCCAAGACGAGCGAGATCTGCGCGACGAGCGGATGCGCTCCAGGCGCGCTCTCCAACCCACTGCCCAACCACAAGGACCCCTGCCAGAAGGGCGCGAGTGGCGAGGTCTATGATCCAGACGCCATCGTGGACTCGGACGGCGATGGGACGCCGGATTCGGAGGACTGCGCGCCCCAGAATGCAGCCATCCGTCCGGGCGCGACCGAGCGCTGCAACGCTCTCGACGACGACTGCGATGGCTGGATCGACGAGGGCACGACGCTCTGTCCGGCCAGCTTCGACTGCATCCAGGGTCAGTGCGTCGCGCAGGACGTTCCCGACGCGGGCAATCCCGATGAAGCGGACGCGGGGGACCTCATCGTCGTCGTGCCCGACACGGGGACTCCAGAGCCTGCCCCCGACACCGGCGCTCCCTTCGAGGAGCCCGCGTGCCTCTGGCTCTTCCACTGCCCCGATGGCTACCTCTGCCAGTCAGGCAGGTGCATCCAGGATCCTGTCGTGAACCCAGACCCACCGGACGCGGGCGAGCCAGAGAACGCGATGCTCCCTGCCGGTGTCTGGATCGTGGAATCTTCGGGCTGCGGCTGTCAGAGCGACTCGGCCTCGTCGGCACCATGGGCTGGGCTGCCCTGCCTGCTGATGGGCCTCGGCTTGCTTTGCTCGAAGCGCCGCGCAAGGCCGGGGCGCGTCTGACGCTGCGCGACTCAGGCAATCAAATGAAAATCTCTTCATTGCGCGCCTATTGTCTTCCAATTAAAGTCCGCCGTTTTCGTAGGCCCATGAAGAAATGGAGGTCTCATCAATGTCTCGCATTTTTGGAAAGAAGTCGTTTGCCATTGGGAGCACGGCGCTGGCCTTGAGCATCGCCGCGGTTTTGGGCTGTCAGACTTTCGAGATGGACAAGGTCGATCCCAAGGCCGAGGGCCATGAACACAAAGAGATCGAAATCCAAGGCAAGATGGACAAGTCGTTCATCATGCTCGTCATCGATAAATCTGGCTCCATGCTCTACGGCGTCACTGACCCGATAGGCTGCAAGAGCAGCGGCGCGCTGGGCTACGATCGCACGAAGGACTGCCGCTGGAACTCACTGCTCGACGCTTTTGCTGGCACGCCCAATGGCTCTGACAAGGGCTTCCTGCGCAAGAGCCAGGATTCCAACGACGGCGAGGGCAGCGCGCTTTTCGGCCTGGCCACCTACCCTGCCGACAATACGTGCGGGGCAGGAAACGTGGACGTCTCGCTGGCCACGAGTGACGACAACGTCCAGCAGATCATCGACCAGCTGAACAGCATCCCCCCTGCCGGTGGGACGCCGACCGCGCCAACGCTCGACAGCCTCCTGGAGCAAGACGTCCTTCTGAACACGTCCTCGAAGACGCAGAAGCGCTTCGTGATGCTCCTGACCGACGGCTCCCCCAACTGCAACGCGTCGGCAGAGAACGCGGCGCGCTGCCAGGCCTGCAACGACACCGGAACGGTCGAGGCCTGCAACGACCTCTCGAGCAGTCCCATCGCCTGCTACCCGACGAACACGCCGGCCATCCCTGGCACGGGGAACAGGTGCGACATCATCTACCAATCCTCGCCGCACATGTTCGGCACCGACTGTCTCGACAAGGATCATTCGGTCGAGGCGATCCAGAAGCTGCGCGACGCTGGCGTCGAGACCTTCGTCATCGGCTTTGGAAACACCGGGGCCGATCCAGCCACCAAGCTCACGCTCAACGAGATGGCGCTGGCCGGTGGTCGCCCCGTTGGAGAGGAGGGGGACGACATCCGCTTCTACGAGGCCACGGACACCGGTTCGCTCAATGACGCGCTCGATGCGATTCTCAGATCGGCGACGGGCTGCATCTTCCAACTCGATCCCTTGCCCCGCAGCTGCGACAATATTCAGATCAATCTGGAGACGGTGGCGACTGGCGCGGTCCGCAAACTCGAAAAGCCCACCGAATGGGACTGCACCCCGACGTACGACGACAACGGTGTCCTCACGGCAGCGACAGTCGAGATCAAGGACACGCCCCAGGAGAATATCTGCAGCGACAAGTTGGTAAACTCGCCCGCTGGCACCTACAAACTCCAGTTCTTCTATTCGATGGATCTGTGAGCCTCTGCCTCATCGGCGAGGTCGATGCCCAACGACAGAGCACCCAAAGGGCAATTGAAATTGCTCCGTTTTGATGGACACGCCCCTCTGACATGAGGCGCTCTCCATGAAGACGGGGCAATTTCAGTTTTGGCCTCATTGCCTCTCTGGGCAATCGACTTTTGGAAACATCCACTCTCTTGTTTTCTCGTGCTGGGTTTTCGCTTCGCTTCAACCCAGCCTACGACGGCACAGCTTCCCCCGGTTCCTCGATGCGCGGGGCACCTCACCTCGACAGTCACTTTGTTCGACGCCCACTGCCACCTCCAGCTTCCTGCTTTCGACGCTGACCGCGCCCAGGTCTTGAGTCGTGCCCAAGCCGCTGGTGTCGAGCGCTTTTGCTCGTGCGCGGTGGGCCCCGATGACTGGCAGGCGACGCTCGATCTGGCCCTGTCTGACCGAGGCGTCGTGTTGGCCGGGATCGGTATTCACCCGTTCGCGCTGGCTGGCTGGCCCGAGCGCGAAGACGCCGCCGTGCTCCAGCAGCTCGAAGCGCTCCTCGGAGCGCCGCAGGCCCCCGTCGCCATCGTCGGCGAGTGTGGCCTGGACGCGCGCTTCGTCGAGGCCATCCCTCTCTCTCGCCAACGCGCGCTCCTCGATGCCCAGCTCGCGCTCGCCCAAACCTACCGCCTGCCGATCGTCCTCCACTGTGTCCGCGCCCAGGATCCGCTCCTCGATCTACTCCAGAGCTTCCCTGACATCCGAGGCCTGCTGTTCCACGCCTTTGGCGGCAGCCTCGAACAGGCGCGCGCACTCTTGCGCTGGGACGCCGCCTTCTCTTTTGGCGGCAGCCTGACGCTCCCTTCGAAAAAGCGGCGCGCGCTCGTCCGTGGCCTCCCTGCCGACCGCATCCTCGTCGAGACAGACGCGCCCAATGGACCGCCCATTCGTGGCCAGGACAGCGCCAGCAACGCCACAGCTGCCCAACGGATCGACCCAGCCAGCCTACCGGCGATCGTCGCCACGCTCGCCGCCGTGCGTGAAGAGAGCGCCGAGCTCTGGGCAGAGCGCTCAACGAGGAATGCCCAAGCCTTCTTCGGCACCATGTGAACCATCCCCTCGACATCATCCACCATGACATCAAGGAGTCGCGACGTGTTTTCCCCTCTCGTTCCCCTACTCGCCCTGACCGTCCTGATCTCTGGCACGACGCCCCCTCCTGCCGCCGCCGCCACCACCACCACCGCTGAATCAGCAGCGCCCGTCGTCCTGCAGAAGAGGCCAGCCGCATCCACCGCTGCCCCAACGAGCGCCCGCGCCTGGGGGCGGCCACCGCAGGACTGTTCCTCGCCGCGCCTGGCTGCTCAGACGATTTTCGGCTGGCTCAGGCCGAGCTTCCGCAACCCAGAGAAGGCGGCGCACTGCTTTGCCCTCACGTCGGGAAACGAGGCGTTGGCCAAGGCCAAGCTTGCCCAGCACGCCGTGCAGCTCCAGTCGCTCATCGAATCCAAAAACATCCCCATCGATCTCGAGGCCTTTCCCAGCGAGGAGAACTACGTGGACGCCCAGGGCCGCAGCCGGGTCGAGCTCCACCACGAGCTCCTGCCCTCCGTGTGGCTGCGGCGCACGGGTGACGGCTCCTGGCGCCTCACCCCCCGCTCGCTCGACCAGATCGACGTCCTCTACAAAAACGCCCACACGCTCTTCTCGAAAGAGGACCTGGATAAGCTGCCCGCCTTCCTCCACCTGACGGCCTTCGGCATCACTCTCTGGCAATACATCGGGCTCACGCTCCTGATCCTGCTGGGCATGGCGCTTCGAAAGCTCCTCTTCCTGGTGCTCAACAACCGCCTGGAGCGTTTCGTAGCCCGCTTTGGCAAAGAGTTGGTGGTGCGCTTCATCGACGCGATCGTCTCGCCTCTGGCCACGCTGTTGGTGACCCTGCTGCTCGCCATCGCCTACCCACAGCTGCGCCTGCCTGCCATCGCCGACACGCTGCTCGCGTTCATCATCCACGTGCTCATCGTCTTCTCGTGCGTGTGGGCGCTCTACCGGCTCGTCGACGTGTTCTGCGACCGACTGGCGTTCCGCGCGAGCAAGACCGACTCGAAGCTCGACGACCAGCTCGTCCCCCTCATCCGCCGCGTCCTCAAGATCGCCATCGTGGCCATCGGCCTGCTCTTCATCCTCCAGAACCTGAATGTGGACATCGGCTCGCTGCTCGCGGGCCTGGGCATCGGCGGCATCGCCATCGCCATGGCCGCCAAGGAGACGCTCGCCAACTTCTTTGGCAGCATCGTCATCTTCTCGGACAAGCCGTTCCAGGTGGGCGACTGGGTCGTCGTCGATGGCGCCGAGGGCGTGATCGAGGTCGTCGGCTTCCGCTCGACGCGCGTGCGCACGTTCTACGACTCGATCATCACGGTCCCGAACTCGAAGGTCGCCGACGCCAAGATCGACAACTATGGCGCCCGCCGTTACCGGCGCGTCACCGCGACGCTCGGCCTCTCCTTCGACACCACCCCCGAGCAGATCCAGGCGTTCGTCGAGGGCATCCGCGCCATCCTCCAGGCCAATGAATTCGCTCGAAAGGATTATTACGAGATCCACCTCGCGGGGTTCAGCCCCTACGCCTTTGAGATCATGCTCTATTTCTTTTTGAAATGTCCGGATTGGACGATCGAATTGCGCGAGCGACACAACATCTATTTGGAGATCATCCGCCTGGCCAAGGCGCTCCAGCTCACCTTTGCCTACCCGACCCAGCGCCTGCACCACGAGCTCGTCGCCACGCCCGGCGCGCCGAGAGCCATCGCGCCGCCTCTCGACGATGAGCGCATGGGCAAGATCGTGAACGCCTTTGCGCCGAATGGCGAGCTCGCTCGGCCCAATGGGCCCTACATCGCTGGTGGCTGGCCCGCGTGGCCTCAGGGTGCCACGTCGGCGCCCACTGAGCCCGACGCGCCGCCCATGTCGCCAAAGATAGAAAAAGCGGGGTGAGCTCAGGGAGGTGTCCCGCGATCGAAGCCCCTCTGACAGACGTATCGAGCATCGGTCATTCGGTAGAACTCGGTTGTCCTGTGAATTCCTCCAAGGCCATCGAGTTCTATCGATTTCCATCGTGACTCACTCCCCTGTCGGCTTCGTCGACATCCCCCTCGGAAAGGGGACTTCAAACGAAAGCCTCCCTCAGGGAGCTCTTGCCCCGCCTCGCGCCACGCCTGTCTTTCAGTGTCCTTCGCAGGGATCGGTCCGAATTCGAGGACCGGCCCTAGCTAAAGGGCCAGTCGGTCTCATTTTTTTGAAGCATTTTTGTATCAGCGCGCGGAGAGTCTCACCGCTTCTCTCTCATCCAAGCCGTCTCGATTCCGGCGTGTCGATTGCCCTCCTTCCGCTGCCATGAACTGTCTGCCGATCCTTCTTGCGCTATCCCTGAGCGCCGCGCCCCTGGGTGAGCCGAATCGCAGCTCACCTCAGGCGTCCGCCGCCACGCCAGACCCCTCCAAGGCCGATGGCGTGCTGCGTGACAGGCGCGAGGAGGTGCGCGTGGCGCTGGAGCGCGGCAAGGCGATCGAGGCAGAGCGGCAGGCGTTGGAGACGAGACTCGAAGGCTTGAACCGGCGCATCGAGGCGTTGAAAGCGGAGCATGTGGCGCGCAGCCCACTCTGGCCTTCGTCGTCCCCCTCGCTCGAAACGCTCCTCCAGGACTCTCAGGAGCTCTCCAACCTTTTGGCGCAGAAACTCGAAGCCGAGCGCCAGGCAGGTCAGCACCTGTTCCAGGCACGGGAGCGCCTGGCCTCGGCGCTCGATCGCGAGATCGGGCGCCTGCACGCAGGCTGGGACAGGGCGAATCTGCGCGAGTTGCGTGAGACGTTGGCCCCCTGGCTGCGCGTCCTGCACGCAGAGCGGCGCGCGCTCCAGCTCTCCTCGCCCAGCGTGTCGGCCTGGCCCGCCAAGCTCTCCCCCGACAAGAGGCCGATCCCTACCCTGAGCGCTCAGAACGCGGACGATCCAGAACTGCTCTTCGAGATGGCAGACGCCTTCCTCGACAGCGAGGACAAGCTGCGACGCGAGGAGCGCGCGGTCGCCCAGCACATCGAGCGCCTCGTTCATGAGCAGGAACTCGAGCGCCGCCTGGCTACGCTCATGGAGGAAGACTCCCTCTTCGACGAGGGCGAACGCCGCATCTCGCTGTCGCGATCGGCGCACCTCAACCCTGAGTTGCGAGCGACCACTGTCCATCAGCACGCGTCGTCGGACGTGCTCGCCCCCTCAAGCGCTGACGTCTTTGCGGCCACGGGCGCAGCCGAACAGGCGGCCTTAGAAGGCGATGGCGGCATGGCCTCCATCCCCACTTCAGACACTGGCGGGGCCATGGCCGAAGGCGCCACCAACGTGTCGCCCACCAACAAAAACGGCACGGGCCAGACGGACCGCGGCCGCCGCGAATTCTTCTCGATCGATGGCGCTGCCCGCCCCTTCCCAGGCGATTGGAGTGAGAGCAATTCGATCGCAGCGCTGCGCGCGCACCAGGCCTACCTGAAGCTCAAGGCCGACGAGCTCCACCGCAAGGCCGAATCGGCGGCCCGAAAGGCCAGAGACCTGCTCTGAACGATTGCCTCGACTCAATCATCCGAATCGGCCTCTACTCCAGCCGATACATCCCAATCAGCTCGAGTTTGTCGCCCGCTCCAATGCCCTGCCTGGCACAAAAACCCGCGTTGAGCTCCAGGACGAATTTGGAGGCGCCTTGGACAGCGCGTGAGGTCAACGTCAGTGGCTCGGCATTCTCCACGATGCCCAGGATTGTCCCGTCGGCCTTTGCGAAGATCATGTCGAGCGGCAGGTAAGTGTTTCGCATCCAAAAACTGCGCTGTTCCTCGTCTTCGAATACAAAGATCATCCCGGCCATCTGAGGCATGGCGCGGCGAAACATCAGACCGCGCGTCCGATCTTCATCATTCGAGGCAATCTCCACGCTGACTTCGATTGATCGGCCATCGCGTGTGAGGATGCGGACGAGCCCTGTCTGACTGAGCTTGGGATTGCGCAAATCTTCGATCTTCTGAGCCTGGGGCTGTGACTGTGGTGGCTCGGCATTCGAGTCACACGCCAATGGCAGTAAGAGAAGTGCGCCACAGACAATCGCCTGAAGCTTCATGACAGACCTTCGATGCCAAACAGGCGCGTGGTGTTCGTTGTGAGCTGCTCTGCGAGTTCTTTGGGATCGAGCTGTTGCACACTTGCAAGGCAGCGCAATGTCTCGACGACAAAGGCTGGCTCGCACCGCTCTCCTCGATGCGGCACGGGCGCGAGG
>JAISIF010000193.1 GCA_031262165.1 Myxococcales bacterium | reverse complement strand
GAGGTATTTGTAGGCATCCTGGATCTCCTGGAGGATCGGGATGGTCCGGGAGGGGTCGCGGTTGTTCTTCTCCAGGATCGCCTCGACCACGTCGAACTTCGCGGCGAGCGCCTGAGGTTTGTCGGACTGCACTTCCATGCGTTGTCTCCTTGGGGTGAACGTCAAACAAAGGCGCGCCACCTCTCTTGTCCCAGTCGGCCGAAGGAGCGAGGCAGCGCCTTCGAAGGCACTGTCGGACATCGTCGGGGCGGAATCGAAAGAGGTGGCGATTGAGTGGGAACGAGACCAAGCCCGCGGTCGGCAGGACGGACGGCGCATGGTCGCCCGTTCGGGAGAGGGGCACCGGGGGTGGCCCGGCGCGCGGCGCCTCTAGGTCGCTGCCCAAGGAAATGCCAGTCAATTTTCGAACGCTCCGAGTGTGTCTGTGAAACGCGCCACGGCGGGCCGTTCATTTCGAGAGTCGGCGTCTCCGGGAACCACTCGCGTGCCCAACGCCCATCGCTCGAAGAGCCGCTCCAATGCCAGTCGAGGCAAGAGGACAGAGGCATGGTGGAAAGAATGACCGCGGTGGTTTTGTTAGCTTTGGCTAAAAAATCTTTGACACCCAAGGAGCATTCGTGTTTGGCAGCCAAAGCTAACAAACCTGATTGACCTCGCTTTCGTGAAGGAAAGGCATCGCCATGAAGACTCTCTGCAACCTCTCTCCGGGCCAGTCGGCGCGCGTCATGGCCATCCAGGCCAGCACTGCGATTCGACAGCGCATGTTCCACATGGGGATCCTGCCCAACGCCCAGATCGCGCTCGAGCGCGTCGGCCCGACGGGCCATCCGCTCTGGATCGCGTGCCAGGGCTCACAGATCGCGCTCCGGCTCGGTGAAGCCGAAGCCGTCCTCATCATCGATGACGTGCGCGAGGCAGAGGCCGAGGCCGAGAGGGCTTCGGCGACCACGGATCTAGACAGTCGGGGTGACCAGAGATGAGCGCGGACGCAGAAGCCTTGGAGATCGCCCCAGAGGAAGCTCGACCCAGCGCCGTCGAACCTGCTGCTCCGCACGCAGAAGGGCTCCGCCGTATCCGCATCGCGCTGGCTGGCAACCCGAACTGCGGGAAGACCTCGCTGTTCAACGCGCTCACGGGGGCGCACCAGCACGTCGGCAACTACCCGGGCGTGACGGTCGAGCGGCGTGACGGGAGCGTTTCGCTGGAGGGAGAGCGGAGCGCTGCCCTCATCGACCTGCCCGGCACCTACAGCCTGACCTCGCTCTCACCCGAGGAGAAGATCGCGCAGGACGAGCTGCTCACGGGCGGGCACGACGTGGTCGTGGTCGTGGCCGACTCCACGAACCTGCACCGCAACCTCGTGCTGCTCGCGCAGGTCATGCAGATGGGCGCCAACGTGGTCCTGTGCCTCAACATGGCCGACGAGGCGCGCGCGGCCGGACAGGTCATCGACCTCGTCCAGATGGAGCGGCTGCTCGGCTGCCCCGTCGTCGAGACGATCGGCCACAGGCGCAAGGGCATGAAGGAGCTGAAGGCCGCCATCGAGCGCGCGCTCGCCTCTCCCACCAACCTCGGCAACCGCCTGGTGCTCGGGGAGCGGCTCGACGCCGCGCTGGCGCTCGTCCGTGACCTCGTCCCAGCCGACTTCGTCAAACCCGAGGCCAAGGCTTGGGCCGCGGCCAAGCTCCTCATGAACGACGCGGACTACGTCGCCCGCCTCCAAATGCTCGGCACGGGCACCTCGACGCTCGATCGGATCACGGCCATCCGCACACGCCTCGAAGCGGAGTCTGGCCACGACGCGGCGCTGCTCATCACCGAGGGCTACTTCGGGTTCGTCGATGGCCTGCTGCGCGAGGTCATCACGCAGAGCTCGCGGGCCGACGCGCGCCTCCTCACCAAGAAGATCGACGCCGTCGTGGCCCACCGCGTCCTTGGCCTGCCCATCTTCGCTGCTGCCATGTACGCGATCTTCTGGCTGACCTTCACACTGGGCGATCCGCCGATGGGCTGGATCGAGTCGGGCTTCGAAGCGCTCACTGGTTGGGTCAGAGGCCTGTGGCCCGAGGGCTCCGAGTCCATGCTCCTGTCGCTCCTCACGGAGGGCATCATCGGCGGCGTGGGCGGCGTCATCGTGTTCCTGCCGAACATCCTGCTGCTCTTCCTGGGCCTCGCCTTCATGGAGGACACGGGCTACCTGGCGCGGTCGGCCTTCCTCGTCGATCGGCTGATGCACCGCTTCGGTCTGCACGGAAAGAGCTTCATCCCGATGATGACCGGCTTTGGCTGCACGATCCCAGGCATCATGGCCACGCGCACCCTGGAGAACGAGCGCGACCGCCTCGTGACGATGTTCGTGCTCCCGCTCATCTCGTGCGGGGCGCGTCTGCCCATCTGGATGCTTCTCGTGCCCGCGTTCTTCCCGGCCACGTGGCGCGCGCCCATGCTCTTCGCCATCTACGCGTCGGGCCTCGCGCTCGCGCTCCTCGTCGCCTTTCTGCTGCGCAAGGCCGCGTTCAAGGGCGAGGACGCGCCGTTCGTCATGGAGCTGCCGCCCTACCGCTTGCCCACTCTGCGCGGCGTGCTGACCAAGATGTGCGAGCGCGCCTGGCTCTATCTGAAGAAGGCCGGGACCATCATCCTGTCCGTCTCCATCCTCCTGTGGGCCCTGACCGCCTTCCCCAAGGTCGAGGACTACGCCATCGACGCGCGGGTCGCGGCCGGTGAGGTGACGGTCGTCGCCAATCCCAAAGAGGCCGACGTGGCCGAGGCGGATGACGTGAACGACGCCAAGGCGAAGGCGGTCGCGGCGGCCGAGCCAGCAGAGCCAAAGGCAGGCACCATCACCGAGGCCGAGCTCGAAGCGCTCCGTGGCCAGGAGGATCTGGAGGCCTCGTTCGCTGGCCGCATCGGTCAGACGCTCGAACCGCTCTTCAGGCCGCTCGGCTACGACTGGAAGATCGTGACGGCGATGCTCGGCGCGTTCGCGGCCAAAGAGGTCTTCGTGGCGCAGATGGGCATCATCTACTCGATGGGCGAGGTGGACGAGGCGTCCGAGGATCTACGCGCCGCCCTGCACCGCGACTACACGCCGCTCGTGGGCATCTCGCTCATCCTCTTCCTGCTCATCGGCACGCCGTGCATGGCGACCATCGCCGTCACCAAGCGCGAGTCGGGCCGATGGAGCTGGGCGCTCGGCCAGTTCTTTGGCCTGACGGCGCTGGCCTACGCCATGGCGCTCATCGTGTTCCAGGTCGGTCGGCTCCTGGGCTTCTGACGCCCATCGTCCGGCCTGGCTGTCTCTGGCGCTCTTCATCGGCGCGCCGCTGAGGTCGTCTGTCCCGCGCCCCCGATCGCCCCTCGATTGGCTGGGCCGGGACAGGCGGCACCGAGCTCGCGGCCGTTCAGGCGACACGTGTGTCCAACGTCCGCCTGTCAGGCCGTCTCGGTCGCGCCTCTCTTCCTCGATCTCAATCCCTTCCCCTCCTTTCCCTCTCAATCCTCGCCCCCAAGACGGCGACACAACGAAACAGGAACAGACGGATGGAAACACTCATCGTGGCAGTGATCGTCGCCCTCGCGGCGACCTTCTTTGGATTCACTCTCTTTCGGAAGATTCGGCGCCTCGGCGCGTCGGGCCGCTGCGGCGGCTGCGATGGTTGCGGCAACTCGAAGTGCCCCTCCTCGAAGTCCTCGGGTGACAGCGCGTCAGGATCGTCGCGCCAGGCGGACGTCGAAGGAACGCGCGGCGCCTGCCGCCTCTCGCCAGTGGCGCCGACGATGGCAGCGCTCGCCCTGTGCTCACTCGTCGCGGTCACCCCAGCGCGGGCCGCCGACACGGTCGAGGTTTACGCGTCAGGCGAGGTCTCCTTCGAGACGCACTTCGGGATGGAGGGCATTCGCGACGGCCGCGCATCGATGGCGATCGGCAACCAGTCGGTCCTCGGGGTCGGCATCACCAAGCACCTCGCGGGCTTCGTCGGGTTCTCGTTCGAGACGGACGGCTACCTCGATGGGGCGGGCAGTGCCTTCGAGTTCGGGCTCATCTCCACGGTCCTGGACGGCGATCTCTTCGACCTCGATCTGATGCTGACTTTCGACGGCGGCATCGCGCCTGGCCTGGAGCTGAACCTCGATCTGCCCGCGAATTTCGGCGTCTACCTGCGGGCCGCGCTGCCCCTCTTCGGCATCACGCGCACGAACAACGACAACAACGGCGACGGCGCGCCGAGCGAGGTCGGTATCGGGCTCGATCTCACGCCCGGCCTCTACTGGACGGTGCGCGAGGGCCATCAGCTCCTCGTCGAGGCATCCGCGGCGTTGCTCTGGAGTGACGAGGAAGACGCGCAGGGCCGCCTCGACCTGTGGAGCGTGGCGCTCGGCTACAACGTGATGCTCCTCGACAACCTGGAGCTCGTCACCGAGGCGCGCCTGTTCAAGCCCAACGGCGGCGAGGTCGAGTTCGGCTTTGGCCTGGGCTTCATCGCCAGCCTGCCAAGCTCCTCCTGAGGAGGGCGTTCATCCAGGCAGTTCACGAGGGGGGGGGGCACGGTTCGCCGCGCCCCTCTTCGTGCATCTACGTCTCGTCGATCATCTCCACGCGCGCCTTGAGCTGGGAGCGATCCGAGAGCGTCAGCTCGATCGGCTCGCCCGGCGCCGCGTCCGAGGCTGTCTTCAGCAGCGCGCCGTCCGAGGCCCTGAACGCGAGCGCGTAGCCGCGGGACAGCACGGCGAACGGCGAGAGCGCGTCGAGCCGCGCGACCTCGCGGTGGAGGGCGTTGGCCTTGGACGAGAGCGCCGCGCGCATGGCCTGGCGTAGGCGCGCGTCGAGGGCAGCGAGGGTCGATCTTCCAGCGCGGATCGCGGCCGCTGGTGAGGCGAGCCTCAGGCGCGACCATCGGTCGGCAAGGCAGGCGCGGCGTGCGTTCGACTGGGCGGCTTCGAGCCGGAAAAGGGCTTCACGGGCGCTGTTCAAACGCGCGCTCGAACGAGCCAGGCGTGCGCGCGGGTGCTCGCGGTCGAGGCGCTCGGAGAGCCTCAGCAGGCGCTCTGCTTGGGTGTCGATTCGGCACCTCATCGATTGGACGAGGCGATCTTCGCGCTCGCCGAGATCGAGTCTGTATCGGACGAGCCGATGGCGCGGATCGCCGAGCTCACGGCTCAGCGCGTGGAGCTGGGCTCGATCGCCGAGCAGGGTGGCGCGGACACCGGAGAGGAGTCGCCGCATCCGCTGGCCCAGGTCGCGCCTGAGGTCGGCCTCGACGGGCGCGAGCGTCTTGGCCGCGTCCGTGGGCGTGGCCGCGCGCAGGTCCGCGACGAAGTCGGCGATGGTGACGTCCACCTCGTGGCCAACGGCGGAGACGACCGGCACGCGGCACGCCGCGATGGCGCGCGCGAGCCCCTCGTCGTTGAAGGCGCACAGGTCCTCGATGCTGCCGCCGCCGCGCGTCAGCACGATGACGTCCACGAGGCCGCTGTGCTCCAGCCGACGCAGGGCGGCGATGAGCTCGCGCGGGGCAACCTCGCCCTGGACGCTCGATGGTGCGAGCAGCACGGGCACGCCAAAGCGCTGGTGGAGCACGCGCGTGAAGTCGTGGAGCGCCGCGCCCGCGAGCGACGTGACGAGGCCGATGCGCGTGGGCAGGAAGGGGATGGGCCGCTTGCGGGCCGCGTCGAACAGCCCCTCTTCCAGCAGGCGCGCCTTGAGCCGCTCGAAGGCCTGGGCCAGGTCGCCCTTGCCGAGCCGCGTCAGGCGGCTGCACACGATCTGGTATTGGCCGCGCGGCTCGTAGAGCGACAGCCGCCCCTCGGCACAGATGGCCATACCGTCGGCCGGGCGAAAGGTCAGGCGCATGGCCTCGTTGCGGAAGAGGATCGCGCTGATGGCGGCGCCCGCGTCCTTGAGCGTGAAGTAGAGATGGCCCGAGGCAGCTGGGCGGAAATTCGACAGCTCGCCCTGGACAGCCACGTCGAGGAAGCGGCCCTCGATGAGGGACTTCAGCTCTCGGGTGAGCGCGGTGACGGTGACGGCGGCAACGATGGGAGGGGGCACGGGAGGACCTCGGGAGCGACGAGTCGAAAAAGAGGGGAGGGCAGGCTGTCCCCCTCTCCCGTTTGACGCGAGAGGGAAGAGATCGCGGATGATCTGAAGCGTCATTTGCCAATGAAACAGACAAAAAAATCCCCCTCTCACGCGTGGGAGGAGGCGGACACGGAGCGACCGGAAGAGGGAATCTCGTGAATCGATCCTATTTCAATCGATTGACCTGTTCCAAAATCGCATCCGCACAAGGTTTTTCATTGCGCAGGGGAACGAGTTATCGCGCCCTCTATTCTGAGGACTTATCCCTTCATTAGGACCGAGCAACGCGAAGGACGGGCGTTTCACGGACGAGCGGAGCGAGGGGATGATTGATGATTGAGGAATGAGTCCCAAATAGTCGAACCGAATAGGCCGCCATGGATGGCGCTCCAGCGAAAAGACATTGCATCAGCGAGGCTTTGAAACAGGTCTGATGATTTCAATCGAACTTCTCGAACGAACGCGAAAAGCCCCCCAATCTCTCTGCCCGCGCCCCGATCCCAGCGCTCGACTTCGAGTCACTTTGGTGTAGGGGGCCGCCGCCATGAGCGACGAAGCGACGAGCGATGAGCTCACCGAATCTTTTTTGCGGGCCTTTGCCCGTCGTTTGCCTACCTTCAAGGCCGCGTGCCTTCCCGAGACCCTGGCCAGCGGTCAGCGCATCTGCGCCGCCCAAGGCGTCCTGCCACGCGCCATCGATCAAAGGGCGGCGCGGGCCGAGATCCTCGATTCGGACGAGAGCGCCTACAGCGTCCAGCTCTCCTTCGAGGATGGCGCCTGGCGGTCGATGTGCGACTGCGGCACGTGGGGCACGCGCGACGACCACTGCCGCCACGTCGCGGCGCTCGTCTGCCATCTGGAGAACCTCAAGCGCCAGGCCACGGGCTGCGCGCCCTTCATCGGGCGGCCCCCCGCCTCCGGTGCCGCGCAGCTCTTCGACGAGCTCACGCCGGTCGAGGTCGCGACCAAGCGGCGCGCCATCGATCAGTCGATCGCGCGCGAGTGGCTGGGCCTGACCACGGGCAACCACGCCTTCCGCTACGACCTGGACTTCAGGCCAGAGCTGTCGATCGGGGTCATGCGCGTGGACTCAGGCGTCTCGGCCACCGCCTCGTCGCGCCCGGTCGTGGTCAACTCGTTCCTCAACGGCGTCACGCTCACACACGCCGATCGGAAGGTCTTCGCGCTCCTGGCGAACGCCCCGCGCGATCCCGAGGGCTTCTACCACCTGAACAGCGCCATGACCGGCGCCGTGCTCCAGGCATTGGTGGGCCGCCTCATCCGCTTCAATGGCAGGCCGACCGAGTTCTCGGGCAAGCCAGCGCACCTGTTCGCGCAGATCGACGTCCAGGAACTGAAGCGCACGATGACGCTGCGGCTGCACATGGACGAGGCCTTGCTCGCCATCGAGTCGGCCTGCTTCCTCTCGGAGATGCCCGTGTTCGCGCTGCACGACTCGAAGCTCTTCCCCGTGGAGACGATTGCCTCGCTCAGCCAGCTCAAGCGCTGGCAGGCCCACCCGACGCTCACGCTGCCGCGCGACGACGAGGCGCGGACGACCGAGGCGCTCTCGGCCCTGTGCGCGTTTGGTGTGGTCTTCGACTCGGCCGACGAGATGGAGTTCCAGGAGCCGCGCTTCTCGCTGACCCTCGATGGCGACGCGGAGATGCTCCGCGCGTATCTGTCGGTGCGCTACGGCGCGGTCGAGCTGCCGGTCACGCAGGCAGGCACGCTGACGCACGTCACCTCGGACGGGCGCCTCATCCGCAGGCAGGTCGAGGCCGAGCGTCTGGCCATCGAGGCGCTGAGGCGCGTCGGCTTTGCGCGCGATGGCCAGGGGTTCCTGGCACGCGGCGATCGCGCCGTCGAGGTCTGGGCCAAGGGCATCGCGACGCTGCCACGCGAGTGGACCTTCTATGGCCCGAAGCCGAGCGAGGTGGTCCGGCTGCGCACGCTCTCCCCGCGCGTCGTCGTGACGCTGAGCAAGAACAGCTGGTTCGATCTGGACATCACGTTTGCCGACCGCGACCAGAGCGTGGACCTGGCGCAGATCCGCGCGCTCGTCGCTTCGGGACGCCGCTACGTCCGGCTCCCCGGCGGCGATCTGGGCGAGCTGCCGTCGGCCATCACCGCCCACATCCGCCGCATCTTCA
>JAISIF010000179.1 GCA_031262165.1 Myxococcales bacterium | reverse complement strand
GGGCAAGAACTGCGGGACGATCTCGGATGGCTGCGGCGGGACGCTCTCGTGTGGCTCGTGCGGGTCGAATCAGAGCTGTTCGAACAACGTGTGCGAGACGAGCTGCACGCCGACGACGTGTGCGGCTGCGGGCAAGAACTGCGGGACGATCTCGGATGGCTGCGGCGGGACGCTCTCGTGTGGCTCGTGCGGGTCGAATCAGAGCTGTTCGAACAACGTGTGCGTCAGCACGGTCCTGCCCTATCCCACGCGCAAGAGCATCAAGGGGCTCCAGCCCGATTTCTGGAACGCGAGCGAGATCATCGGCAACGAGGTGGCGGGCGTGGCCATGAACCTCGTCTGGGAGACGTGGCAGCCGACGAAGACGGGCAGCTGCGGTGGCGGCCAGGTCGCTTACGACGGCGTCTGCTACACCATCGAAGCGGGCACGGCCTCCACCATCAAGACCTACTCGGACGCGGGCGTCGTGGTGACTGCTGTGGTCTATGGCGTCCCGCCCTGGGCGCGGCGCGCGTGCTCGGGTGTGGTGGCGGACTACTTCTGCGCGCCGACCGACGCGGGCTCTGCCGACTATGGTCGTTTCGCGGGCTTTCTCGCCTGGTATTTCAACGGATCGAACGGCCATGGCCGCATCGCCGACTTCGTGGTCCACAACGAGGTCAACGCGAGCGAATGGTTCAACTACGGCTGCACCAAGGGCACCTGCAACGTGGACACGTGGGCCAGCGTCTATGCGCAGAGCTTCAACGCGGCCTACGACGCGGTGAAGCGCGAGCAGCCGAACGCCAAGATCCTCTTCTCGTTCGAGCACCATTTTGGCTCCAGCTTCGACTCGATGCTGAACAACACGCATCCGGTCGTCTCGGCGCAGACCTTCCTCGGCAAGCTCATCCCCAAGGTGGGCACCCGCGACTGGCGCATCGCGTGGCACTCGTATCCGCCGGACCTGACCAAGCCTGCGTTCGGCGCCAACGACTGGCCGCGCATCACGTTCGGCAACCTGGGCGTGCTCGCTGGTTGGTTGCGCCAGAACTACCCGAACGATCCGCACGCCTGGGAGATCCAACTCACAGAGAACGGCATCAACGGTCTCGCGTCCCAGCGCGCGCAGCAGCAATCCCAGCTCTGCCAGGCGTTCCAGAACGTCCTCGGCACGCCGGGCATCGAGAGCTTCATCTACCACCGCATGAAGGATCACCCGACCGAAGTGGCCGCGGGCCTCGGGCTCGGGCTCCTCGACGAGACCGGCGCTTACAAGCCTTCGTGGAGCACGTTCGCGCTCTCCAGCCGCAACGGCAGCCTGGGCTGTGGCTTTCAATACGCGCTGAACCAGCCGGACGGGCTCGCGAAGGTGAAGCTCATCCGCGGCGTGAAGAGCAGCAAGCATTGGGCGACGACGCGCCAGCTTCCGAGTGGCTACACCCAGGACAGCGTCAGCTGGCGCCTACTGCGCGACCAGAGGGCTGGGACCGTCTTGCTCTACGAGTGCTGCCTCGGGAACGGCACCACGTGCGATCACTCGCTCGTGACGACGGCGTCCAACTGCGAGGGCCAGTTCAACATGGGCCCGCTCGGCTACGCCTACTCCTCGCAGGTCTCGGGGACGGTCCCACTCTACCGCTGTTACAACAATACCTCGGGCGACCACATGGTGAGCGGCGCGTCCAACTGCGAGGCGTCGTCGTATGCGCAGGAGTCGGTCTTGGGATATGTCTATCCAGGAAATTGAACCGAATAGATTTGAATCAATCGGTTTGAATCAATCGGATCGATTGATTCAGATGGAATTCGAACCGCCGGAGAATCACCGTCATGATGAGGGATGCGAAAAAGACGATTGGAAATCTCATCGACAAGCAGGGCGTCAGCTTCATCGGATCCGTTGGCGAGGATGGTTTCCCTAATATGAAGGCCATGTTGCCGCCCAGGAAGCGCGAGGGAATTCGCACCTTTTGGTTTACGACGAACACGTCGTCGCGGCGCGTGACGCAATACCGAGCCAATCCCAAGGCCTGCGTCTATTTCTGCGATCGCCGCTTTTTCCGAGGAGTCATGCTCCAGGGGACGATGGAGGTGCTGGAGGACGCGGCCAGCAAGGAGATGATCTGGCAGGCGGGCGATACGATGTATTACCCGGAAGGCGTCACCGACCCGGATTATTGCGTCCTGAAGTTCACGGCAACGACGGGGCGGTATTATTCGAATCTCAGCTCTGAGGATTTCGAGGTGGATGGGGTGAAATAAAAGTCGAGATGAAATGCGCCTATGGTTTATTCATTTTAAAATAATAACAACGTTAAGTCTGCGGTCAAAATCTGTTGAGTTTATACGTATATCATTAATCGCCCAAAAAATTCCAAAGCCAGAAAGACATGTGGTTCGATAGGTTTTTTATAGGGACTATTGCCGTCATTCTCGCAAAATTTTATTTTCTTGAATCCATGAACATTACTCCTTTGAGCTATTGGGTTGAATCAATCCACACACAGGACACCCCTTTTTGCTTGGCTTGCCTCTCCAAAGAGAAATTCCACATTTCTCATCCGGGCAAACCGCCTCAATACTATATTCTTCTTTGAGTACCTCGCGAAAAGCTTTCTGTTTTTCGGCGGTACTCAAGTTGGACAAGGCACGACTGTCGTCAAAATCCAATCGTTTCTTTCTTTCTAATAGGCGCTCAAAATCTTTTTGATCGATCTCAGGTCTTAATTCAAGCGCTATTGCATCGTTAATAAAATCATGCCCTTCCAAAATTAATCTTTCATGTCGTTTCAGACGGTCTTGCAAGCCATAATGCTTAGAAGCGATCGTTGCGATGATTAAAACGACCGACATGATACTTCCTGCAATATTTAGATACTTACGAAGAAAAGCATCCTCAATGGATTGAGTGGTTAAGAAAGCAATTGGCACACTTACAGACAAGAATTCCACCCAAAAATTCGTCCGTTCGAGATTTTCAATTCTGCCCTCATGCAGAATTACAGAAGTAGTCTGATTAACTCGATATTCGATGATCCTTCTCTTTCGATTAGAATCGTCATTTGATTCAAAAGTCATGGCGCCTCCCTTTATAGAAGATTTAACAATAACCACTAACCATGCTCATAGAGTATAGAATGCTAAATCGGAAAGTCAGGTGTTTTGGTTGAATTTTTGGATCTGAATTCCAATCTGTTTTTTGAACAAATTCGATTAAATGTCCCTAATCCACTTTAGTGGACACTTCGCTCATTAGGACCTTTGCACCGCGAAGGACGGGGAATGTCAGACGGAAGTGAGAGCGAAGCAACGACGGCTGGCATTTCACGGACGAGCGGGGCGACGGGATAATTAAAGGATAAGTCTTTATATGAATCGAGGGGGCGACCGATTGGTCGTCCCCTCGTGATTGTCAGCTCAATCATCCATTCACAAAACCATTGCCCATCACAACGCCGCGACGCCAGCGTCGATGGCCTTCTTGGCCTCTTCGAAGGCTGTCTCGACGTTGCTGCTCTCCACGACATGCTGGCCGATCGAGACGAGGATGTTCTTCGGCTTCGTCGGGGCCACGGCCACGTCGAGGTCCACGCGATCTGCCAGGTTCGTCGCCTGGATGTGCGCCGCAATCTTGTCGGCGATCCCCAGGCTGTTGCAGTCCTGGTCGTCGCAGATGGTGACCGTGACGGGCAGGCGCTTGTCGGCCGTGCCGCGCATCATCGGGAGCTTGGCATCGAAGAGCTGCGAGCGGTTCTGGTAGTGCGTGTGGAGGAGTTTGTGCGCCTCGTGCGAGCCGGGATGGCCGCCGAGGTGCTGCTCGTAGCAGCGCGCCACCAGGTAGTTGTCCTGGGATTTCTGGATCTGGTGCGCCTTGTCGGCCGTGTAGAGGCCCTGCTGCCGCTTCTTGCGGATGGCGTTCGTGGCGCCGATGGGTTGCCCAGCGCCCGAGACGCAGCCGCCCGGACAGGCCATGACCTCGATGAAGTGGTAGCTCGCGCGGCCCGCGCGGATGTCCTCGACGAGCGCGCGCGCCTGAGCCAGGCCGTGGACGACCGCGACCGATATCTCGGTGCCGCCGAGAGTGAGCGTGGCCGCCTTGTGGGCGCTCATGCCGCGCACCTCGGTGAAGTCCACGTTCTCGAGCGGCTTGTTCTCCAGCTTCTCGGCCGCGTAGCGCAGCGCCGCCTCCATCACACCGCCCGACGCGCCGAAGATGACGCCAGCGCCCGTGGCAAAGCCCATGGGCATGTCGAAGGCGGATGGCTCGAGATCCTTCAGGTTGATGCCCAGCGAGTTGATCATGCGGGCCACCTCGTCGGTGGTGATGACGATGTCCACCTCGGGCTGGCCGCCTGTCTCGAACTCGGGGCGCTTGGCCTCATACTTCTTGGCCGTGCAGGGCATGATCGAGACGACGATCATGTCCTCGCGCTTGCAGCCGAACTGCGCGGGCAGGACCTTCTTGGCGACCGCGCCGAACATGGCCTGCGGCGAGCGGCAGCTGGACAGGTTGGGCAGCATGTCCGGGTAGTAGAGCTCCATGAAACGCACCCAGGCCGGGCAACAGCTCGTGAACAGCGGCAACACGCCGCCCTGACCCACGCGGCCCAGGAACTCCGTGGCCTCCTCGAAGATGGTCATGTCCGCGGTGAAGCTCGTGTCATAGACATGCTTGAAGCCCATGAGCTTGAGCGCCGTGACGAGCTTGCCAGCCACGTCCTCTCCTGGCTGCGCGCCGAAGTATTCGCCGAGCGCCACGCGGACGGCCGGGGCCACCTGGACCACGACGGTCTTGCTCTTGTCGTAGAGCGCCTCCCAGACCTTGGGCGAGTCCTGCTTGGCCACGATGGCGCCCGTGGGGCACACGGCCGCGCACTGGCCACAGTTGACGCACTCGCTCTCGCACAGGGGCTTGTCGAACGCCGTGGTGATCTTCGCGTTCGAGCCGCGGTTGGTGAAGTAGAGGGCGCCCACGCTCTGGATCTCGGAGCACACGCGCACGCAGTCACCGCACTTGATGCACTTGTTCGGATCGCGCTGCAGCGAGGGCGACGAGAGGTCGAGCGGCGCCATCTGCTCGGGCTTGAGCGTCTCGTAACGGACCGTCTCCACCCCCAGGCGGCGGGCGATGTTCTGGAGCGCGCAGCTCGAGCTGCGCACGCAGGTCGGACAGTCGACGTTGTGGTTGGCCAAGAGCAGCTCGACGCTGATCTTGCGCATGTCGCGGATCTCTTTGGTCTCGGTCTGGATGACCATGCCCGGCGCGGGCGCGGTCGAGCACGCGGCCATGACCATGCTGCGGCCATTCTGAGTCACTTCGACGAGGCACAGGCGGCACGCACCGTAGATGCTCAGCTCGGAGTGGTAGCAGAAGGTCGGCAGGTCGATGCCAGCCTGGCGGATGACCTCCAGGAGATTGCGCTCGTCGGTGAACTCGATCTCCCGACCGTTGACGGTCAGTTTCTTGGAATCAGACATTGTCGTTGTTCTCCTTCAGACAGTCGGGAATCAGATGCCGATGACGGCGCCGAACTTACAGACCTCTTTGCAGACGCCGCACTTGATGCACTTGGCTTGGTCGATCACGTGGGCCTCCTTGACCTTGCCCGCGATGGCGCCGACCGCACACTTGCGCGCGCACATGGTGCAGCCGCGGCACTTGTCAGCGACGATTTCGGGCTTCGCGAGCGCCTTGCACTCGTGGGTGGAGCAGCACTTGTGGAAGACGTGGGCGTCGTATTCTTCGCGGAAGTAGCGCAGCGTCGAGAGGACCGGATTGGGCGCGGTCTTGCCGAGCGCGCACAGTGAGCCGAGCTGGACCGCCTTGGCCGTCTGTTCGAGCAGGTCGAGCGTCTGTGCCGTGGCGCGGCCCTCGATGATGTCGTCGAGCATGGAGAGCATCTGCTTGGTGCCCTCGCGGCACGGGACACACTTGCCGCACGACTCGTTCTGCGTGAACTTCATGAAGAAGCGGGCGATCTGGACCATGCAGGTCTGCTTGTTCATGACGACGAGGCCGCCGGAGCCGACGATGGCGCCCGCGCTCGCGAGCGAGTCGAAGTCCAAGGGCCAGTCGAGCATCTCTGGCGTGAGGCAGCCGCCCGAGGGGCCGCCGATCTGGACCGACTTGAACTCCTCGCCAGTCACCTCACCTTTGTTGTTCGTCACGCCACCGCCGATCTTGTGGACGATGTCGCGCAGCGTGGTGCCGAAGGGGACCTCGATGAGGCCGGTGTTGGCCACGTGGCCGGTCAGCGCGAACGTCTTGGTGCCGGGCGACTTCTCGGTGCCGACCTCGCGGTATTTCGCGGCGCCCTCGCGCAGGACATAGGGCACCGAGGCGAGCGTCTCGACGTTGTTGATGACCGTTGGCTTGCCGTAGAGGCCCTTCTGCGCCGGGAACGGTGGCTTGGGCATGGGCATGCCGCGCTTGCCTTCGACCGAGGCCAAGAGCGCCGTCTCCTCACCGCAGACGAACGCGCCGGCGCCCTCCATGATGCGGATGCGGAAGCGGAAGTCCGAGCCAAAGAGGTTGTCGCCGAGCAGGCCATATCTTTCAGCGTCTGCGACCGCGCGATTCATTCGCTGGACGGCCAGCGGATACTCGGCGCGGACATAGACGACGCCCTCGTCGGCGCCGATGGCGCGCGCGGCGATCATCATGCCTTCGATGACCGCGTGCGGGTTGCCCTCCATGACCGAGCGGTCCATGAACGCGCCTGGATCGCCCTCGTCACCGTTGCAGACGACGTATTTTTTGTCGCTCTTCGAGGCGAGAGTGAACTTCCACTTGAGGCCCGTCGGGAATCCCGCGCCGCCGCGACCACGCAGGCCAGAGTCGATGAGCAGCTGGCAGATCTCCGCGGGCTGCATCTCCAGGATGGCCTTGCGCGCGCCGAAGTAACCGCGCTGCGCGACGTATTCCTCGACGTTCTCCGGCTCGATCGTGGAGTCCTTGAGGACGACGCGCGTCTGGAGTTTGTAGAACGGGACGTCGTGCTCGTAGGGGTAGCTCTGGTGGGTCGTGGGATCGACATAGACGAGGCGGTCGATGAGCTCGCCCGTGGCCAAGGTCTTGGCGACGATTTCGGGCACGTCGTCGAGCTTGACGCGGCAATAGAAGATGCCCTCGGGCTCGATGCGCAGGAGAGGGCCCATCTGGCAGAAGCCCTGGCAGCCGCTCTTGGAGACATAGGTGCCTTCGAAGGGGGCGTGGTCGAGCTCTCCCTGCTTCAGCTCGATCTCGACGGGCAGGCCGGACTTCTCGATCTCGGCGACCAGGGCGTCGCGGATCTTCATGGAGTTGTTGGCGATGCAGCCCGTGCCGCCACACAGGACGATGCGGCGCTTGAGCTTGGAGACCGCTTGCTGGTGGGCGTCGGCGATGTCTTCCAGGGAGAGGGGCTTCGGTAGTTGGTGATCGGCGTTCATGTTTCTCATATCACTTTCCTTCTTCTTCGGCGGCCTTCTCGGCGGTTTCCTGGGCGATGATGTCGTCGATGAGGGACTCGACCATGGCCGACGTGGCCTGGCCGTGCACCGCCTCGTCGACGACCATGACGGGCGCCAGGCCGCAGGCGCCCAGGCAGCTGACGAGCTCGATGGTGAACATCAGATCGGCGGTCGTGCGCTTCTCGTCGGAGAGGCCGAGCTTCTTCTCGATCGCCTGCAGGATCGCGTGGGACTTCTTCACGTGGCAGGCGGTGCCATCGCAGATGCGCAGGATGTGGCGGCCCTTCGGGTCGAGCGCGAAATGGGAATAGAAGGTCGCCACGCCGTAGATGCGTGAGGCGGGGACGCCCAGGGAGCTCGCCACGTAATCGATGACGTCCTTCGAGAGGTATTTGTAGGCATCC
>JAISIF010000113.1 GCA_031262165.1 Myxococcales bacterium | reverse complement strand
CGACCGACGAGAGCTGACCTCGGTCCGCGCCCAAGGCGTTCCCTCTCCCTGGCGACGGGCGGCCACGCGCTGCCATGCCGATGCCCCAATACGCCGGACCAACGACGCTGGACGCCAAGGACCTGCCTGCTTCAACGCGCCGCCCTCGCGAACAGTTTGAGGACAGACCCTAGAGGTTGGCCGCGTCGGGTCGTCATCATCGATGTTCGCGGTATCTGAAGGCAGGAGGGGTTCAGTCCAGAGCGCGCTTCGAAGGCATCGACGTGAGCGTTTCGGATGTCGGTCGGGTCACGTGAGGAAGCTTGAGCCGCGCGGCGCGCTCGAACTCGATCATCCCCAGCTGCCGGGCGAGCGCGAGGTGAAAGCCGACGCCCAGGCCTCGCTCGATCGCGATCGCCTCTTCGATCGCTCGCGACAGCCGAATCTGGCCGATGTCGAAGAGTGCCTCGCCGTCCGCGCGCCGCAGCTCGATGACGCCCTGCCGCGTCTCGATGTCGATCGCGCCACCAGCGCCCATCGTCAGCCGCGTCGCGTCGAGCAGACACGCGAGTGCCTTTGACGCGCGCTCGCGATCGGTGCGCGCCCAGAGCGCACCATCGCCTTCCATCGCCAGGCACCGGAATTCGATGCGCGCGTGCCGATGGATCCTCTCACGAGAGCTCAGGACCTCGCGCACGAGCGCCGCCATCTCGAAGTCCTCGAACGTCACGGCAGGGCCAAGGTCAGGGCAAGAGGCCATCAAACGGACAGCGTCGAACCAGTGCTCGATGAGGAGGAGTGCGCTGTCCGCGCACTGCCGCATCGACGCGAGAGCGCCCCGTCGCTGCGCGGCTGTCAGGCATGGACTCTCGACGAGCTGGGCATAGCCGCACACGTTGGCGAGCGGCGCGCGCAGGGCGTGGCGCGCCAGGCTGATGAGGCGGTCGTCACCGAAGTCGAGTGGCGTCGTCATGGGGTCGAAGAGACGGTGCGACCGCTCGCCGCCAGCGACCAGACGCCCGGAAAGTTTTCACGCGCTCCCCCAAGAAGGCAGTGGCCGCGCGCGCAACCGCGCTCCACCTTCGCGCACCGTGCAAACTCAACCCTCCAAGACGCCCCGCCCTCGCGAGAGCGCGAACGGCTTCACCGACCTCGGCCCCCGGGCCCGCGAGGTGGAAGCTGTGCTCGATCGCCTCGCCCAGAAGCCTGCCTCGACGCTCTCGATCCTCGTCGAGGTTCATCGCCTGATCGGTCCGTTCTCGCCCGGCGTGATCCAGCTGCTCGCCGAACGACTCTCGATCGACACGGATGAGCTCGCCGCCCTCGCCGAGGCACATCGCCTCGTGGCGGGCCGTCGCCAGCCATGCCGCCTCGGCATCTGCGCGAACTCGCCGTGCGCCGCGCGCGGCGGCAACGAGGTCGAGCGCGTGTTCGCAGAAAAGATGATGCGTTTCGAACCGCTGCGCTGTCAGGGAGCGTGCGATCTCGGCCCTGTCGTCTGCTTCGATCGCAGCGCACCGCTCGCGATCAGCACGGCCAGAGCGCGCGCCCTGATCCGCGCCGAACCCTCCGAATGGGAAGAGCTGCTGGCCGTCGAAAAGCCGGTCCACGCCTTCCGCACCGAACCGCGCGTGGCCTTCGAGAGCCTCTTCTCCAAGGGATCGCACCAGCTCGCCACGGCACGCCGCCTCGGCATCTGGAAGGCCGCCGAGAAGGCGCTCGGGATGACGAGTGAAGCGCTCCTCGCCGAGATCGAGGCGAGCGGCCTGATCGGCGGTGAGCAGAACGGCGAGCCAGTCATCGACAAGCTCAAGGCCATCGCGCGCGCCAAGGGACCGCGCGTGCTCGTCATCGACGCACTCGATCTCGAGCCAGGCAGCACACGGCAGCGCGTCCTGCTCGAACGCGACCCGCAGCGCGTGCTCGCAGGTTGTGCGATCGCGGCCCACGCGGCTGGCGCCGAAGAGGCGTTCCTGTGCATCCGCGCCGAATACGAGCTCGTGCGCGAGCGCTGCCTGGCCGCCATCGACGAATCACGGCGCGCAGGCCTCATCGGCGCGTCCATCTTCGGGAGCGGCACCTCGCTCGACGTGCACCAGCGCAGCTTTTCGAGCCTCGCGTTCTGCCTCAACCCACGCCGCCTCGTCGAAGCGCTCGAAGGCCGCGCTCCCAGGCCGCTCGACGCGCTCCCTCCACTCCACAAGAAGGGGCTCTTTGGCCGTCCGACAGCGGTGCTCGATGCCGAGACCCTCGCGTGCCTACCCGCCATCATCGATCGCGGCGCGGCCTGGTATCGTGGACTCGGTCAGCGGACCGAATCGGCCAGCTGCGGCGAGGGCGCGCTGAAGATCGTGACACTGGGGGGCGACGTGAAGCGCCCCGGCAACTACGAGATCTCACGCGGCCAGACGCTCAGGTATCTCTTCGAAGAGCTCGGCGGCGGTCTGGCTCAGGGCAAGAACCTGCTCGCTCTCCAGATCGGCGGGGCCTCGGGCCCCTACCTGCCTCGCGAGGCACTCGACGCCACGTTCGAGGCCACGTCACTCTCCCACTTTGGCGCGCACCTGGGCTGCGGGGCCGTCATCGCGCTCTCGGAGAAGAGCTGCCTGTTCGACTTGGCCAGGCGCGAGGCGCGCTTCTTTATCCGCGAGGCGTGCCGAGCCTGCGAGGGCTGCGCACAGGAACTGGAAGAGCTGGGGCAAGGAATCGATCGCCTCGGCAATGGCCTGTTCGAGCCAGCGCAACTCTTGGAGATCGATCGTCGGCTCCAAGAGCGGGCCTGCCCCTTGGCCCGGAATGCGGCACGGCCCTTCCGCTCCGTCCTGGAGGCATTCCCCGAGGCGCTCCAGGCACATCGAAACCGCGCGTGCGCCTGTTTCCCTAGACAAAAGCGGGAGTGAGAACGCCCGCGCGCGCCTCCTTTGCCGTCATGATGATTCGTTTGAGATTCGAGACAATCGACATCAATCGAGACAGGTCTGTTTTCCAATCATTCATTTCGATGATCCATCCCAACATTCCAATGCCCACCATTATAAGATCCGCGAGTGCTTGAAAAAGCATTTACACACCTTTCTTACGACCTATGACCATGCGTCTCGAATCAAACCTCTCAAAGAAAAATCACTCTATGATTTTATTGAGATTGCATGAGTCCAGGAACCGAAAAGTTTCATTGTTTTTCCAAGCAAATTCACTGTGGGATCATACAAAATGGCTGAAATAAAATCAGAGGCGCGAATAAATTTATTTTGAATGAATGAAGATGGGTGTGATGAGGCAGCCCCCTCTTCCCCGACCAACACAGTGATGCCCTCCGCCCAAACCCAGACTCAGCTCCAGTCCCTCCGCCGCAATCCCTTCTCACTCAAGGTCGCCCTGGCGATCCTCGCCCTCCTCAACCTGGCGCGAATCCTCTTCGGGCTCTGCTTCGACCTGGTGCCGCAGGAGGCCTACTACTTCCTCTATTCGCAGCATCCGGCGCTCTCCTACTTCGACCATCCGCCGCTCATGGCGTGGAGCCTCTGGCTCTTCACGTCGATCTTCGGGACGAGCCCCTTTGTCCTGCGCCTGACCGCGTTCACGCTGACGCTCCTGACGCAGTTCGCGTTTTTTGCGCTCGCCCGGCGGTTCGTTCCCCGCGCCAAGCTGCCGCACGCGATCCTCTTGTTCGGCACGACGGCGATGGTCTCGGTCGTCTCGCTCATCAGCCTGCCGGACGTGCCGCTCCTGCTCTTCTGGACGCTCACGCTCCTCTGTCTCGAGCGGGCGATCTTCGGGGGCCGCCGCGCCTTCTGGATCCTCGCTGGCCTGTGCATGGGTCTCGCGTTCGACGGGAAATACACGGCGGTCTTTCTTCAGCTCGGCCTCGCGCTCTTCCTCGTCCTCTCGAAGCAACACCGGCGTTGGCTGAAGACGCCGTGGCCCTACCTCGCGATCGCGCTGGCCCACGTGGCCATGCTGCCCGTCTACGTCTGGAACGCGCAGAACGGCTTTGCCTCGTTCCTCTTCCAGTCCTCCGATCGCGCGGCGACGTGGCGGGGCCTCCACCCGATCAACTTTCTCAAGCTGCTCGGATCACAGTCGGCGCTCCTGCTTCCGCCGCTGCTCTTCGGCATCGCGTGGGCTTTCTTTCGCGAGCTCAAGCACCTGTTCCAAACGCGCGTGGCGAGGCCCGTCCAGCAGCGGCCGCTCTTCTTGCTCTGCTTCTTTGCGCCGCTCTTCCTCGGCTTCACCGCGCTCTCGTTCGTCACGCTCGTGAAGCCCAACTGGCTGATGCCCGCGTGGATCACCGGCATCCTCTTCGCCAGCCTCCTCGTCTCGCGCCGCCTGACCGCCTGGAACCTCGGTCTCTCGCTCGTGCTGCACGTCGCGCTCGCCCTCGAGATCGCGCTCTATCCGGTGCCCCTCCAGACCGATGACACGTGGTTCGGCTGGAAGGCGCTCTCGACCGAGGTGCGCGCGCGCCAGGCCGAACATCCGGGCCGATTCCTGTTCGCGGACGATGGCTACAAGACGAGCGCGGAGCTCGGCTTCTACCTGGGCGCGAAGACCTACAGCGGCAACGTGCTGGGCAAGCGCGGGCTCCAATACGACTACCTGGGCGACGACCTGACGGCGCTCGTGGGACGGGACGCGCTCTTCATCGACTCGCGGCCGACGGACTTCCGACCTGGAAAATCGGGCGGAAAGCCGCCGCGCAAGCTCGTGCGCCACTTCGATGCGGTCGAGGAGATCGAGCCGATCCTGATTCGCAATCGAGGAAAGATCGCCCGCAAGTTCCTCGTCTTTCGCTGCGACGGCTATCGCGGACCGCACCCGATCGAGGTCGGGGCCGAGAGCCAATCAAAACTCCAGGAGAACGCCTCCTCGCCCGAGATCGACTCGAAGAAGGTCGAGGTCTTCACGCTGCCCGATGGGATGAACGTCTCGATCGCGCTCCCCGAAACAGACGCCTCTCTCTCCCAGGAGAGGGACGCTGGAGGCGTGCCCGACGCGTCGATGCGCTGAGCTCGCCCCGTGAAGTTCAACCCCTCTCTCCTCGCCGCACTCGCCTTCGAAGCGCTCGTCTTTTGGATGGAGCTAGCGAACGAAGGATTTCACGCCCGACTTCGCGGCGGAACGCCTCCCCCATTCAGGGCAATCGGGTTCTGTTTTTCGACGCAAGATCGAGGCGTGTCTTCGTAGGGGCGTTGCGTGCAACGCCCTGCGGTCGTCAGTCGACACAAATACGACGGGCGTTGCACGCAACGCCCCGACACATCCCGATTCGAGATCAAAAAAAATAGAACTCGATGGCCCAGTCCCCCCATTCGCCCTCCATTGACAGGCAGGCGCGGCATGACTAGCAGGCGCGCCCTTTTTTCAACCAGACAACGAGTGAGCGTCCCATGCCCAGCCAGCCCAGCAAGGATCTGAAGACCTTTCCCAACCCCAACTCGGACCGCGACTACCTCATCGCCATGGATTGCCCGGAGTTCACCTGCCTGTGTCCCATGACCGGCCAGCCCGACTTCGCGCACTTCACCATCGAATACGTCCCGGACCAGCTGTGCGTGGAGCTCAAGAGCCTCAAGCTCTACCTGTGGTCGTATCGGAACGAGGGCGCCTTCCATGAGGCGGTCACCAACCGCATCTGCGACGACCTGTTCGACCTACTCGCGCCGCGCAAAATCCAGGTCATCGGCGACTTCGCCGTCCGGGGTGGCATCGGGACCGTCGTCACGGTGACGCGCGAGAAGTGAGCCCTACGGCACCGACGATTCGTCGAGGCAGGGGTAGTGGTGAATCCCCTGCCCTGGTCGCTGGTTCGGATCTTCGGAGATCGTCCAAAGGGCTTTGCCACTCGCATCGTAAGCAATGGCCTCGCCCTGTGGCTCTGAGAGTGGTCCCAAGGCAACGATGACAGGCTTCACGCTGGGAAGCTCGAGCGCCCAGTCGTCTTGCGTGAGCCGATATTCGTAGCTGCCGATGTAGCTGCGCATCACGAAGCGCGTGCGGCTCGGGTGCAGGTCAGCGCCGGTCATCATGCGGCCGAGCGTGGGCGTCAGATCGAACGGTGGGATGCCGATCGTCTGAGCCGCGAGCTCGCCGATCCGCTCCAGCACGAGCGGCATGCCGTCTTCGAAGGGGCCTTTGGCCTCGAAGAGCCGCGCCGGAGACGCATCGAGCTTTTCGAGCAGGTAGAGGGCAGAGCCGTCTGGCTCGACCATGAAGGCCTCTGAGTCGTGGTTCCCGTCTGGATAGGAAAAAGGGAAGTGCCACACCCGATCGGCTGTCCAGGTCTCGGGCTCGGCAGCCGCACCGCCTGACTCGGACAGGACAGGCTCGGGCAGGACGAAGATCGAGAGATCGGTCCGCGTCTGGTCGTTGTTGCCCGAGTCGGCGAGCCACAGGCAGCGCGCCTGCGGGTCGACGCTCTCGGCCATGTCCTCCTCCGCGTCTGGACAGCGCGCCAACGCGATGTCCTCCAGATTGAGCGCGACGAGCCCAGTCGGCGCCCGCAGCACACCGCGCGTGATCCCGGTCGCGGCCTCGACCGCATAGACGGTGGGCACGTCGGGAAAATCGTTGTGGACCCACAGGATCCCCGCGTTCCGATGCGAGGCCACGACGCCTGAGACGCCCCGCAGCCGATCGTCCTGGAGCTTGGCCGTCTCGATCGGCGTTCCGTAGCGCTCACAGAACTCGAAGCGTGGCGCCTCGTCCTGGTCCTGGTCTTGGCCCGCGTCCGGATCCCCTTCCACGCTCGCGTCCGGGGCCGGATCAGGCTCGGCCGATCCATCGGTGGCGTCGGTGGCATCTGGCTCCTCCCCAGCGTCCGAGCCAGGGGTAGGTCCGATGTCCGAATCGGAATCGGGATCGGGATCGGGATCGGTGGGCGCGGCCACATCCCGATCTTCGATGTCCGCGCCCGTGTCTTCCCCGCCGACTCGAGTCAGCTGGACATCGCCGATCGCGCACGCCTCCAGGAGCAACAGACCGGCGGTCAGCGCCACGCCCAAATGCCTCGATGTCCTCATCTTCCACCTCAGTGCTCGTGTCGTTTGTTCCCGACGAAGCTCTTGTCGATGCGCACGACGAAATAGAGCGCGTGCGATTCTGTGCCGAACTTGGCTTCGAGCAGCGCCACAATCCTCTTCCTGTCCCAGGGATTCTCGAACGGCAGCACGACGTCGAAGAGCACGTTCGTGTGCGAAGGGCCACGGACGATCCGGAAGTCGTGGATCGACGCCTCGGCGCAGACTTCAGACCTCAGGAGTTCCAACACGCTGCGGCGCAGCGCGTCTGTCTCTGGGTCGCTCTCGACGATCGGGTCCATGTGGATCACGAGAAAGATGTTCAAGTCCCGCATGAAGTCGCGCTCGATGTCGTCCACCAGGTTGTGGCTCTCCACGAAGTCCGCGTGGGCAGAGAACTCCGCGTGCAGCGTCGCGAAGCAGTTGGCCGGGCCGTAGTTATGGATCACCAGGTCGTGGATGCCGAGGACGCCGTCGTAGGAGAGCATCTTCTGGGTGATCCTCTCGACGATCGCCTCGTCGGGAACGGACCCGAGCAGCGGATCGAGCGACTCCTTGATGAGTCGGACCCCCGAGACGACGATGAAGATCGAGACGGCCAGGCCCATGTAGCCATCGAGCATCACGCTGGGCCAGAGTGCCGCGACGATGACCGAGAGCAGGACCGCGCTCGTGGTGATGACGTCGTTGCGACTGTCGATGGCCGTGGCTTTGAGGGCCGACGAGTCGATGGCCTTGCCAAAGTTGGCATAGAGCGCGGCCTGCCAAAGCTTGGCGGCGATCGAGAACACGAGGATCACGAAGACCCAGATCGAGGTGTCGATCGGTTCGGGCGCGATGATCTTCTCGATCGACGACTTGGCCAGCAGCACGCCGATCAGCAGGACGGCAAAGGCCACGATGAAGCCACCGATGTATTCGTAGCGCGCGTGGCCGAAGGGGTGCTCGGCGTCGGCCGGGCGGCTGGAGAGCTTGAACCCGAGGACCGTGACGACGGACGACCCTGCGTCAGACAGGTTGTTGATGGCGTCCGCGACGATCGAGATGCTGCCGGACAAGAGGCCCACCGCCATCTTGAGGCCGAACAGCACGAGGTTCGAGGCGATCCCCAACACGCCAGCCACGATGCCGTAGCGGAAGCGCACCTGAGGCACCTGTGTCTGTGTCCAGTCCGAGATGAAGCGCTTCTTGATCAGCCCATACATGTCTGCCCTCTCCTCAGAGCTCGTTCGGCGAGCCGCCTGACCAGACATTGGCGCGGCGGACAAGAGGATGAATGAGGGCAAGCGAATTCTCTCGATTCCCTTTGCGACGCCGCCTGTTCCTGTCGGCCTTGGTTGGCATCTCCCTCGGAGGAAAGCGGCGAGCCACGTCGCAGAGAGCTCTCGCGTCCGTGTCGAGTCGATGGAGCACTCCGACGATGGCCCTGGAGCGAACGACGCGCGCCCTCGACGAATCCACGAAATGAGGTAGGGCGTGTCCTCGAATTCGGACCGAGCCGCACGAAGGACGTGGAATGACAGGCGAGGCGCGAGCAGGGAGCTTGCTGACGCAAGTGACCGACGAAGCAACGATGCCTGGCTTTTCACGGACAAGCGCGGCGACGGGAGAGGTCGAGGACTCGCCCTAGTGCGCCGCGCGATTTTTCAGCTGCCCACCCGCCTCGATCAGGAGCCTCCATGTCCATCTCCGCCATGCCCAGCAGCACACGACGCCCGCGCATCGTCTTCATGGGAACCCCGGCCTTCGCGGTCGACGCGATCGCCGCCTGCCACGCGCTGGGCGAGGTGGTCCTGGTCGTCACCCAACCCGACAAGCCCGTCGGCCGCGGCAACAAGGTCGAGGCACCGCCGGTCAAGCGCTGGGCGATCGAGCATGGCCTCGACGTGACGCAGCCCGAGCGCCTGCGTGGGACAGACTTCCACGAGCGCCTGCGCGCGCTCGCCCCAGACGTCGCCGTCGTCGCGGCCTATGGCCGCCTGTTGCCGCAGGACGTGCTCGATGCGCCGCGCCTAGGCTGTGTGAACGTCCACGCCTCACTGCTCCCCAAATACCGGGGTGCCGCGCCCGCGCAGTGGGCCATCGCGCGGCGCGAGAGCGTGACGGGCGTCAGCCTGATGCAGATGGAGGCTGGCCTCGACACGGGCCCCGTGTTCGCGCGATCGCTCGTGGACATCGCGCCAGACGAGACGGGCGAGAGCCTGCTCGTCAAACTCGCGGCCGCGGGCGCCGATCTGCTCACGCGCGAGCTGCCACCTCTTTTGCGCGGTGAGCGGTCAGCCACGCCACAGAACGCGGCAGAGGCCACGCTCGCGCCCATCATCCGCAAGGAAGACGGCTGGCTCGACTTTGCGCACGCCTCTGCCCTGGAGCTCGAAGCGCGCTCGCGGGCTTTCACGCCTTGGCCCGGCACCTTCACCACGCTCGATGGCAAGCGCCTCAAAATCCTGCGCGCGCGCGCCATCGACGATGAATCGAGCGACACGCCTGGGACCGTGATCTCTGCCGACGAGCGCGGCATCGCCATCCACTGCGCCGAAGGCGCGCTCCTGTGTCTCGACATCCAGATCGAGGGCGGCAAGCGCCTGAGCGCGGCCGACTTTCTCAAGGGCCACAGGCTGTCCGCAGGCACGCTGCTCGGAGGCGATCGCTGAATGAAACGACCGCTGCGACACCACCTCATCCGCGCCGCTGTCCTAGAGCTCTATGCCGCTGTCCGCGTCGATGGCGCGCTCGCGGATCGGGCCCTGGAGCGCCTGCTCAAGCGCGAGAAAAACCTCTTCAGCGCCGAGCGCCGCGCCATCGGCGAGGACCTCTTCCTCCTCCTGCGGCGCGAGCGCTTCCTCGACTTTGCGCTGCGCCTGGATCCAGCGCGTGTGCCCTCTCAGAAGACACTCTTCGACGCGCGCTACGCTGCCCTGCGCCGACTCCAGGGCGACAGCCTCGATCGAATTGCCTGCGATCCTTCTCTGCGCGCCCGCCTCGCCGAGCTTCCACACGAGCTTCCCGACGGCCTGCCAACGCTCGATCGCGTGGCGCTGATCGGTTCGATCCCGAACGAGCTCGCCGCGCGCCTCATCGCCGACCTCGGGGAAACGGACGCGCTCGGCTTTGCACAGAGCCTGCTCGAACGCGCGCCGCTGACCATCCGCGCCAACGCGCTCAAGACGACGCGGGACGATCTTCGCCGCGTGCTGCGATGCGAGGGGATCGAGTCGATGCCCACCGTGCACGCGCCACACGGCCTCACAGTCCGCGGCTTTCCGCGCCTGACAGACACGAGCGCCTTCGATGATGGCCTGTTCGAGATCCAAGACGAGGGGAGCCAACTCCTCGCGCACCTCGTCGGCGCCCTGCCTGGCGAGCGCGTCGTGGACGCCTGCGCTGGCGCTGGTGGCAAGACGCTCGCGCTCAGCGCGCAGATGGCCGATCGCGGCGCGCTGCTCGCTTTTGATGTGGATGCGGCCCGCCTCAAAAACCTCACCCGCCGCGCCAACAGAGCTGGCGTGCACGCCATCCAGTCGCGAGCGATCCCAGAGGACTTCGATGCGGCGTGCCACGCGCCCAAGCTCCGGGGCCGCTGCGACCGCGTGCTCATCGACGCCCCCTGCTCAGGCCTGGGCGTGCTCCGCCGCGCCCCGGACGCGCGCTACCGGCTGAGCGCCTCCTGCTTCGACGACTTTGCCGCGCGCCAGAGCGCGCTGCTCGATCGCCTGTGCGAGCTCACGCGGCCCGGCGGTCGACTCGTCTATGCGACGTGCAGCCTCGCGCGCGTCGAGAACGAGGCCGTGGTCGAGCGCTTCCTCGCGTCGAGACCCGACTTCAGTCTCATCGACGCGGCCACGCTCCTGCCCGACAGCGCGCGTGGGTTGGTCAAGGACGGCTTTTTCAAGCCCTTGCCCCACCGCGATGGCTGCGACGGCTTCTTTGGCGCAGCGATGGAGCGGAGCTGATTCGATACATGCGCAAACCCTCAACGCGACGCTCTGTCGATCAGGCCTTTGAGGCTGCCCTCCAGAGCCGAGCCTTCAGCAGATCTTCTGGCGATCTGCGGTCGATCTTTCAGGAAAGCAGACGGGTCTGACTTTCTTGGGAAGCGTTCGGAGGCTCTTCGGGCACGGCGTGCCGTTCCCGCCATGTCTGAGGAGAGAGGCGAACGGCGATCGCTTTTGAAAAAATGGTCAGCTCTCCACTCCTGTCCAAAGCGAGTCGGCCTCTCATGATCCTCATGGGCGTCCGAGAGATCGAGCGCAAACGCCTCCACTCCTGTCCAAAGCGAGTCGGCCTCTCATGAGCCTCTGTGCTGTGCGTTTCCTCTGCGCTCCAACCCTGCCTACAGAGGGATTCTCGGTCGCTCCGCAGGGCGATCGAGTCCTGCGATGGCGCCTCGGACAGCCCAGGGCCAGCGACGCCTCATCGAGAGGCGCGCGGCAAGCGGCGGCAATTCGTCGGGCTGTTCGTCCTGGCGTCGGAAGAAGGGGAACCGTCGTCAACCAATGAAGATGTTCTCCTGGGCTGGCCTGAACCCGCTGGGCGAGGCGTTGTCGCGCAGCGACAGGGTGGAGAAAAAGGCGAGCAGTCCCACGCGACCGATGAACATCAGGACGACGAGGATGGCCTTGCCCACGCTGCTCAGAGGGCAGGCCAGCCCGAGCGAGAGGCCCACGGTGCTCAGCGCGCTGACCGTCTCGAACAGAAGCGGCAGGAAGTTCTGCCGCGTGGCGGCCAGGTCCGTCCCGCAGCCCGTCTCGGTAAAGCCCAGGATGAACACGACACCGGAGAGGATGAAAAAGGCGATGAGCACGACGGACGAGGCGCGCTGCACCACGGCGTCGGGGATGCTCCGGTTGAACAGGCTGACGTAGCGGTGCCCTCGGATGCGCGCCACGGCTTGGGCCATGAGCACGGCAAACGTCGTCGTCTTGATGCCGCTCGCCGTCGAGCCAGGTGACCCACCGATGAACATGAGGAGGATCGTCAGGTAAGCGGTCTCGTTGCTCACGAGCGCGTAGTCGATGCTGGCAAAGCCAGCCGTCCGCGACATGGCCGACATGACCAGGGCGTTCGTCAGCTTGTCGATGACGCCGAACTTCGCGAGCACGCCCGACCACTCGAAGATCAGGAAGGCGACGAACCCAATCGTGAGGAACGCGCCCGTCACCACGCACACGCTCAGCGTGTGGATCGAGAAGCGATGGCGGCCCTGGAATCTGCCGAGCCGCCACCAGCGCAGGAACTCCTCGAAGGCCAGAAAGCCGAAGCCCCCCAGCACCACGAGCGCGGTGAGCGGCAGCAGCACGAACGGGCGCTCGGCAAAGGTGGCGATCGAGTTTGGATAGAGCGTGAGCCCGGCATTGCAGAAGGCGGTGACGGCGAGGAAGACCGCGTTCCAGAGCGCCTCGACGATGCCCATCAAGCTGAACCGGCCGTCGAGGACCGATTGGTAGATGAGCTGTGGCCAGAGGAGCGCGGCGCCGATGCCTTCGAGCAGCAGCGCGAACCGGGCAACGTCGCGGGCCAGGTCTTTCACGCCCTTGGTGTTCGTCCGGCACTCGAGCGAGGTGCTCGTGAGCAGCTCGCTGCGCAACGACAGGCGTCGGCCGAGCGCGCCGATGAGGAGCGACGAGAAGGTGAACAGCCCGAGGCCGCCCATCTGGATGAACAGGAGCAGCCAGAGCTGACCGAAGAACGTGAACTCCTCGGAGATGTCGAGCACGGTCAGCCCAGTCAGGCAGACGCAGTGCGTCATCGTGACCAGGGCGTCGAAAAACGAGATCCGCTCGTGGGCATAGAGACCCGGCAAGACGAGCAGTCCAGCCGTCCCCAGGGCGATGAGCAGCGCAAAGCTGGCGACGAAGAGCGCGGGCAACGACAGGCCATGCCACCAGAGCCTGATGCGTTGGATCGGATTGAGCCGATAAGGCTGGAATTGCATGGGAACGCGGGCCTTGGGTTGGAGGAATTCAATTCAATCAAGCCAACCAATTATTGTGTTTTATTTTTTCGATAGAGAGAGGGCGATACGGGATGGTCGAATCCCATGGTCGTATAAAAAAATACCACTAATTTCTTGGCTATTCATGAATAGCCGTTTCCAGTGATTTATATCGTAAAACATTATCACACAGCCACCTCTTGAGATTTGCCCATGTCTTTTCCTGAGTAAGGACTTATCCCTTCATTAGGATCGAGCACCGCGAAGGATGGGGAAAGCCAGAAGAGGCGCGAGGAAGGAGCTTGCTGACGCAAGTGACCGATGAAGCAACGATGCCTCTGGCTTTCCACGGACCAGCTCGGCGACGGGAGAAGTTGAAGAGAGGCCCTGGGCGTTGCGAGTAACGCCCGTCGTGTCTTTGTCGCACGACGACCGCAGGGCAGCGCAGGCGGCGCCCTTACGACTCATCCCTCGATGAGGACCGAGCAATGCGAAGGACGGGGCAAGCCAGAAGAGGCGCGAGGCTTTGAGCTTCCAGACGGAAGTGAAGAGCGAAGCAACGAAGGCTGGCGTTTCATGGACAAGCGGGGCGATGGGGTAATTGAGGGATAAGCCCTTCGTGACTCCCCCTCGATATCCTCAAAAAAAACAGGACTCGATGTCGCTGGGAAAAAGGCGAGGCGGCGCGGTCGAATTCCCAACCGATTCGATTTCAACGAGAGGCGCGATGGACCGCATCCCGATGCATCGCTCCACGATTCATTCGATGAATTGAATTGGCATCCACCTTCGGTCCAAATCGGAAAGGGCGCGATGATTCGCGCCCTTTCGGTAATCATCCCATCTGTCTCGCTCTCATGCGGACGGTGGGGCGTCATTTGTCTGCCAGGACGTGAAGCTCGATGCGGCGATTGCGCACGCGGCCTCGCGACAGGGCATTGGAGGCGATGGGCTGTCCACCGCCCTTGCCCTCGACGAGGAGGCGCTCGCCCTCGATGCCGCGCGCCATCAAGGCCTCGCGGATCGCCGACGCCTGCGACTTGGAGAGGGTGAGCTTCTGGTCCGCGTTGCCCCGGTTGTCCGTGTGGCCCTCGATGCGCAGGCGCGCGGCCTTTCCAGAGAGCAGCAGATCGGCCATCTGGTCGAGAAGCGCGGCGCTCGATGCCGCGAGATCGGCACTCTCTGCCAGGAACAGGGCGGCGGCGGGCACGACGGCCTTGGCGCTGCCCGATTCGAGCAACTCGGTCGCTGGCCTTGGCGTGAGCGTCAGCTCGAAGCGCGTCCGCCCCGGGGCTATGGTCAGAGAATCGATGCGGGTGAGGAAGCCATCGGCCTGGACGCGGACCTTGTAGGTCCCAGGCTTGAGCGTGAGCTCGATGCCTTGGTCTGCCGTCACCGCGAACGTCGCACCGCCGTCGCCACCATCCAGGAGCGTCACCTGACCCGCGACCGACGCGTCGCTGCCCTGGAGGAAGAGGCGCGGCCGAGGCGATGGTGGTGGCGCGATGGCTGGAACGACGGCAGACGCGGGGGCTTCGACTGGAGCGTCTGTCGCGACGATAGGCGTTGCGGCGACTGGAGCAGGCGCGGTCGTCGCCTCGTCGCTCGCGAGCGACGGCTCTGAGGTGGACGGGGGCAACGGCGGCAGCTCGTCGTCTTCCACGGCGGCCGCGGCCGACAGCTGGGCCCGATGCGGGAGGAGCGGGTCGAAGGCGTAGCTCAGACCGAAGGTGAACGCGACGTTCGGGGTGGGCGCGATGCCCTGGACGGCCTCGCCGGTCAGGCCCACATCGACGGCGAGCAGGAAGGTGATGTCCGGCAGCGCCGTCACCTTGAGGCCCACGGACATTCGGTGCTCCATGGCCGAGCCCATGCTCACGACGTCGCCATCATGCGCGTGGAGGTCACTCGACGTGATCGGCAGGGCCATGTTCCATTCGAGGAAGGGCGTCACCCAGGGCAGCGGGATCTCGGCACCGAGCGCCACGCTCAGGCGGTTGTAGCGGTTCAGGCCAAAGGCGAACTCGTCGAACGCGTCGGGCGCGAAGGCATCATAGACCCTGTCGTGGTTGGAGAAGATTGCACCGAGGTTCAAGTGCAGGAGCAGCGGCACGTCGGCGTGGAGCGAGCGCACGTCCCAGCTCGCGATGAGGCGTGGCGCGAACTCGAAGCCCATGCCCGAGGTCGTGTCCGTCCCAAAGCCGGGCGTCAGCCCGAAGTTCAGCGAGCCGCCGAGGTAGAGGCCGTCGAAGATCTGCGAGCTGCCCTTCAGCCCGAACTGGAGATCGCCGATCGTCTGGAGCTGCCGCGAGGTCTCGGCCAGATCGGCGAAGTTCGAGTCGATACCGTAGGAGAAGTAGGCCTCGAAGTAGTTCAGGAACACGAGGTCCGCGGCCAGGCGTGCCCCCGTGTGGGTCGCATCCATGGCGCGCGTGGGGAAGCCGTCCTGCTTGGCGAAAAACCCGGTCAGCGACAGACGCGTCAGACCGCTCTCACCCAGGATGGCCGAGTCAGTGCGCAGCAGGCCGATGGCGCCCGTCGGCGACGAGGTGACGCGGTGGTTGTGGAAGGCCGTCAGCTCGTTGTCGATGGTCGAGGACGAGTGGCGCTCATTGCTCTGGAGCGCGATCTGCTCCGCGTCCGCCTCATCGCTCGTGGCATCGGCTTGGGTCTGGGGCTGGGTCTGGGGCGCAGCTACCGCCGCATCGTCTTCCTGTGCCTGTGCCAACGCGAGAGTGCTGGTCAAAGAGAGAAAAAAGACGGCCAGACAAATGGCGGGGAGGCGTTTCGGGAGGCGTCTCATTGCAGCTCCGGGAAGTGGATGAATGAAGAGGGCAGGAAAAAAGGCACCGTTGCCAGGGCCCAGCGCTTTTGATTTCTGACGAGAGGAAAACGCGCACCTTACTGAAAAAATCAAAGAAAAGGATTCTTTTACTGTGAGAAGCGCAGGACTTCCCTGCCAGCGAGGGCTTCACATCCATGGAGCACCGGTATTTCACGACCCACGAGGCGGCCCAGCTCATCGGCGTCAGCCTTCCGACCATCATCAATTGGATCAAGTCAGGTCGCCTGACCGCGCATCGGACGCTGGGTGGCCACCGTCGGATCGAACGGGACGTGCTCGCCGCCTTCATCCGGCGGCACGGGCTGCCCATGCCGTCGGCGCTTTTAGAGGAGAGCTCCGCGCCGCGCATCCTCGCGCTGACGGGCAGCAAGGCCGATCCCACGCCGGTGCTCGAGCTGTTGCGGCGCGCTGGGTTCCAGGCCCTGAGTGCGCAAGGGCTGCTGTCGATCGGCTTCGCGCTCGGCCAGTCGGCGTCTGATGCGCTGCTCCTCGATCTGCCCTCGCTCGGCGCGCGGGCATTCTCGATCCTGGAGGAACTGCGGGAGCGCCAGGGCTACCGGCCACCGCCCGTCTTTGCCCTGGGAAACCCGCACGACGAACGCCTGTGCCGGAAGATGAGCGAGCTCGGCTTTCAGGAGATCTTCGACCCCGCGATCGAACCAGTGATCTTCCGGCAGCGCGTCGCGTGGTTTTTGCGCGGCATCTGAGCTCGCGTTCTCCCGATGTCGCGCTGCCCTGCCCGCTCGAACGCCTCTCCAGCGCACGCACGGTGGGCGCCCCAAGGGCCGCCACTCCGGTCGCGATTTCGAGCGCCTTCGATCGCCAAAGATTCAGGACGCATCCCTCGATTATCCCGTCACCCCGCTGGTCCGTGAAACGCCAGCCCTCGTTGCTTCGCGCTTCACTTCCCTCTGGAAGCTCAAAGCCTCGCGCCTCATCTGGCATTCCTCCCTCCTTCGCGTTGCTCGGTCCTCATCGAGGGATAAGTCCTCAGAACATCAGAAAAACAAAGGCTGCCCTGCAGCCCTCCCTCTCCTCCGGCTTCTTTCAGGTGTCAGGGCGTGCCGCGTTCGGCTAGAGAGCCGCGCCCTTGGCATTTGGCATTGCCTTCACCCGACCGAACACAGACACGCACACGAGGACACGACGACGGCATGGGAGCGCACGCACACGACCTGGACGATTTGGACGCCTCACCCGAATCCGCATCATCATCATCGCATTCACCCTCATCGTCTGCGGCATCCCTTGGCCAGGCGCGTCTGAGGGCTGAAGCGCTGGCAGCAGCCCGGCGCTTCAAGAACACCTGGGTCGAGTTTGGCGCTGTCCTCATTCAAGTGCGCGATCGCGCGGCATGGCGCGACTGGGGGTTCGAGAGCTTCGAGGCCTACTGCGCCAAGGAGCTGCACATCCGCCAGAAGACGGCGCTCAAGCTCACGGCCTCTTACGGATTTCTGATGCGGCACGAACCAGCCATCGCGGGCGTGCCACAGCGCCTGCTTCGAGAGGATGCCGATGGCGATGAACTCGATCGAGTCGACGAGCAAAGCGATCGAATGCCATGCGCCACTGCCAGCAGATTCCCGACCTTCGAAGCGATCAGCGTCCTGGCAGGCGCCGAATCGCGCGGGCAGTTTGGCCAAGAGGATTACGCGGCGCTGCGCGAGCGGCTGTGGGGCGATGAGGCGAGTAGTCCCAAACTCACGCGCGAGCTGACCGAACGCTTTGCCGAACCCAAGCCCGCCCAGACCATCGACTTGGCGCTGCGCAAATTCGCGATGTCAGCGCGCAGACTAGCGCAGGCCTTACGAGAGAACGAGCGCATTCCAGAACAGACCAGGGCGCGCGCCGAGCTGTTGGCTCAAGAACTCAATGACATCAGCGAACAGGTCGATTCGGCAGAGCACTGATGGAACACACGAGGGGGAAGAAGGAGACAGATGCCATGACACTCACGACACTTCGGAAAAACGTCCTTTTCTTCTGCCTCGCGCTGCTGAGCCTCTTTCTCTTGGCCGCCTGTGGCGAAGGCAACTCGTCGTCCAACAACGACACTCCAGACGCGACGACATCAGAAGACGTTGGGCACTCCCCTGCGGACGATGTCGGCCAAGGCAACGATCCAGACACGGACGCGGCTGAAAGCGGTGACGACGACGCGACGGTCGAATTGCCCTCGTGCACCAATGACAAACTCGACGGCGACGAGACCGACATCGACTGCGGCGGCACCTGCCCTTCTCGCTGTGCGATTGAGCAGTCGTGCCAAAACCACAGCGACTGCCAAAGCGGCGTCTGTGGCGATGACGGAGAATGCGTCGCGCCTGCGGCCTCGTGCGCCAATCACGTGAAGGACGAGAACGAGTCCGATGTCGATTGTGGCGGCGAAAACCAATGCCCGCGCTGCATCGATGGGAAGCACTGCGCCTCGGCTTCGGACTGCCAGGGCAACATCTGCAACGCCTCTGGCTGGTGCGAGTCACACAGCTGCTCGAACACTCGGCAGGACCTGGGCGAGACCGACATCGACTGCGGTGGGCTCTTCTGTGACCCATGTGCGCTCGGCAAGAAGTGCGGTGACGATGGCGACTGCGAATCAGCGGTCTGCACCGAAGGCATCTGCCATCCTCAGAGCTGCACAGATGGCCGTCGCAACCAGGACGAGACCGACATCGACTGTGGCGGCAGCTGCGCGACCAAGTGCGCCAAGACTCAGGCCTGCCTCGTGGCGGGCGACTGCGCCTTAGGACTCACCTGCCTCGCGAACATCTGCGTCGATCTAGAGGACGAGACTTCGACCGACGCGCGCGTCCAGAGCCAGAACGACGTGGCCTACTCGTATCTGATGACCTCCAGCGACTGGATGCTGAATGGCCGCGCCACCTTCAGCCTGGGAAGACAGATGATGGACTCTTCGCAATACACGTCGATTCATACGGCGCTGCGATTTGCCAATGTCCGAATTCCACGCGGGGCAACGATTACCTCCGCGTATATCTATTGGTATCCACACAATGAGGTCGATTCGAACAAGCGGCTCAGACAAAACATCTATGCGGAAAAGACGGGCAATTCGATGCCCTTCAATTTTTCGAATTATGAATCCGACAGGCCAGATCAAAGATCGAAGACATCGGCATCGATCAAGGATTGGATTGTCCGGTGCATCGATAACTGCAATGGCGAACTCTATGGTGAATCCTATTGCGCGCTGCGTGAGCTCGATTGCTGGAATCGAAACATCGAATACCAAGTCCCGAAAGATCTGAAGGCATTGGTGCAAGAGGTCATCGAGCTTCCAGAGTGGAATTCAGGCAATGCCATGACCTTTTTCTTCGTCAATGTCGCCAACGACAACGAGGATACGGCTGAATACAAAGGTCATCGAAGCGTCACTGGCTATGACCCTGACGATCGCGGAATTCAATTTGCGCCAAGGCTCGCCGTCGAATTCGATCCGCCTGTTCGACTATAAGGACTTATCCCTCAATGAGGACCTTTGCACCGCGAAGGACGGGGAATGTCAGCAATAGACCTGTTCGACCATCCGTAGGGGCGTCCATTCGGACGTCCTTGCGGTTTATATATTGGCAATGAAGTAATGACCCCCCGGCAAAGCCGGGGGCTTTTCTATTAAAACAAATCATCTCGTCATGATTGGCTGCCAACCAAGAACAGCCCACCTAATGACGAATCGCTCTAAGTGAATGATTTGAAGACAAGACTCTAAAACAATTGATGAACACGGCCTCGAGCGGCGCTTCCTCGAACTGCTCGGCGAGGCCAACGACGTCGGTGAGGAAGAAGGCGTCACTGAGCCCAATGTTTCGAAGACAGAGCTGGCCGCCTCTCACTGCTCCAGCTTCTTCACGAAGCCATCGATCGCGGCCTGGTCCACCTTGTCGAACCCGGCGATCCCAAAGCTCTTACAGAGTGATTGCCCCTCGCCATGCGCGCACAGCGCCTGGGCAGCCTCGATCATCTTGGGGCCGAGCGCTTTGGAGCGCTCGCTATCGCGCGCCATCAGACCCAGCGAGGGAATCGGCTGGGACGTGTGCACCACAGCCAGTGATTCGAAGAGCGGCAAGGCCTTGAGGCTCGCGAACTGGGCAGCGTCGAGCAGCACCGCGTCCACCTTGTCCGAGGCGAGCCCGCGCACCTCGCGCAAGGGGCGCGTCGTGGGCTTCAGAACGAAGTGCGTCGCTGCCGTGAGCGCACCGTCGAAGGCAGCCACATCGATGAAGCGCGGCGCCTCGTAGAGCGGGCTTCCCGCGAGGCGCTTGCCAGCGAGCGAGGCCAGCGTCTCGAATCGGCCCTTCTTCACGACGACGCGGTAGCTCTCTGGCTCGGCGTCCGCGCGCTCGATGGCGAGCAGCGGCCTCAACCCGAGCGCAGTGCGGTGTGCCGTGAAAAAGCCGAGCGATCCGAGCACGAAGCCGTCGGGCATCGACGCGATCTTCTGCGCTGCCGCCGAAGGATCGCTGAACGCGAAACCCACGAGCTCGCCAGGGCCGAGGCCCATGGACTTGGACACGAGCGTGACCAACTCATCGACGTAACGCGCGCCGTCCTTGCCGAGCTCGATCCCGGGCGGCGTCACGATCACGAGGCCAATGGGTGGCTCGTCCGCGGCCAGCGCTGGATCAAATGGAAGCGTGGCGAGGAGCATCGCCGCCAACGTCAGCGGCAAGTGGAACGTCCTTCGATTTCGATGGGAGAACGGGATCATTCGAATCACCTTTGGGAGAGATCACGAGGTCGATGATGGTGGGCAGGACAATCACGGCCGTCACGAAGCTCATGCTGATGCCGACGAGCAGCACCAAGCCAAAGTCACTGACGCCCTTGTGGCGCGCGAACACGATGCTCACGAGCGCCGCGACAGACGTGGTCGCCGAGAGCATCACGCCCTTGCCCACGGTCATCACGGACACGAAGGCCGTCACCTTGGGGCGCTCCTGCCAGCGGTGGACGATGTTCAGGCCAAAGTCCGAGGCATAGCCGAGCAGGACTGGGTAGGCCGCCACGCTCGCGTAGTTGTAGTCGATGCCAAAGAGTCGCAGCACGCCCTGCATCAGCGCAAAGGCGAACACGAGTGGCACGGTGGCAAACATCACGGCCTTGGGCCGCCGCAGATCGATGAAGAGCATCGCGAGCAGCGCCAGGAATGCGAAGGCCATCGACTCGTAGAACCCGCTCACGACCATGCGCGAGAAGACCTGATGCGTGGCGGCAAAGCCAGTGACGGTCGGCGTCACGGCGCGCAGCGCGCCAATGAAGCGATCGAGCGCGTCCACGTCCCAGACGGACGAGGTCGGGAACACGTAGGCCACGTAGTTGCCCTGGGCGCTCTTGAAACGCGCGCGCAGCTCGGGCGCGAGCTTGTCCTCGGCCATGGGAGTGGCGTTCGCCCATGTGGCGATTTGCTCGAAGATCCGATCGCGCGCTTCGAGCACGGCGCGCTCAAAGGCGTCTGTCCCTGCGAGGGCTCCTGGTGACGAGCGCAGCGCCTCTCTCAATGACGTCACCGCGGTCAGCGTCCCATCGAGTGCAGCGGCGATGGAGGCCAGGCCACCGGAGAACGCCTGCTCCTGCGCTGTCTCGAGCTTCTCGGTGAGGGATTCGAGGTGGGCGATCAGGGCGGTCTGCCGTCCGGGCGCCGCCTGCGTCGCCCCTCCATTTTCATTGATGTGCCTGGCTTGAGCCGTAGGGACAGGCCCCTGTGCCTGCCCATCGGGCGTCTTCACAGGGCGGCTCCGGGGGGCGGCTCCTGCGATTTCATTCTTCAGCCGCTCGGAATTCGCCATCAGCGTCGCTCGGATCTGCGCGAGTTCGGCCTGCTTCTCGGCTTGGCTGTCTGGGAGCAGATCCGCGATCGACTCGACGCGCGAGACCTCTGGGCTCTTCGTGAGCTCCCCCACGATGCGGCGCAGCGCAGGGAGGCTGTCGGCCATCACCACGGCCGAGTTGGCAGACATGTCGCTCTCGGCCTGCATCCGGATCTGGAGCACGGTCGAGTCGCTGCCCGTGGGCAGCAGCTTGAGCGCGTCGTAGTCGAAGCGGATCGATGGGATCTGGAGCAGGCAGACGATGGTGGCGATCGCGAAGGCGATGCCCGTTGCCCACAGCCTGCGGCGGCTCGTGCTCGAAGCGAACTTTTGCTCGACGCGCTTCAGGTCCGTGCGCGCGGGTTCGAGGCCGAAGGAGAGCATCAGGGCTGGCGTGAGCACGAACACGGACGCGAGGCAGACGAACACGCCGATGCCAGCCGTGATGCCCAGTTCAGAGAATCCCGAGAAGTCTGTGAAAGAGGTGCCCAAAAACGCGGCCACGGTCGTGAGCCCACCGAACAGCACGCCGCGTCCCGACTTGGTGACAGCGATACGCACGGCCTCCTCGATCGACAGGCCATTGCCCAGCTCCTCTTCCGTGCGCCGGATCAGATAGACGCTGAAGTCGATGCCCATCCCAAACATCACGGCAAAGAAGGCGGCGCTGATGAGGTTCAGGCGGCCGACCACGAGCGCGATGACACCGAGCGCGAGGAGCATCCCGCAGACGAGCGGGACAAAGCTGAAGACCGTCTTTCGCACTGTCCTGAAGCCCGCGAAGATGATGACGATGATCAGGACCACGGCGCCCGCGACGCCGTTTGCCACGTCGCTGAACACGGTCGTCGCCTCTGTGTGGACGTGCGCGGGCGCGCCCGTGAACCCGATCTGGACCTTCGAGCGAAGCTCATCGGGAAGCGCGGAGAGCGTGCGATCGGCCGCCGCCTGCATGGCCGCGAGGAAGGGGGCGAGAAAGGCCGACTCGTCACTCGAATCCGTGGGCTGGACGAACAGAAAGAGCATCCGGCCATCGCGCGAGGCCAGGTAGCCGCCGTGGCCTGCCATGGGGTGGTTCGCGCCATTCTTCCGCATCGCGGCGTCGATCGGATCGGGCAGGGTCTGATTCGGATCGTCCAGAAACGCGCGCCACTCTTTGAAGAACCCGGTCAGCGCGTCGATCGCGGGCACGAGCTGCTCTGGCGCGGGCAGACTACCGCCTGCCGATCCTTCGGACGCCTCGACCTGGCTTAGGAGCGCGTCGAACGTGGCGAGCACCTCGTCGAGGGAGGTCTGGCCATCGAGGAGCTTCAGTCGATCGGCGTTTGCCTCGAGCTGCTGACGAAGGCGCTTCAGCGTGTCGAGCGGGACGAAGTAGGGCGCGTGATCGGCCATCAGGCCCAGATCGACCTTGTGAAAGACGTTCTGAACCCACGTCCGCTCGCTCTTGAGCTCAGCGGCCAGCGCGTCGGCGACTGGCCTCAGCGCCTCGGGATCGTCCCCGTGGACGACCGCGATGAGCGCGTCCACGGCACCGAACTGCTCCACGAACGCCTGATACTCCTGCTGCACTGGGTGATCGGGCGGCAGGAGCGCTTTCTGCGAGGTCGAGATGTGCAACCGGGTGAAGGCGAAGAGTCCTGCGAGGGGGGCGAGGAGCGCCAGCGCGACATAGACCTTCCGGCGATGCACGAGCGCGAGGCGATACAGGGCAAACAACAGCTTCGAAAGCATGAGTGTTCGGTTCCAAGTGGTGGCGGCGTGAAAAGCGGCGGCTCTTAGGACTCATCCCTCGATGAGGACCTTTGCAACGCGAAGGACGCGGAATGCCAGACGAGGCGCGCGGCGGGAGCTTCCAGACGGAAGCGACCAACGAAGCAACGAAGGCTGGCATTTCACGGACAAGCGGGGCGACGGGATAATTGAGGGATACGTCCTTAGGCCTTCTCCCTCGATGAGGACCTTTGCAACGCGAAGGACGGGGAAAGCCAGACGAGGCGCGCGGCGAGAGCTTCCAGACGGAAGCGACCGACGAAACCAAAAACAGAACGAGGGCCGCCTCATGACGAGGCCCAAAACAATCATTCAGCCATCAATCGCCCTGACGAGGAGCGATCTGACGAAGCAAGCCCTCGTCGATCAAACTCAGAAAACACCCTGGCTCGCTTCGCTCTCGAGGACGGTGTGTCGCTGAATGAGAGAGACTCGACGCTGCATCAATTGGTTTTATCCGCGAGGCGCGATTTGCCCTGGGCAAAGCCCACTTCGAAGGCGTGCAGGTTCAAGGCAATCGTGCTCGGCGGGACCGTGTCGCGGATGGCCGCGCGCGCGGCCGCTTCGGACACGAGGCCCGTGATGGCCGTGAAAAAGCCGACGACGATCAGGTTGAGGACCTGTTTGCGGCCCAGGCTCTCGGCCAAGCGCATGGCGGGCAGGCCATAGGTCCGAATCGAAGGAGGCAGCTTGCCGAGCGTCACCATGTCCTCGTCGAACATGAGCACGCCGCCCTCCCGCAGCTCGGGCGCGAACTGGCGAAAGGCGTCCTGCGAGAGCGTCACCAGGAATTGGGGCGAGACCACGTAGGGATAGAGGATGGGGTCATCGTCGATGAGCACTTGGGCGGAGCAGGCCGCGCCGCGCGCCTCTGGGCCAAACGCCTGGATGAGGGTGGCGAACTTCTCGTCGTGGAGCGAGGCGGCCTTGCCCAGGATCATCCCCGCCATGATCACGCCCTGGCCACCGAGGCCGCCGATCTTGATCTCACTGGATGCCATTGTTTTCCCTCGCACCCCGAATGTGTTGGTGAATTCGTCGGGGCGATTATCAATCGCCCGTTCGCAATTCCTTCACGACGCTCATTCGGATTGTTGTCAACGACAGGCTCTTTCCGACGACAGACATTTTCCGACGACGGGCGATTGATAATCGCCCCCTACGCCTCGCCCTCTCCTGGCCCGCGCACCTCGTCCTCCGCCGGGCCTGTCCAGCGGATGAAGCGATCGCCGAGCACCTCGGCATGACGCGCCGCGTAGGCCTCGCGCCACGTCGGGCGCGAGCGATCGAGATCGACGAACTTGCCGACGAGGATCGAGTCTCGGTAGCCGAGCTCGGCTTCGCGCGTTTCCGCGAAGTTTTTGATGACGCTGTTCTCTCGGTAGAAGCGCATCTCGTCGATGGCCTCGCCCAGGCGGTTGCGCCTCAGGAAGAGCGTCGGACACGGGGAGAGGATTTCGATGAAGCGAAAGCCCTTGCGGTCGAGCGCCTCGCGGATGGTCTTGGTGAGCTGACGCACGTGGAAGGTGGTCCAGCGCGCGACGTAGCTCGCGCCGGACGAGGCAGCCAGGCGCGGCAGGTTGAACGTCGGCTCGAACGCGCCGTAGGGCGTCGTCGAGGCGATGGCTGGCTGCGGTGTGGTCGGCGTGAGCTGACCGCCGGTCATGCCATAGGTCAGGTTGTTCACGCAGATGCACAGCAGGTCGAGGTTGCGCCGCGCCGCGTGGATCAGGTGGTTGCCACCGATGGCCGTCAGGTCGCCGTCGCCCGAATAGACGACGACGTCGAGCTTGGGGTTGGCGAGCTTGAGGCCCGTGGCAAAGGGCAGTGCGCGACCGTGCGTCGTGTGGAACGAGTCCAGGTCGAGGTAGCCAGCCACGCGGCCCGTGCAGCCGATGCCGCTGACCACAGCCAGCTCGTCCTGGCGTTTGCCATTCTCGGCGAGCGCGCGCGCGAAACAGTTGACGGTCGTGCCAATGCCGCAGCCCGGACACCAGATGCTGGGCATCCGCTCGGTGCGCAGGAGCTTTCGGACGGGGTTTTCAGGTGTTGGGCTCATGTCTCTTTCGTTTCGACAGAGCGGGAGCGAGATCCCGCCTCCTTCATCGCTCGCTGGCGAGGGGCAGCCTCATCACGCCAGCCTCTCTCGCCGCGCTCTCGATGGCCGCGTGGATCTGCTTGGGCAAGTGGACCGTGCCGCCAGCGTGATCCACTGAGATGACGCGGCATCTGCCCGCGACCACACGTTCGACTTCGAGCACCATCTGTCCGAGGTTCAGCTCGGGCACGACGATGGCCGAGACCTCGCTGGCCAGGCGCTGGAGGCGCTCGGTCGGGAAAGGCCAGGCCGTGATGAGGCGCAGCGACCCGACCTGGATGCCCTGCGCCCGCGCCATCTCGATGGCGCGCTCGGCGATGCGCGCCGTGATGCCATAGGCCACGACGGCGATGTCCGCGCCGTCGAGGTTGCGCTCCTCGACGCGGACGATCTGGGCCGCATTCCGCTCGATCTTGTCGGCGAGGCGCCGAACGAGGCGGTCCTGAGTGTCCGCGTTGAGGACCGGGTAGCCGCGCTCGTCGTGCGTGAGCCCCGTCAGGTGGATGCGGTGGCCCTGGCCAGCGCGACACATGTCCGGGACGAGATCGTCTCGCGGCTCGAACAGCTTGAACTCGCCCGGCGCCTTGTCGGTGTAGCGGCGCGGCACGATGTCGAGGTCGTCCGCGGACGGAATGACGACGCGCTCTGTCATGTGGCCGACGACCTCGTCCATCATCAGGAGCACGGGCGTGCGAAAGCGCTCGGAGAGGTTGAACGCCTCGATGGTCAGGTCGAAGCACTCCTGCGGTGAGCTCGGGCACAGCGCGATGAAGCGGCAGTCGCCGTGCGTCCCCCAGCGCGCCTGCATCATGTCGCCCTGTGCGGGCAAGGTCGGCAGGCCCGTGGATGGACCGCCGCGCTGCACGTCGATGAACACCACGGGCGTCTCGGTCATGGCCGCGTAGCCCAGGTGCTCCATCATCAGCGAGAAGCCCGGCCCACTCGTCACACAGATGGCCTTGGCGCCGCCCCAGACCGCGCCGAGCACGGTGATGGACGCGGCGAGCTCGTCCTCCATCTGGATGAAGGTGCCGCCGACGAAGGGGAAGCGCTGCGCCAGGCGCTCGACGACCTCGGTGGAGGGCGTGATGGGATAGCCAGCCGTGAACCGGCAGCCAGCCGCGATGGCGCCCTCGGCACAGGCGTGATCGCCGTCGATGAAAAGGCGACCGCTCAACAGGCCGCGCGAATCTGGCTTCATCGGGATTCCTCTGGATCCTCAGGAGATCGATCGGCCTCGTTTTCCTGGTCGGCTGGCGCGGAGCGTTCGGCCGAATCGAGGTCACGGGGGGGGAGCGGGTAGCCGAAGATGGCGAAGTCGGGACAGTAGAGGCCGCACAGGTTGCACCCGACACACGCCTCGGGTCGCGACAGGCGGGGCGGATGGTAGCCCTTGGCATTGAAGGCCTTGTCGAAGTCGAGCGCGCGCGCTGGGCAGAACTCGATGCAGAACCCGCAGCCCTTGCACAGCTCCCGCTCGATGGCCGTGGTGCCGCGCGCCACCTTCTTCGGAGAGATGCTCACGGGCGGCTCCGGCGCCGCGCCCTCGCGCTCTCCCGAGGGTTCCAAAGCCGTCGCGAGCCTCGGCTCGCTGGAAGAAGAAGACGTCATGTCGAAACTTTCCCTTTCGTGAAGGCCGGGAATGGACCTCACCCCGTGGAACCGCTGATTCGCGTGAACCTCTAGGCGTGGACGCGCTCCCTGCGCTCGGAAAAGATGAGGCCCTTTCATCAAGACAGCGAAAGCGCCTGCGAATCTTCCCGTCAGCGACATCAGCCTCGGTCGATCCCAATCACCACATCGTTGTTCGCCTTCGACATGGAAACTCCCATCGAATTTGGATTTTTCAGGATCACCAGAGGCCCGGCCCGCGTGGGCGAGCGCGCATGAAAAGGGGCGGCCCTTAGCTGAGCGCAAGGGGAAGTCAATCCACCGCGTTCAATGCCGGAGCACAGAGCGGTCAGTTTCCGATGATTCCAACCGAGAGCCCTGTGCGCTTTCTGTAGGAGCTTCGCGCGCAACGCCCTGCCTGCGCGGTCGGCATTCGACGCAAACACGACAGCCGCTGCACGCGAGACGTCCCTACAGGCCCGCATCGTTGCTGGTCGAAATCGCCAGCGTCAGCCGACACGGGCTCAGACTTCGAATGGCTCGATCCAACCTCCCCCGACGACGCGCTCGCCCTCGAAGAACACGGCGGCCTGTCCAGGAGTGATGGCGCGCTGTGCCTCGTCGAACGTCACCTGGACGAGCGCTGAATCAGCTTCCAAGCGCTCGACGAGTGCTGGCGCGGCCTTGTGGCGGGAGCGGATCTGGACATCGCAGCGCAGCGCTCCTTCGCTCGGATGATCGAGGTGGACGCAGCGCACGCGCATCTGCCTGGACCACAGCGCGCACTCGTCGCCTGTCAGCAGGACGGCGCCGTCGCTCGCCCGAAGCGCCCGGACGAACGCGCGGTGGCCCACGCTCACCCCGAGCGCGCGGCGCTGCCCGATCGTGAAGCGGTGCAGTCCCTCGTGCTGGCCGAGCACACGGCCGTCGGCGTCGAGGATCGGACCTCTGAGCGGCTCCGCGTCGAAGCGCAGGCGCAGCGATTCGGCAAAGCCATCCGCCGACGTGGCGAGGCAGGCGTCCTGGCTCTCGCGCCGCTCTGCCGTTGGCAGCCCGAGCTCGATCGCGAGCGCGCGCACCTCGGGCTTGGAAAATTCACCGAGCGGCAGGAGCAGGCGATCGAGCTGCGCTGGTCGAAGCGAGAAGAGGAAGTAGGCCTGATCCTTCCCGACATCGAGCCCGCGGCAGAGCGATGGCCTGCCTGATTCATCACGTCGGATGCGGGCATAGTGGCCCGTGGCGATGTGGGTGGCACCCAGGCGCAGGGCCTTGTCCGCGAGCAGGCCCAGCTTGATGCGCTCGTTGCACAGGATGCACGGGCTCGGCGTGAGGCCGCGCGCATAGGCCTCCCACGCTGGCCTGAGCACGCGCTCTTGAAATTCGCCGCGGCAGTCGATGAGGACGTGCTCGATGCCGAGCAAGCTCGCGACGCGACGCGCCGAGAGCACCGCGTCCACGCCGCAACACGAGCGCGCGATGCCGCGATCTTCACAGGGGTTGAGCTGGAGCGTCGCGGAGATGAGCGGGTAACCCTGCCGCTGGAGCAGGTGGGCGGCGACGCTGGAGTCGACCCCTCCGCTCAGGGCAACGAGGACAGTGGGCTTGGGAGCATCGTCGGTCATGGCGGCAGTCGAACGGTGGGGCATGGCGATGGCGTTTGGGTTTCCCTTTGGACAATGCCTCTCTCGACACTCAGGCCAGGAACACGCCCAAAACGATCGAAACGCTCCGTCATTGCGAGCGAGAGCGAAGCCATCCAGGGAAGTTGGCTCTGTCCGTCGATGGTTCCTTGGAGTGCTTCGTCGCCTTCGATCCTCGCGATGACGACGCGCCTTCCGAGTCAGAACCAAATGAAAAAAGCGACCGTTTCGGTCGCCTTTTGATTCATTGGAGCGCGATGGGAATCACCCCGTTGGCTTGCCGCAGCCCGCGCAGAATTTCACGCCCGCCGCGAGCGCCTCGCCACACTCGCACTTCTTTGGCCCCGCAGGCTTGCCGCACTGGTTGCAGAACTTCGCGCTTGGGGCCAGGTCCGCGCCGCACGCGCACTTGGCCATCGGCGGCGCGAGGGGCTGTCCGCACTGGTTGCAGAACTTGCCGGGCGCCGTGCCCTGTCCGCACGAGGGACAGACGAGCATCTGAGGCTGAGGCAGTGACTGCGTCGAGGCAGCGGACGGCTGCATCACCCCCTGCTGTTGCTGCTGGAACATGTTGGCCAAGCCCATCCCCATCCCCATGCCCATTCCGGCCAGCGCGCCCCCCGCACCTTCGCCGCCCTTGGACATCCCCTGCCCCGCCCCGCGCATCATCTCGGCCTGGGCCACGGCCATGTAGGCCGGATTCTGCGCCATCTTCATGCGGCGCTCGTCGTCGGCGATGGCCATGTTGCGCTTGTTCAGCTCGGCCTTGTCCTCGTCGCCAATCGACAGGACGAAGTTGCCGAACTGGACGATGCTCAGGCCGTAGCGATCGACCTCTTCCTTGATCTGCTCGAGCAGCGCCTTCTGGAGCTCCAGCTTGAAGTGCGGGCTGAGCATCTTGTTGAGCGACCAGCCCTGCATCCCGAGCTCGCCCACCGCGTCCGACATGAACTTGAGCAGGATGGACTTGAACCAGTCGAGGAAGGCGTTGTTCGTCTGAAGCTGGCGGCCGGAGCCCACACTGCCGAAGATGAGCTTCGCCGGATCGGTGACGACGACCGAGAAGTCACCGAAGACCTTGGCCTCGCACATCATCTGGGTGACGGAGTCGGTGATGGCGCCCAGCGGGCCACCGAAGCGGACGCCCGTGATCTCGCGCATCGAGACGAAATAGATCTCGGCGATGAACAGGTCGCCGCCCGTCACTTTTTCGAGGAGCGAGGAGAGGAATGGGATGTTGTTCGAGCTGAGGCTGTGTTGCCCTGGCCCGAGCACGCCGACGACCTGGCCATTCTTGACGAAGACCGCCGACTCGTCGGGCTGGCAGGTGAGTTGTGTGAGGAGCCGAATGTTCTTCTCGGGGTAGCGATAGATGATGTCGGCGCGCGCCTCTTCACTGCGGGCGATGAAATTCCGCTTTGCTTCGCTGAAAAATCCCATGTCGGTTCTCCTGTCTGTTTTGGGGAGCCAGCTTCGGTTTGGTTTTGCGATGGCCGCCCGAGAGGGCGCGGCGCCTATAGGAAAATTCGAGTTCGCGCATCAAGTGAGGAGTTCCAGCGGTTTTGTCGATTTAGGACTAATCCCTTCATTAGGACCTTTGCACCGCGAAGGACGGGGAATGTCAGGCGGGAGCTTCCAGACGGAAGTGAAGAGCGAAGCAACGAAGACTGGCGTTTCACCGACGAGTGGGGCGACGGGATAATGAAGGGATTAGTCCTTACCTCCAGCGCTCGAGTGAAGACGCTGTTGGCGACGCTGAAACCGAATAGGCCCGAATAGGCATCGCTGAATTCGACTTCTTCGAAACCGTTTCGATGCGGCAGAAAATTCCGTGAGATCGGTCATCGGTATTCCCGCTTCATCAATTCTCTATGATGAATTGATGCCGGTAATTTCGACTTTAGCCGTCCGGAAAAGCGGGGACACGATTCCTTTGACGCGTCCGAATCGAATTGTAGGTGCGTCCGGCCAGGCGATCGTCATTGTCCATTCGAATTACTATAACGAAATACTTGAGGGCCTCGTCTTCAAATCATTCACTTTCAAGGATTCATCATTGCGAACGAAGCGATCCATTTTGAGCACCCCTCCCAATCAGGGGAATGCCGATTCTGAGGTGGATGCCATATTTTCGAAGCCGTCAAACCATGTGCCCGGCGTTGAAAAGAAACGCTCAGAAAAGGATGGAGCGATGACGAGGAAGATCACGTTTTGGATGATGTCAGGGCTCTTCGCCTCTCTCTTTGCCCTGGTCGCGTGTCAGCAGCAGAAGCGCGACGAGCTCAGGCAGGAGTTGGATGCGAGCTTCTCGCAGCCAGACGCCAACGCCAATCCAGGCGAAGCGCTCATCGACGCTGGCCAGCCCGACGCCTTGGGCGTGGACGCCTCTTTTGGGATGGATGCCTCGGAGGCGCTCGACGCCGGACCACAGGCGCCGACCATCTTCAATCCCATGGATGCCGGGGATTTCTGAATCCTGCTTCGGATCAGGCATCGCCCTGGCGCAGCGATTTGAGCGTCGCGATCTCTTGCCCATAGCCAGGCAGGTCGTTGGGCGTCTCCAGGTAAAAGGGCAGATGCCTCAGGCTCGGATGGTTGATGATCCGCTCGAAGGTCCGCATGCCCAGCGAGCCCTGTCCAAGCAATTCATGGCGATCCTTGTGGCTGGAGAATGGGTTTTTGCTGTCGTTCAGGTGAATTGCCTTCAATCGATTCAACCCAATGATGGTGTCGAAGCGCGCCAAGACACCGTCGAGGTCATGGACGATGTCGTAGCCCGCGTCATAGACGTGACATGTGTCCAGGCAAACGCCCATTTTCTCTGACAGCTCGACGCGATCCAGGATGGCGCGCAGCTCCTCGAAGCTGCGCCCCACCTCGCTGCCCTTGCCCGACATGGTCTCCAGGAGCACCGTCGTGCGCAGGCTCTTGCTCAGGACGCCGTTCAGTGTCTCGGCGATGAGCTCGATGCCCTTCTCCGTGCCCTGCCCCACGTGGCTGCCGGGATGGAAGTTGTAGAGATTGCCCGGCACGCTTTCCAGGCGAGCCAGGTCGTCGAGCATCGTGCGGTGTGTGAAGTCGCGAATGCTTGGATTCGCCGCACAGGCGTTCAGCGTGTAGGGCGCATGGGCCAGGATTTGATGAATGCCATTTGCCTTGGCCAGCGCGAGGAATTCGGCCACGTCCCTGGGATCGAGCTCCTTGGCATTTCCGCCACGAGGATTGCGCGTGAAGAATTGGAATGTATTGGCCTTGATGGAGATGGCCTCCCGTCCCATCTGAAGAAAACCTTTGGCGGCGGACAGGTGACAACCGATTTGGAACATGGGGGAAATCCTCGAATATGATCTCATTGGTTCGATCGCTTGATCCAAATGAGTTCATTTGCTTTTCTAGACAAAAGCATTCGCCCAATTGGGCGTCAGGCATGTCAACGAAATAATTTAACGGCAAGTCATTCTCCAACCGCCTCTACTTTCTACTTAGGACTTATCCCTGAATTAGGGCCTGTTTGAAAATCATGCGAGCCAGACTTTGATGGCAGCAAAGAGGACAAACCCCAGAAAATTGACGGCGTTTTTTTCGTAGCGCGTGGCGACTC
>JAISIF010000100.1 GCA_031262165.1 Myxococcales bacterium | reverse complement strand
GAATTCATCGCCAGCATCAGTGCCGTGACGCCATTTATATCCTTGGCATTCACATTGGCGCCTGAGGCGATGAGCGCCTGCACGATCCTCAAGTCTCCCTTGTAGGACGCGCCCATGAGCGCCGTCTCGCCGTTTTGATTCGTCGCATTCACATCCGCGCCTGAGGCGATGAGTGCCAGCGCGATCTTTTGCCCGCTGTTGACTGCCGCAATCATCAGGGCCGTGAGTCCTTGATGATTCTTCGCATTCAAATCGGCACGAGCCGCGATGAACATTTGAACGAGCCACTCATCATTCTTTTTGACGGCCTTGGTCAGCAGCGTTTCGCCATCTTTGTCCCAAGCGTTCACGTCTGCGCCTGCCGCGAGGAGGGTTTGGATGAGCGCTGCGCGCTCTGAACTCGTCGCCAGCATCAGCGCCGTCTCGCCGTTTTGATTCGTGGCGTTCACATTGGCGCCTGCCTCGATGAGGCTTTGAACGCGCGACAAATCGTTCCTTTTGACCGCCTTGGTCAGCTGCGTGTCACCGTCTCTGTCCCAAACATCGAGAGCGATTGTTCTGGGCAATGTCGGGGAAGGCTGTGACGGCGGTGGTGGCACAGGAGGCGCCGCAGCGGCCGCGACACGATTTCTGAGCAGACCTTCGGGAACGAAGTTCAGCGCAATGCTCACTGGCTTGAGCTGGATGACGATGACGCGCTCGTTCTCGTCCAAAAACCGCGCTCGCCACGACACTTCGAGCTCATCGCTTTTTTCTATGATCCGAACGGACAGAAGCAGTCGCACCCCTTTTGGCAGCTCGCCACTCGATGCTCCCTGCCAGGTGGCTCCTCGCAGCTCCGTGAGTTGGAAGCGCTCGTAGTGCTCAGAAATCTCCGAGCCCATCTGCGTCGTCACCCACTCGCGCAGTTTGAGTTCCGCTGCCTTCCGCGCCAGCACTGTCATGTCTGCGTTCGTCAAATCGACATGTGCATCGACGCTGGGCTCGATGGCCACATCCAAAGGCCTCGATTCCACAGGCAGTCGCGAAAGCAATTGCGCCACTGCTGCTGCACTCGCTGCCTCTGGCGTGCGCTCACTGCGCATCGGCGAATCGGCCACCACGAAACTGTAATACTGGGGCCGAGTCGTTTCCTTTCTGACCTCTCGATTCTGAGCATCCGAACGGTCGAATACTTGGCCCTTGATCACCGTGTCGATGTAGCGCCGCGGACACTGATCTGGATACGTCGCACAGCAGTTTTGAAAACCTTTTAGGTCAACTTCGGCTACGAGCTTCGAATCGTAAATCTGCTCGACACGGCGCATCAGCCCACCCTGCCGCAACACCTCTTCTTCGCTGCCCGACATGGCCACCGAGATGGGCTTGATGAAGGCAGAACAGCGCGTCTCCCGCGCCATCCCTTCGACCAGTGCGTCCGAGGCAACATCATCGGGAAAAAATCGACCGATGAGGCGGCGCGCATCGTCGTCGTAGCTCGTCCGCAGGTATTTTCGCTGCTGGACTTGAGTCGAAGCTGGGGCCGCTGCCTGCGCCTGCACTGGAAGAACCAGCAGCGCCGCCAAAACCGATAAGACCGACAAAGATCGCATTTTCCCACCTTGAGTTCTGAAAAACAGGGCGGGCTTTTGAAGGCTTCTGCGCTGTGTTTCAAGAGTCATTCTCGAATAATTCGATCCTTCAAAGGACCTATCCGTCCAATCATTTGGAAAATGGGATCGGCACAGAGGCAAATCCCATACAAAATAAACCAATAAAATAAACCAATAAACAATCGCGTAGGGGTGTTGCGTGCAACGCCCGTTGTTTTTGCGTTTGTATTATTTGACGACCGACGAAATCATGGGAGGCAATACATTTCATCTTCACGCCAATTGAATGGATTATTCTCGATGTATGAATAAATTCTTTGATACTCGAATTCGTCTCGAATGATGTGTTCGTAATAATTTCGTTGCCAAATGGTTTCGGCATAACCCGATTGATGAATCATTTTTGATACGGCGGATTTATATGCGCGGATAATGGTCGTGATTGAACCCTTGGTCGGTTTTCCAAATTGTTCTTGTCGTAGGGGCACGGCACGCCGTGCCCGTCGGGTTTTTGTCGAACATTCACCAACATCGTCGGTATTTTTCAAAAAAACAATCCCGTGCACATGATTTGGCATAACGACAAATGCATCCAATTCGACGTTGGGACGGTGTTTTTCGATCTCAAACCATTCGTTTCTCGCAATTTTTCCAAATTCATTCAATCGAACCACACCATCCGAGATTTCCCCAAACAAACACAATTTATTTTGAACGCATATCGTCACGAAATACGCCTATGACATTTCCATTATTTTAAAACAAATCGATTCGATCGAAATCAAACCATCGGGCACGGCACGCCGTGCCCCTACGCAATTTTTAAATAAATCAATTAAATAAACCCTATAAACAAAACAAGGGCGCCATGAATGACGCCCCTACAAGAAACAACAATTTTTAAATTCAAAAAAAACAAATCATCATCCCGACAAGACCGGCCTGACTCAATGTCTTTTCAACAGCAGGCATTCGGCAACGAAGCACAGGAGCGCACCGCACAAGAGCAGACTCCACAGGGGCCAACCTTCGCTATCAGCATCCAAGCTGCCGTCTGTCGTTCGCCTCGTGACATGCGTCTGACCAAACCAGGTTTTGAACTCAGCCACGTCGATTCGCCGCAAGTCACTCTCGAGTGAATCGACGTTCACGGCAAAGTCGAAGCGAGGCAGGCGTGTTGGTTTGCCATCTGTCATGCCGCTGACGGCGTAGATGCCAGGCGTCGTGGTGGCCTCGAAGCGAGGCGTTGCATCGTCTTCCAGGACAGGTGCCGCGTCGAAGGAGACGATCGCTTGGGTGGGCGTCTGAATCTCGCTCAGCACGATCGCAGCCTGACCAGAGGTGAGGCCTGCAGAGAACATTCTGGGCTCCCCTACCCTGCTCGGTGCGCTGTGCGTGACTTCCAGCGTTCGCGACAACAGACCCATCAGACGCTGCATCAGCGGCAAAAAGCCCGTGCGAATGGGCAGGTCGGTCCACGCGCGATCGAGCGTCGAGGTGAAGAGCAACACACGGCCCTTGCCCACCTGATGCTCGATGAGTGCGGGCGCGCCATCGTCGAAGCTCGCCAGTGTGCGGCTGGCCGCCTTTGGCGCGGATTCGAGCAGGAAATAGCGGGAGAAGTTCGCGGCCAAAAGGCTCTGAGCCTCCTCACCGGCAAACAGCTCCAACGCGGGGTGCGCAAGATCGATGTGAGCGAGTCGAGCAGGCGTGTGTGCCGCTGTCTTGACCAGGCGCAACAGGCGCGGGAGCAGAGGGGCCAGCCGATCGTTGAAAGCATCCGCGTCAACCTGATCGCCCAGGGCGATGAACATGCCGCCGCCCGCTTCGACAAAGGCTTGGAGCGAGATGGCAAGAGCCTCAGACACATCGCGCACATTGAGCAGAATCACGACATCGAAGGAGGCAATCTCTTCTGCCAGATCGAGCGCATCTGCCTGACGCACTGTGGCACGGACGACACTGCCCTGTGCATCGAGCGCTGCCTGGACAAAGAACGCCTCGTCGAGGAATCGAACTGGATTGGGGCTGCCGTTGACGAGGAGTGCGCGCACCTGACGCGGCACATCGAGCGTGAAATAAAAAGAATCGTCGGCCTGCAGCGCATCTGAATCGATCTCGACGACGCCCGAGGTGGGGCCACTCTGGGTGAAGCGGTGTGTGAGGATCTGAAGCGCACTCTGATGGGCCGGGACATCGAGGAATCCCTTGGCCACGACCTCGCCATCGATGCGCAGCCGCACGGGGAGATCGGCGATGGCCTTGCCCGAGTGATTCTGGACGGCAATGGCAAAGCGATAGGCGCGCGGGCCAATCGAGGCGATGGGTTCGATGTCGAGCGAAGAGATGGCTGCATTGGCCAGTGGCTCGTCCGTGTTCAGGGCCGCATCGAGGAGCACGATGTCGGGTTGGACGCTCGATCCATCTGGCAGTTGCACGCTGGGCGCGGGCACATCGAGGTTCAAACCTGCCTGCGTCAGATCGGTCGCGAACAGGATGCGCTTGGCTGGCAAGGCCGACTCGGCCAGGGCGCGGGCTGCACGCTGAAGACAGCTGGTGAGATCTTGGGTCTCGAACGTGGCTGCGAGCGATTGAAGCTGTTGCACCAATGCGCCTCGGTCGAAAGACAGTGGCAAGGGCGCTTCTGCGTTGGCCGCACAATCGACGAGCGTGACAGGATCGGCGTAGGGCAGCGTGTGCAGCGCGTCGATGGCAAGGGCTCGAGCCCGCTCGAAGCGCGAAGTGCCATCCTCGATGGCGCGCATCGACAAGGAGGTGTCGAAGGCGATGGCAGTGGCTCTTGGACCAGTCGGTTTGGCCGCAGCAGTGCTCTCGACGAAGTGGGGTCGGGCCAGGGCCAGGGGAATGGCGAGCAAAAGCAGGGTCCGCGCGCAAAAAAGCAGGAACTTGCGCAATCGAAGCGCTCTGGCTGTCCTGCGTTTGGAGCGCAGCAAAAAGTCGATCGCAGCAAATGGCTTGGGCCGCGCGCGCTGCCGGTTGAACAGGTGGATGGCGAGCGGCACGAGGCCAAGGAGCGCAAAGGCCAGAAGCTCGGGGTGGGCGAACGAGAGAGCCATCAGGCAGACCTCCCGCCACCTGCCCGAAGACGTTCGCGCCTGGACAAGAAGCGCAGGAGCACGCGGTCGAGCGGCTCAGAGGCCGTCAGCAAGGTGTAGTCGCTGCCAAGCTCGGTCGAACGGCGTTTGGTGGCAGCAAGAAAGGCGTTCATCTCTTCGAGATAGGAAGCGCGCAGCTCGCGTGGGTGCGTCTGCAGCTCTTTGCCGTCAGCCTCCATGGACAGAAAGCGCATCGGGTCGTCGAAGGGCAGGTCGAGCTCGTCCTGGTCGAGCGTGTGGAAGATGGCCACCTCGTGTTTGCGCGTCCTCAGGCGCAGCAGAGCGTCGAGACCGCCAGTGCCACTGCCACTGTCACTGCCCGCTGCTTCATCGTCGTCGAACAGGTCGGAGAAGACGAAGATCGCCGAGCGTCGGCGTGCCTTTTCAGCAAGTGCGTCGGCCATCTTCGTCAGGTTGCACTTGCCCTTGCCCGTGAGCGCATCGAGCGCCTCGTAGATGACCTGCACGTGGCCAGCACCAGAGCGCGGTGGAATGAACTCGAGTGCGTCGCCGCCGAAGATCATGAGGCCCACGGCATCCTGCTGTCGGATGAGTAGGTGCGCGAGCGCCGCGCAGAGAGTGGCCGCCGCATCGAGCTTGGTGAGCGGGCCAGAGCCATAGTTCATCGAACCAGACGCATCGATGGCGAGCAGCACGCTGAGCTCTGTCTCGTGCTCGAAGCGCTTGACGTAATAGCGGTCGAGCTTGCCGAACGCCTTCCAGTCCACGTGGCGCAGCTCGTCGCCCGGCGCGTATTCCTTGTGCTCGGCAAACTCCACGGATTGTCCCTGGTAGGGGCTCTTGTGCAGTCCAGAGAGCACGCCCTCGACCACGCTGCGCGCGCGCAACTTCAGGGAGGGCAGTTTGGTCAGGAGGCTGGGATCGATGGGCATGAGAGATAAGTCCGAAGTGTAGGGGCTTTTCCCCCGAGCCTGCCCTCGGGAATCGTCGATGAATACAAATCATGAGGGCGGCCACAGGGGGCCGCCCCTACGAATCCAGGGCAACCTTTGTTCTAAAAATGCTTGAGAGAGGCACTCTCGAGCGCGCGTCTTCTTCGATCCCTTGACCACCTCTGCTTTTGTCGGTTGTCGGATGAGTCTTTGTCGGCTGGTTGTCGTGGAAAGAGGAGAGTGCAGAGAGGGGAAAACCACGAGGTTTTCCTCTCTTTGCGAAAAGATCCCTGCCAGAGCCACTCATCGAAGCCTCTTGCGGTTCCCGGCATCGGATGCCGTGAGCTGAAACGCCTCGATCTACAAAGCGATCTCGAAATTCTTAGGGGCAATGCTCTCTCTTCCAAGGCTGTGCTGAGGGGCACGGCACGCCGTGCCCCTACACGTCCCTTTCGACATCCAAAAAAGAGAACAAAGGTTGCCCTGACCCTCACCCCACCACGAGGTTGATGAGTCGATTGGGCACGAAGATCTCCTTGCGGATGGCCTTGCCCTCGAGCTGGGCACTGATCTTGGCGTCGGCCTTGGCGAGCGCGAGGATCTCGTCCTTGCCCATCTCGGGCGCGACATGGATCTCGCCGCGCAGCTTGCCATTGATCTGGATGGCGTAGGCCACCTCGGTCTGCGAGGTGAGCGCAGCGTCGAACGCGGGCCAGCCCTGCAGCTGGAGGCACTCGGTCGCGCCATAGCTTGCCGAAATCTCCTCGGCCAGATGAGGGGCAACCGGCGAGAGCATGACGGCCATCAGGCGAATCGCCTCGGCCATGGCAGCCTCTTCGGCATCGGTCTCAGGCTTGATCGGCGTGAGTGTGTTCACGAGCTCCATCACGCGCGCGATGGCCGTGTTGAACGAGAGCCGCTCGATGTCGTCGGTCACCTTTTGGAGCGCGCGGTGCGCAGCGCGGCGGATGTCGAGCGCACGGCCCGACTCATTGCCGAGCGCATCGGCAAATCGCGCGGACTTCACGTTGGCGTAGGCCAGGCGCCACACGCGGTTGAGGAAACGTGCACACCCCTCGACCTGCTCGTCGGACCAGTCGATGTCCTTCTCTGGCGGACCAGCGAACATCACGAAGGTGCGTGCCGCGTCCGCGCCGTGCTTGGACACGATGTCCCTGGGCGAGACCACGTTGCCCCAGCGCTTCGACATCTTGCGACCGTCTGGGCCGTTCACGATGCCCTGCGTGACGAGGCGCTTGACCGGCTCCTCGACCGTCACGAGCCCGAGCGCCTTCATCACCATGGTCCAGAAGCGGAAGTAGAGCAGGTGCATGACCGCGTGCTCAGGCCCGCCGACGTAGATGTCCACCGGGAGCATCCGTGCGGCGACTTCAGCATCGACTGGCGCGGTCTTGAGGTGTGGCGAGAGATAGCGCGCGAAATACCAGGTCGAATCCACGAACGTGTCCATGGTCTCGGCCTCTCGACGCGCAGGCCCGCCACAGATCGGACAGATGGTGTTGATGAACTCAGGCACCTTGGCGAGCGGTGGCTCGCCGCGACCTGTCAGCACCTTGGACACGTCGATGTCGGGCAGTCGCACTGGGAGCTGATCCTCGGGAACGCTGATGCCTTCGTGCGCTGGATCGCACCTGTCGCAATAGACGATGGGGATGGGCGTTCCCCAATAGCGCTGACGCGAAAACCCCCAGTCGCGCTGGCGAAAGGTGACGGCAGGGCCACCCAAGTTCTTGTCTTTGAGTGCTGCTGCGATGGCCGCGCGGCCCTTCTCGGAAGACAGGCCCGTGAAGCCTTCGGAGTTCACCATCACCCCGTCGTTCACGAACGCCTCTTCGAGAGCTGTGACATCGATCGAGGCCTCGGGAGTCTTCTGGATCACGGCGCGGATGGACAGGCCGTATTTCTTGGCAAACTCGAAGTCGCGCTGGTCGTGCGCCGGGACGCTCATGACCGCGCCCGTGCCATAGTCGGACACGACGAAGTTGGCAGCCCACACCGGAACCTTGGCACCGGTGAACGGATGGATCGCGTAGGCGCCGGTGAACACGCCCTCTTTCTCGGGCTCCTCGTCGCGCTTCTGCTTCCCTGCGTTTTTCGCCTGGGCAGCAGCAAATTCTAAGATGGCCTGGCGCGTCTCATCGTTCACGAGCCTCTGCATGAGCGGGTGATCGGGCGCGACCACGAGGTAGGTGACGCCAAAGAGCGTGTCCGCGCGCGTCGTGAACACACTGAGCGCTGCGTCGTCGACGCCATCGATCTTGAAGACGATCTCGGCGCCCGGCGATCGACCGATCCAGTGGCGCTGCATCGAGGTGACTCGGTCGGGCCACTCGGTGAGCTGGTCGAGGTTGTCGAGGAGCTTCTGGGAGTAGCGCGTGATGCGAAATGCCCACTCTGGCATCTGGCGAAGCTCGACCACGGCGTTGCAACGCTCGCACAGGCCATCTTTGACCTGCTCGTTGGCGATGACCGTCGCGCAGCTCACGCACCAGTTCACGCGGTTCATGCGGCGATAGACGAGGCCCATCTGCCGCATCTTGAGGAAGAACCACTGGTTCCACCGGTAATACTCAGGGTCGCTCGTCGTGATCTCGCGGTCCCAGTCGTAGGAGTAGCCGATGGACTTCATCTCTGCCTTGAAGTGCGCCACGTTCTCGCGCGTGCGCTCGGCCGGATGACGACCATCCTGGATGGCCGCATTCTCGGCGGGCAGGCCCAGCGCGTCCCAGCCCATGGGATGCAGCACGTCGAAGCCGCGTGCGCGGTAGTAGCGGGCCAGCACATCGCCGATGAGGTAATTGCGCACATGGCCCATGTGCATCTTGCCGGACGGATACGGGAACATCTCCAGGATGTAGCGCTTCTCTCCTTGGCCCTTGAGCTTGAAGAGGTTTTCCTTTTCCCAGCGCTCCTGCCACTTGGGCTCTATCGATTGCGGCACATAAGTCTCTTGCACGGCGTCACTCCGATTCGAATTCGATCAATCCAACTCAACACACGACAAACCTTTGGACTGCCCTCTCCTTCCCTTCCGAGTCCGCGATTTGGCGTCGAAGCGGGGGCGATAGAGGTCCCAGGCCTGGAAAAGGGGGGCGCCTTATAGAGGGCGAATATCGAAAGGCAAGCGCTCTGCGCGTCAGGCCACGGCGATCGAGTTCTCCTGATAACGAGCGCTGAGCGATAAGAATACGAATGAATTTATTTCACCCGTTATTCCACTGCTGCCCATCGGATCGATTTAACCCCACAATTCCATCAATCCAAATTCGAATAGAAATCCCCGATTTCGCTCTGGAAGTTTGCCTGGACTTCGAGGAAGCTCGTTCGCTTCGTCAAACAGGGATGGCCTCGAATGCCCCTTCGATCCGCCTTCACTGCTCAATCGCCACCTCGCGTTGCCCTTCGACAAGGATGTCTCCATGACAACGACGCTTTGCACTTGGAAGGCCGCCTCTCCGCTCTTCGTGAAGGCAAGACTCTGTCTGTTCGCCCTCATCGCCGCCTCGTTCCTCCCACTCGCCTGTGGTGAGAGCGAGCTGAAGGTCATCGGCTTCTCGGGCGATTGGAGCCACACCCCCTCTCCCAACGATCCGGGCGATGCCGACGCCTCTCAATCCCAGGAACAGAGATGTACTGCGGATCTCTGCGGCGCGCATGGCACCTGCGATGACTCGACAGACAAGCCCCTCTGCTCATGCGAGCAGGGGTATATCGGCGTGCGCTGTTCCATCTGTGCCGTGGGCTACGTCAGCGATGGCTTTGGCAACTGCCACGAGGACGCAGGCCAAGTGGACGAACCAGACGCTGGCTCGCCCCCCGCCACCTGCGCCACGGCAGGCCTCTCATGCGGCAATGGCGACTGCTCCGACGCCTCAGGAACGCCCAAGTGCGTCTGCAGCACGGGCTACACCGGGTCGAGCTGCAATCAATGCGCGGCAGGCTACAGCGGCTATCCCAATTGCAGCGCGACTCCGACCTGCAACGCGGCAACGACGTGCAGTGGCCACGGCAGCTGCAACGCTTCGGGCGGCTGCTCCTGCAGCACGGGCTACACCGGGTCGAGCTGTAATCAATGCGCGGCAGGCTACAGCGGCTAGCCCAATTGCAGCGCGACTCCGACCTGCAACGCGGCAACGACGTGCAGCGGC
>JAISIF010000199.1 GCA_031262165.1 Myxococcales bacterium | reverse complement strand
GATCAAAAAAATAGAACTCGACCGCCCTGTGACGTTGCCCTGGAAACCTTGACGCCCCCCACCTGTTCCGACTAGGAAGCCGCGCCTTTTTTGGTCTCAAACACGAGGTCTCCCATGTCTTTTCGTGAACAGCTCGATCGGATCCTGACCCAAGTCGAGGGAGCTGTGGCGTGTAGCGTCATGGGAATCGATGGCATGGCCATCGAGACGCGCCAGAGCACTTCCATAGATGGCGCGGACATCTCGAGCCTGATCGTCGAATACGGCGCGGTGCTCTCCTCCCTCAAAAAGACGATGCGCTCTCTGGAGAGCGGGGAAATCTCTGAAATCTCCATCAATACCGAGCGTATCCTGACAATCGCCAGAATTCTGAATTCAGAATACTTCCTGATTCTGGCCATGCGTCCCGAGGGAAATTACGGAAAAGGCCGCTTTGCGCTGCGTATGGCGGCTCCCGAGCTCAAAAAACAGCTCGAATGATTCTCATGTATGGAAGGCGAGCGGGCATCGAACGAGGCCTCTTTGAATTCCACGTTCCACACGAAACGGTTTCCTCTGAATGAGGGGCCGTTTTGAATTTTTTAGCAGGCGACGCGAGCGCGATGCGCCAAGGAGTGACAGACAAAATGGCTGACGTCATAGATACCAGTGAATTCAGAAATGGGCTCAAGATCGAAATCGACAATGAACCCTTCGAGATCGTCTATTTTCAGCACGTGAAGCCCGGAAAGGGCTCGGCCTTCGTGCGCACCAAGATCCGCAGCTTGCTCAGTGGCCGTCTGCAGGAGCCCACTTTCCGTTCGGGCGACAAGGTCAACAAGGCCGAGGTCGAAGAGCGTGAAATGCAATTCTTGTATGAGCAGACCGGTGAATACCATTTCATGGATATCAAGGATTACAATCAGACCTATCTCTCAAAGACCAACCTCGGAGAGGCCGTCAATTACCTGAAAGAAAACCTGATGGTTCATATCCTTTTCTATAAAGGCGAGGCCATCGGCGTCACCGTCCCCAACTCCGTCGATCTGAAGATCATCAAGTGCGATCCGGGCATGAAGGGCGACACGGTCAACGGCGCGCTCAAGCCCGCCACGCTCGAGAGCGGCTATGTCGTCAGCGTGCCTCTCTTCATCAACGAGGGCGAGATCATCCGCGTCGATACGCGCACCGGTGAATACCTGACGCGCGTGTCGGCATAATCTAGGATCGAAGAATCCATCCATCGATCCCTTAGGGCGAACCTCGTGTTCGCCCTATTTGTTTTTGACTCATCGAATACAAAACCATCATCCATCGCATCATCCACAGGAATGAATATGTCAAAAATGTGTTCTTGACGCTCTCTGGAACCCTCTTTAGGATTCTATTCTTTTCATTACAGAGATAGTCGCCTGTCGATTTCCACCGGTCAAGTCGAGGGAGACCCGCCCGTGAAAAACAAAATCATCGAAAATGCGACCAAATATATTCAAAAGGGTCAATTCGATAAAGCGATCAAAGAATATCATAAAATCCTCGTCATCGACCCCAAGGACGTGCGCATCAAGCAGCAGCTGGGGGAGCTGTATGCGCGCATCGGGGACCTCGACGAGGCCATCGACTGCTATCAGAAGGTTGCCGAAGAATATACGGCGCACGGCTTTTTCATCAAAGCCATTGCCGCCTATAAACATATCCTCAAAATCAATCCCGATTACATCGACATCAATCTCATCCTCGCGCAACTCTATCGGCAGCAGGGCCACCTGAGCGAGGCGATGACGCAATACCAGCGCATCGTCGCCCACCACGAGTCAGCTGGAGACATCCCTGCCTGTATCGAGACGCTGCAAAAAATCATCGAACTCGATCCAGACAACCCCACCCTGCGCATCAAATTGGCAGAATTCTGTGTCAGTCAATCATTGCTCGACACCGCCATCCAAGAATTCACCAAGGCCAGCGAACATTACAAAAAAAACAATCAAATCGACGATTACATCAAAATGTCGGAGCGCATCGTCTTTCTGGATCCGACGCGCGTCGATCTGCAGCAGGCGCTGGCTGCCATCTACCTGTCGAGAGGAGAGGCGCCGAGAGCGCTCGCCAAGCTCCAGGCCTGTTTCCAGGTCAATCCCAAGGACATCGAGACGCTCACGCTGCTCGCTCGGGCGTTCCAGATGTCCGGGGAAATCCCGAAGACCGTCTCGATCTACAGGGAGTTGGCGCGCATCTATGGCGTGCAGAGCCAGGCGCGTCTGGAGCGGGAGACCTGGAGCAAGGTCCTCCAGCTCGCGCCCAACGATCCCTTGGCCCTCCAGCATCTGAGCCACGGCAAGGCGGCCGCCGAGCCCGAGGTCGCGCCAGCCACGCCGCCTCCGGCGCCAACGCCACCACCTCCGGTCGCGGTCACGACAGCCTGGTCTCCTGGGATCGCCCCCCCAACGAACCTGACGCGCCTGCTCAACGAAACCGACATCTATCTGAAATACGGCCTCCTCGACAAAGCGCGTGACCACCTGAGCAAGCTCTTCGAACAGAACCCGGACTCGATCGACGCGCATGACAAGGCGGTCAAGGTTCACCTGCTGCGCAAGGACGACAAGGCGGCCTGTGGCCACCTGATCGACGTGATCCGCCTGAGCCTCGGCGCCCAGGACGAGAGCCGCGCGCGCGCTGCCTTCGACAAGCTTCGAGAGATCGATTCCGAAAGCCCAGCCCTGCCAGCCATCCTCGCGTCGCTGGACACGGGCGCGCCCCTGCCGAGCGATCTGAAGGCCAAGCTCACCAAGGTCGGCATGCCTGCCCAAGAGGACATCGACGGCCTCCACGCCTGGCCTCCCATGCCTCCGGGCTTTCCCAAGATCTTCGAGAGAACGCCGTCCACCCCTGCGTCCGCGCCCTCGTCTGCCATGCTCGATCGCTTTTCGGACTACTTGCCCGACGAAGAGATCGACTGGGAGTCGCTGGGTGAGGAGGACATGGGTGAGAGCGAAGTCGCGTTTCAGGCACAGAAGCCTGTCGTCGAAGAGCCGCTCCTGCCCGAGGACTTTCCAGGCAGCGGCATCTTCGACTGGGGAGATCTCATCGATGAGAGCGAGGGCAGCGGCGAGCATGAAGCGCTCGGCAAGCTCGAAGTGCCCAGCGCGGGCGACGCCGATCCAACTCCCATCGAGAGCGAGAGAGAGGAGCGCCTGACGGCCGTCGAGTTGGCGGGCGCGGCACCCGAGATGGCAGCGCCAGGATCCGCTCAACCCGAAGCGCCGCCGAGCGAGCCACCTGCCGAGCCATCGTCGCCGATTCAGCCTTGCCCACCCTTGCTCGGCGAGATCGCCATCGCGCCAGAGCTCGATACCTCTCCAGAGGCCGACGCCGAGCTGGACCTGGCAGCCTCACTGGACGTGGTCTTCGACGAGGCGCCTGTGCCCATCGATGGAGGCGTTCCGAGCGAAGAACCGCCCGAACAGCCAGCGCTGGACATGGACGTGGACGTGGAGGCGGCGCTCGATGAGGTCCTCGACGAGGCGCCCGACGCCATCCCTGACGACGCCATCGATGGGAGCCCTTCGAGCAGTCGAGAGTCACTCGAACAGTCCGCGCTGCCAGCGCTGGACATGGAGGTGGAGGCGGCGCTCGACGAGGTCCTCGACGAGGCAGCCTTCTTCATCAACCAGGGCGACTTGAGTGAAGCGCGCGAAGTGCTCACGACCGCGAACATCGCCTACCCCAGCTCGGATCGCGTGCAGCTGATGTTCGATCTGCTCCAAGCGCACGAACAGTTTCACGCCGAGCGGCAAGATGCCTCTGGCGGGGCAGTGGCCGATGGCGAGGCGGACGCGGCGCTGGGGCAGCTGGATCTCTCGACCGACATCCTCTTCGACGACGAGGATGGCTTCCGGTTGCAGAGCGCCTGGAGCACGCCTCAGGACAGCCTCGACACGCAGTCCTCGTTCGCGGACATCTTCAGCGAATTCAAAAAGGGCATCGATCAGATCGTCCAGCCCGAGGACATCGAGACTCGCTACGACCTGGGCCTGAGCTATCGCGAGATGGGCCTGTTCGATGACGCGATCAGCGAGTTCCACCAGGCCATGCAGGCCGCGCGCGGACTGCCCCGGGAGCTCGACTGCCTGACCATGATCGCGCTCTGTCAGATCGCCCAGGGCCGCTTCAGCCAGGCAGAGCAAGCGCTCCGCGAAGGCTTTGTCACCTCCGCGCTGACCCCGGCCCTGGAGTCGGCCCTGCGCTTCGAATTGGCCTCGCTCTATGAGCTGCAAGACCGCTCTTCCGAGGCGCTGGAAGAGTTTCAGCGCGTCGAGCAGTTCGACGCCACCTACCGCGATGTCACGGACAGGATCGCCAGGCTCCGCGCGGTCATGGGCTGATTTAGGACTCCTCCCTCAATCATCCCCTCGCCTCGCTTGTCCGTGAAAGGCCAGTCTTCGTTGCTTCACTCTTCACTTCCGCCTGGAAGCTCCCGCCTCGTGCCTCGTCTGACACTCCCCGTCCTTCGCGGTTCTCGATCCTCATGAAGGGATAAGTCCCTGGGGCGAGCGATCCCTGTTTTCGATATCGTGAAATGAGTTGTAGGGGCACGGCGCGCCGTGCCCGTCGTGTCTGTGTCGAAAAGGCGTTCGTTGGGCATGGCACGCCGTGCCCCTACAAAAAATGCATCGTTGGCCTCCAGCCACTCCGAGAGCTCCGAACAATGACGACTCATCTGGCGTTCTTTCATCTCGTCGAAGAACCCTTCTCCAACCTGCCCGACCCGCGCTTCTTCTGCGCGTGTCCAGAGCACACGGCCGCCATCGAGGCCTGCCTGGCGGCGCTCGACGCCGCGCCAGGCCGCTGCCTCCTGACCGCCGACCCAGGGATGGGCAAGACGCTGCTCGCCCGACACTGTGGCCAGGCGCTCGACTCCGACAGGTGGCAGGCCTTCCACCTCCTCGTGCCCAACGCTGCCCTGACGCCGCGCGGGCTCCTGCGCCGCCTCTGTGCCCTGCTCTCCGATGGCGTGAACGCGCCGAGAGAGAGCACCGCCGACGAGCTCTTCGCGCGCCTCGCCCAGCGACTCGACGCGATCGCCAGTCTGGGCAAGCGCCCCGCTCTCATCGTGGATGAGGCGCAGATGCTCGAAGTGCCCGAGACCCTCGCGCTGCTCGGAGCGCTGCCACGCCTCTCGCTCCTCCTCGTTGGCCTGGCTGGCTGCGAAGAGAAGCTGACGCGCGGCCTCGGGCTCGATCGACCAATCCTCCATCGCCTCTCGCCCCTGAGCCCCGCGAGCGTGGCCACCTATGTCCAGCACCGAATGGCGCGTGCCGACGCGTCGGCACAACCCTTTGCGCCAGAGGCGATCGAGGCGCTCCACCGGCACTCGGGAGGCGTCCCGCGCCGACTCAACCTCCTGTGCGACGCGGCCCTGATCGAGGCAGCGCGCCAGAGCCGCGCCAACATCGACGCGGCCATGATCGAACGGATCGCCGCGCGCGTCGGGACCGAGGAGCGCCCACTCTCCATCGGCGATCTCACTGCGGTCGATCGCTTCCTCGACCGCCTCCTGGAGGGTTGAGCGCTTGCTCTCCTGGGCATCGCCTTCCACGACGCCTCCACCGACGAGACGCACGCGATGAAGAAGAGCCACAGCTGGCGCATCGCGCTGCTCGTCTTCCTGCTGACGTGTGCCGCCCTGTTGCGCTTTTTGCGCTCAGAGCCGGTCGGTGACTGGATCTGCGAGACCGTCCGCGAAAAGGCGAGCTCTGGGGGGCTGGGCGAGATGCGCATCTCCTTCGGCCAGTGTGCCTTCGACCCCTGGGAGTCTGAGGTGCGCGTCACGGAACTGGCGATCGATTTGCCAGGCAACCCCAGCCTCCGCCTGGCGGCCAGCCGCATCCAGCTCCAGGTCCTCAGGCCAGAGCTCTTGGCCCGGCGCGTCCGCCTCGGCCACGTGAAGGTCTCTGGCCTCGAAGTGGCCCTCACCCTCGACCCGAGCGCCCTAGAGCGTGGAGCGGAGCAGGCCGCGGCCACGTCGGCTGCCTGCGCCCTCACGCCGCTCGATCGCTTCCGCGTCGGACAGCTCACGCTCGAAGACGCCCGCTTTGCCCTACACCTGCCCGAGGGTCGCGGTGTCGAGCTGTCGGCCATCGAGCTGAGCGCCTACTCCAGCAGATCGAGCCACACCCTCAAGCTCTCGGCGGGCGCGGGCACGCTGCGCAACGGCCCGACCACGGTGCTGCCCATCGCGCGGCTCAGGCTCTCGGCTGCACTCGACCTGGATGCCGACGAGCTGACCATCGCCCACGCCGAGCTCTCGGCAGGCGACTTCTCACTCTTCGTGCGCGGCGCGCTGCAACAGCTGTGTGAGACGCCGCAGGCCAACGCGCTGCTCCAGGTCTCCGCGCCGCTCAACCTCATCGACGCGATGCTGCTCCCGGACGCAGCGCTGGCGATGAAAGGCCACGCCTCGCTGAGCGCGCGCCTGGAAGGGACGCTCGACGCGCCGACCATCGAGGGCGACCTCTCGCTGATACAGGCGGGCATCGCTGGCTTCGAGATCGGCGACGCCTACCTGGCCGCGCGCCTGGAGCACGAGAAGGTGACGGTCGAGCGCCTCGACCTCCACGTCGGCGCACAGCAGGCGCGCCTCACCGCCGAGATCGGTCTGACCGAGGGCTTGCCCACCCAAGCGCGCGTGCAGCTCGACCAGATCGGCTTCGGTCGCCTGCTCGACATGCTGACGATCGATCAGGCCTGGCCCGACTTCCGCGCGAGCGGCCCGGTCGAAGTCAAGGGCACGCTCCTGCCCTTCCATCTCGCGGGCAAGGCTCGCCTCGACGTTCAGGGATTCAAGGTCTTCGACCGAGGCTGGGACGAGCGCGGCCGCCAGGCCATGCTGGAGCTCAAGCCCGCGCTCCTCGAGATGGACGTGGACTTCACGCCGCAGCGCGCGCACCTGTCCAACGCGGAGCTGACGACCGCGGCCTCGCACCTGACGGTGGACGCCCAGCTCTTCTTCGACGTGGCGCGCGGCCTCGACATCGGCGTCCAGATCCACCACCTCGACCTCTCCGACCTGGGCCACATCGTTCAAATCCCCTGGAGCGGCGTGGTCGAAGGCCAGGCCCAGATCCAGGGCCCCTACAGCGAGATCGCCATCGATGGCCGCGTCGAAGGGCAGCGCCTGCGCTTCCACGACCTCGACTTTGGGACGGCGCGCATCGACGTGCGCTTCGCGGACCTCGTGCTCGCCTTCCCCAGCATCCAGCTCCAGCGCGGCCGCTCGCGCTTCGAGGCCTCTGGCGAGCTCGACTTCCGGGGCAAGGCGCCAGAGGGGCGCGGCCAAGGCCACTTCGAAGATGCCTGGCTCTCCGACCTCGTGACCATGATCGGCAAGACGCACTGGATCTTCGACTTCGTGCGCGACCGCGCCGAGGCGCGTCTGCGAGGCACGGCTCGCGTGCAGGGCGAGCTGCTCAAGCCAGACAGCCGAGTCCACGTCGAGCTCGACGACCTCGTCTATTACGGTCGAGCGGCAGGCGCGGGCGTGTTCGACTTCAGGACGCAGGACGGTGAGATCGTGGCCATCGATCGCTTCGACATCGACGGGCCTGTCGGCCAGGCGAGCATGACGGGCGAGATCCGGCTGAGCGAAGGGCTCGACTTCCATATCCACGCGCCCGCACTCTCGGTCTTCGAGCTCTCCAAACCCCAGGGTGAATTCCTGGACGCGAGCGGCGCCATGACCCTGACCGCGCGCCTTTTCGGCCCATTCGACGACGTGCGAATGCTCGGTGAGGCCGAGCTGACCGGCGTCTCGGTGCTGGGCGTCACGCTCGGCGATGGGCCGCTCGATGTCGGGATGGATCAGGGCGTCCTCTGGCTGCGCGGGCCGCTCGGCGAGGCGCTGCACATCGAGGGGCGCATGGCCACGGAGGGCGCCCTCCCCTTTGCCGTGGACGTCAGGCTTTCGACCCGACAGCTGGGCCGCTATCTGCCCCAAGACCTGGGCTTCGACGGCGCGCTCAAGGCGTCGGTCAGAGCCACGGGCACGGTGGATGCGCTGGAGCGCACGCGCGGCACGATCGACGTCGAGTCGCTGCAGCTGGCCAAAGCGCGCCTGCGCGTCTGGTCCACGGCGCCGTTCCAGGCGACGTTCGATGGCAGCGCCGTCGCTATCCCGGCCTTCGCGCTGCGCGGCTCGGACGACTTTCGACTGAACGGCACGGTCTATCTATCTGACCAAGGCCAGCTCGACGGCTCCATCGACGCTCAGTTCGACGCGCGCTTTGCCGAGGCCTTTTTCCCGAGCGTCAAACAGACGGCTGGCCCGATCCAGGCGGGCTTGAGCCTGGCTGGCACGCTTCAGGCGCCGACCATCCTGGGCACGATGCACCTGCGCGGCGTGCGCGGGACGCTGCGCGATCTGCCCGTGAACGCCCAGGATCTGCGCGGCACCGTCACGTTCTCGCAGAACAAGCTCTACCTGGACGGCATCGAGGGCGGCATGAACGATGGCCGCCTGAGCCTGAACGGCGCGCTCACGTTCGACGGAATCTTCGACCTGAAGCACTTCGATCTGGCACTCGCGTTCGACGGTGCGCAGTTCCAGTATCCCTCGTGGCTCCCCTCCACCCTGTCGGGCAATCTGCGATTGAATGGCGACCTATCGTCCTTCGCGGTCGATGGCGGCCTCAGCGTCTCGAACGTCCGCTACCAACGCGACATCGACTTCGACCTCAAGTCGCTGCTCATGCGTCTTGGCAAGCGCACGCCCGACTTCATTCGCTCCGGCGGGCAGGAGAAGGCGTGGCTGCGCTTCGATCTGGGCGTGCATCTGGGCAACGACGTCTGGCTCGACAACAACGTGATCAAGGCGCGCCTGGGCGGCGATCTCCAGGTGGTGGGCAACAACCTGAACCTGGGCGCCATCGGCACGGTCCGCGTCGAGGATCTGGGCAAGGTCTTCTTCCGCGGCAACGAGTTCGAGCTGACGCGCGCCACGCTCGACTTCACTGACCGCGACCGGATCGCCGCGATCCTCGACGTGCATGGCGAGACCTCTCTGCGCGACTACCGCGTCTTCCTGCGCCTGCTCGGCTCGCTCGACGAGCCCGAGCTCACGCTGTCGAGTGAACCCGAGCTGGACCAGGCCGATCTGCTGCTGCTCTTGACCCTCGGCTTCACCACGCGCGAGACCGAGATGGCCAACTCCACCAGCGTGGGCGTGGGCCTCATCGGCGAGACGCTGCTCAACCTCTCTGGGCTCGACAAGCAGGTGAAGCGCTTCATGCCGACCAACGCCTTCTTCCGCGACTTCAACATCCAGTTCGCGACCCAGTATTCGGAGGTGAGCGGCATGGTCGAGCCAATGGCGCAGTTCGAGTCCAAGCTGCTGACCGATGATCTGAGCCTGCGCCTCACCCAGCCCGTTCTCTCGAACAAAGGCCGCCAGGCGCACCTCGAATACCGCGTGAACCGCCACCTCTCGACCCAGATGCAGTGGAGCGACGAGGGCACCGAGCTCTCGCTGGGCGACATCGGCCTCGATCTGAAGCTGCGCTGGGAGCTGAGGTGAGGCGCCTCCATTGCCGCCATCGTCGCGCGGCATGTCGGACGTAGGGGCACGGCGTGCCGTTCCCGTCGTGGTTTGCCGAATGAGGGCCGCTGGGCACGGCACGCCGTGCCCCTACGTCAAGACACGCATCATCCCTGGTCGAAACAGAGAACCCGACCACCTCACATCCGCTCCATCCCCTCTTGAAATCCGCCTGAACTTCGGCTCTTCGCCCCGCCTCCGATGACTGCCCGTCCTGCCTTCCGCGCCTTCCTGTGCGCCCTCCTCTCGTGTGCCACGACGGCCTGGGCCGACGAGAGCGCCGAAGCGCCGACGGCGACAGTGACGGTGACGACGGCGCCAGCTACGGCGGCGACGGCGCCGCGTCGTCTGAGACTGGAGCAGCATCCTGTCGTGGCCTCGGTCGAGCTCAGCTTCCCCGAGAGCTTCCGCGCCGATGGCCTGGCCGAGCTCGTGTCGATCCAGCCGGGCGATCGCCTGACGCGGCGCGAGGTGCAGCGCACCATCGGCCTCATCTTCGCGACCGGCAAAGTCTCCGACGTGCGAGCCCTCGAGCGGCAACACGCCGATGGCAGCGTCGAGCTCATCTTCGAGCTCGTGCCGCGCCACTTCATCGCCGCGGATCAGATCGTCTTCCAGGGCAACGCGCGCCTGAGCGAGGCCCAGCTGCGCAAGGCCACGAGGCTGATCGAGGACCGCTTCGAATACTTCCCCGAAAACCTCGATCTCCTCGTCCAGGACCTCCAGGCCACCTACGCTCGCATCGGCCACAACCAGCTCGCCGTGCGCCACGAGCTGACGAGCGCTCCCGATGGGGCGGAGCGCCTCGTCATCTCGATCGACGAGGGCGCGCCGTCGAAGATCCAGGACATCTCCTTTGCCGGCCGCCCGGGACTCTCCGACGCCGAACTCTTCTCGGCGCTCGGCCTGGCGCTTGGCGATGTCCTGGATCTCGACCGACTCAAGCAGGGCATCGACGCGCTGCGTCAGCGCTATCGAACCAAGGGCTACTACCAATTCCGCATTGGCCAA
>JAISIF010000006.1 GCA_031262165.1 Myxococcales bacterium | reverse complement strand
CCATTTTTGATCGTTTTCTCTATTTCTTCGATCTCGGTCAACGAATGCTCGAAGATGTGTCCAAGAATGTTAATATCAACGTCGCTTTCGAAATCGTAACCGCTGAATTTGATCAACCATTTTTCAAAAAAGCTGTCGTCGATTTTCAAGGAATCAATTATTTCATCTTTCTTAAAGAGTCCGCCATTATAATGATTGATTTCCGAATCGGGATTTCCTCGATCTAACCAATCGAAAAAGATAACCAGACTACTATAGAGCGTCAAATGCTTTTCCCATAATTTACGTATCTTCCAATGTTTGATGACAATGTCATTGATAGCGTTTGGTGGAAGAAGACCTCGTCCTTGGGCGAAAAAAATAAAAAGAAGCCGATCGAGCAATTTCTGGGAATTCTTGAACAAAGCCAGTCGGTCGCGTTGAGGATTATTTTTTAACAAACTAAAAAACAAATCTCGTTTGAATTCAGAATAGTCTTTATAGAACTCTTTGGTAATTTCTTCTTCCTTGAATGAAGAATCAGACTTTATCTTCCTTGGCAAATCTTTGGAGATTGAGTTCCACGACAGGCAGAGCCAGAGCTTTTGAAATGCCTTCTCATCCAGCGTGAACAGATTGAATTCTTCAAAATCAACTTTGTTTTCAATATAGAAACGCAATTTCTCGAAATTTGAAATGATGACATAGACCGCGTTTCGATGACTGTTTTTATAGCCGAACGCCTGATCTTCGACCTTGGAAAGATCTATCGTCTTGTGATCTTTGAGCTCGATGACGCCGACGACATCAGTTCCATTGCTTTTGACAATGGCGCCATCGGTTTTTTTCGAATCCGTCTCGTTTTTCTTTTCTAATAATAAATTGAACTCGGCGTTTGGTTTGAGCGTGTATCCAAGAACATTCACAAATAAATCGCGCAGAAATCCTTCTTGATACTCCTCTTCTTTAATTTCACGGAGCGTTGCCTGAATCTGGGGATTTCCGAAATGAGCCTTGAATCGCACATAAGCGTCTTTTGTTTCATCGGCTATTCCCGCGAGATATTTGTTCAGAACAGCGGTTTGAAAAATGGACATGAGATGACGTCCTTTCAATGATCAAAGGAAGCAATCAAAAAGAAACAGAGGCACGATTCATCGGGCCTCTGCTTGTGTTTCATTCTTTCAATCAATAATTCCCCGCGCATCACTCATCAAATATCCAAATTCTGCACTTCCAGCGCATTCTTCTCGATGAACTCGCGGCGTGGTTCGACCTGATCGCCCATGAGCACCGTGAAGATGGCGTCGGCCTCCATCGCGTCCTCGACCTTGACCTGGAGCAGCGTGCGGGTGGCTGGGTTCATCGTCGTGTCCCAGAGCTGCTCTGGGTTCATCTCGCCAAGGCCTTTGTAGCGCTGGATCTGCTGGCCTTTCTCGGCAGAAGCCTTCACCGCCGCGTAGAGCGATTGCAGCGTGCCAAAATCCTGGCGCATCTCGCCGGTGATGAGCGTGTAGGCAGCTAGGCCACGTTCGCGCAAAGCGCGCATCAGGCTCGAGAGTTCGCCAAGCTCTGGTGTGGCCAAGAATGCTTCGTCCAGGCGCGTCTCGTGATGGATGCCAGCCAGGTGCGTGCGGAACACGAGCGTCGTCTTGCCCGTCTGCGAATCGATCACACGCAGCGGCATCTCCAATGGCCGAATGAGCTCAGGCTCGAACTTCTTGGCATAGTCGATGGCCTTGTCGATCAGCGAGACAACCGCCGCCTCATCGGTCAGATCGAACGTCGTTGCGTCGAGCAGAGCCCCCTGGACGAGCGCATCGACCACGCGCGGATCGCTGCGCCGCGCCAAAAAGTCGAGGAGCTGCTGATAGCGGATGATCTGCTTGAGGAAGCTGGCGAGCGCGTCACCAGAGAGCGTCTGAGTGCCATCGATCTGGATTTGGCAGCGCTGGACGCAGCCATCGAGCAGGTAGTCGGTATAGGCCGCCTCGTCCTTCAGGTAGGTCTCACGCTTGCCGCGCGTCACTTTGTAGAGCGGTGGTTGGGCGATGTAGACGTAGCCGCGCTCCACGAGCTCGGGCATGTGCCGATAGAAGAACGTGAGAAGCAGCGTGCGAATGTGCGCACCATCCACGTCGGCGTCGGTCATGAGGATGATGCGGTGGTAGCGCGCCTTGTCCGGATTGAAGCCGCCGCTCTCCTTGCCGTCGGCATCCTCGCGCATGTTGCGACCAATGCCCGTGCCGAGCGCGGTGATGATGATCGAGACCGTGTCCGAGGAGATCATCTTGTCGAAGCGCGCCTTCTCGACGTTCAGGATCTTGCCGCGCAGTGGCAGGATGGCCTGGAAGCGCCGATCGCGACCCTGCTTGGCCGAGCCACCGGCCGAGTCACCCTCGACGATGTAGATCTCGCACTTGGATGGATCGCGCTCTTGGCAGTCGGCAAGCTTGCCGGGCAGCGATGCCGAGTCGAGTGCGCCCTTGCGCCGAACGAGCTCTTTGGCCTTGCGCGCCGCGATGCGTGCCCGCGCTGCCTCGCCCACCTTGGTCGCGATGCGCTTGGCCACGGCTGGGTTCTCTCCGAGGAAGGTCGCCAGCTTGTCGCCGACGATGCCCTCGACGATGCCGCGCACCTCTGGGTTGATGAGCTTGTGCTTGGGCTGGCTGTCGAATGCCGGGTTGGGCATCTTGACCGAGATGACGGCAACGAGTCCTTCGCGGGCATCGTCGCCCGTGGGCATGGCGTCCTTCAGCTCTTTCCAGAGCGAATTCTGCGTTGCGTAGGCGTTGATGGTGCGCGTGAGGCCAGCCTTGAAGCCCTCCAGGTGCTTGCCGCCTTCGTCGTTGTAGGTGTTGTTGCCAAAGCAGAAGATCTTCTCGTCGTAGCTGTCGTTGTATTGCATCGCGACTTCGACGTGGACGCGCTCGACCTCGGCACAGAAGTAGATGGGCTCTGGGTTGAGGACCGTTCGGTTCTTGTTGAGGTGGGTGATGAACTCGCGGATGCCGCCCTCGTAGTGGAACACGCTCGTCTTGCCGATGCGTTCGTCGTTCAGCGTGATGCTCAGGCCAGCGTTGAGGAAGGCGAGCTGGCGCAGGCGCTGGGCGAGGACCTCGAAGTTGAAGACGCGATCCCCGAAGATGAGCGGATCGGGCTTGAAGTGGATGGTCGTGCCGCGCCTGTCAGTCGGTTCGACGACGTGAAACTCTTCGAGCGGAACGCCCTTGGAGTAGCGCTGTGAGAAGTGCTGCCCCTTGCGAAAGATCTCGACGGTGAGCGAATCGGAGAGCGCATTGACGCACGAGACGCCGACGCCGTGCAGACCTGCCGAGACAGCGTAGGCATCGTTGTCGAACTTGCCGCCCGCGTGGAGCACTGTCAGGACGACTTCGGGCGTGGGCCGATTCTCGGTCGGGTGCATCTCTGTCGGGATACCGCGGCCATTGTCGCAGATGGAGATCGACTCGTCGGCGTGGATGGTGACCTCGATGTGCGCGCAAAACCCTGCCAGCGCCTCGTCCACCGAGTTGTCGATCACCTCCCAGACGAGCTGGTGCAGACCTGTCTCGTCGGGCGGACCGATATACATGCCAGGCCGCTTGCGCACGGCCTCCAGGCCTTCGAGCACGGTGATATTCGCCGCGCTGTAATCGGTGCCAGCGTTGGGGGGCATTGGCGTCGGCTGCGCGGGTTCGGCGTCCGGCGTCTGGAGCGTTTTGCCCTCGACGTTCTGTTCTAGGGTCGGCTTGATGTCGTCGTTGTCCAATTGCAGGTCCTCATCATTGAAATCGAAATCGTCAAAACAAAAGTCAGGGCCAGTCACACCGTCACGTGAGGGCAGCTTTGGCCGATGCTTTTTCAACCTTATCGCAGTGCCCGTTTCACGCTCGTGAGGGGCCACTTCATTCAGGAAAAAAGCAGCGGGCCCCTAGCACAGCGAGGTTTTGAAAACAAAGAGAAAACAAATGATTTGAGGGGAATAATTCCGCCTTGGATCGAACAATCAGAATGAAATCGTCCATACAATATCGGCAATTGCGAGGGACGATCATGAATCGCCCGTAAGCCGGTCGGCCATATCGAGGCGACAGGTCATTTTCGACGGCGGACGACCAGCGCTTCGTCATTATCCAAAACAATCGAATCAAACATTTTCAAAGACAGGCGATTGGTAATCGCTCCTGCGAGATCGATTCGATCGGAGCATCGAAATGGGCTTGGAGCTCGAATCTCAGAATCCCCGCTCCTGGCGAATCGCGTCGTAGGCCTTCTGCACTTCGATGAAGCGCTGGGTGGCCATGCGGGCGGCCTGCTCTCCCAGGTGGGACACACGGTCCGGGTGATTTTCGAGGACGGCGCGGTGGAAGGCCGACTTGATCTCGCTCACGCTCGCCTCGGGCATGAGGCCCAGGAGCGCGTAGTGCTGTGGCGCCTCGGGGACGAAGAGGGCGCGGATCTGGCGCAGCTCGGCGTCCGTCACCCCGAGCCTGGAGGCCAGCTGCGCGATGATGGCGATCTCGCTCTTGGCCAGATCGCCGTCGACGGTGGCGATGTCGTAGAGGCCATTGAAGAGCGTGAGGATCTCGCCGCGGTTGAGCTCGCGCCGGATGTCGGCGCACAGCGCGTCGATCGTCCCGGGGTTCCGCTCGACCTCGGTCAGGACGCTGTCGAGCAGCGGCTCGTCGCTCGCGCGGAAGCCGAGCTTCTGCGTGAAGAAGCGATCCACGACGGCCATCTCCGAGGGGCGCGTCACACCGTCGGCGCGGCCCACGAAGATGAAGGCGCGCGCGAAACACGCGGCAAAGCGGCGACGCTTCTCCTGGTGTGTCTGCTGGCGCCATGCGGCCGCGGAGGACGCCGCTGCTCCGGTCGAAGAAGCGCTGCGTGGCGGCGAACGAGGCGGAGGTGGCGCGTATTGATACTGATACTGTTGCTGCTGCTGGGGTTGCGGTCTGGACGGAATGGGCGTGGGGATGTCGTGGAAGCCATCGTCTGCACCCATGGCCGCGGCGCGCGCCGAGCGCGGTGGCGAGTTGCTGGCGCTGCTCCTGACCTCGGCCTTCGGAGGCGCGGTGCGTTCGCCAAAGTCGCCTGGCTCGTGGATCTTGTCCTCGAAGAGATCAGGCTCGGAGTGCGCCTCGGCGGCAGGGAAAAGCCGAAACGAACTGCCGAGATATTTCAGGCGCACTCCATCGATGCCCATCCCGACCAACGAGCCAATGCCGCAGCAGTTCAAGAAGAAGTTGATGCCGTCGTCCCCGACGATGAGGAAGATGAGGCCCAGCACGCACCCGATCACGGAAAAGATGAAGGTCCCGAAGCCCAGCTCATAGAGGACCACCTTGCGCTGCACTTTTTCAGGCTCCACGGCGCGCTCCAATTTTCATCTCTTCGATCACGTTGACCTCCCCGGCCTTCAGAAAAGCGCGCCTCCATGCCTTGAAAAGCCCCCCTGGCTCAAGAGGGGGAGATCGCATTGGCAAACACGAAAAAAGCCGAGCTTCCCTTTTGGAAACTCGGCTTTCGGTCATCGAGAGGCGCCGCCCGGATTTGAACCGGGGAGTGAGGATTTTGCAGACCCTTGCCTTACCACTT
>JAISIF010000119.1 GCA_031262165.1 Myxococcales bacterium | reverse complement strand
CAGAAACTTACGGTGAAATTACCTATTCTCATATCCCTGCACGATTGGCGTTTGGTACTCCTCCAGAAGGTGTCTCTTGGAACTCAAATATGACGGTCAATGGAATGACGCTGCCTCGTGAAGATGGCCCCATCTCGGCTGGAGCCAAAGTTCTTGTTAGCGTAAATCCAGACGATAATACGATAACGGGGTGGACGGGGATTACATGTGATCACCTCTCCCAGGACAAAACATCTTGTCTATTCACCATGCCGTCGTCACCGGTCACGATCAATGTGACGGTAAAACAGAAATATCTATTGACGGTGACATCTCCTCCTCCTGAAGGTGTCACATGGAACACTAATATGACCATCAATGGAGTAACCAAACCTCTCCAGAATGATCAGATTGAAGGAGGGGCTCAAGTCATCCTTGGCGTTACTCCAGGCAATAATACGATAGAATGGATTTTAACTGGAGGAGCTACATGCGATGTCTCCTTGTTAAATCTCTCGAATAATACCCTTTGCCTCTTTGAAATGCCGTCGGCAAACACGAATGCAAGAGTGAATGCCACACCGAATAATTATACGCTCACGACTTCTGCGCTGCCAGAAGTAGGGACCTCAGTACAATGTTCCACGGATGCCGATGATCCTTGCAATGCGGCACGAGGTGGATGCGCTCCAACATATTCGAAGAATACAAAAGTCTGTGTTCATTTCGATCCCCCGAGCTCTTATGAGTTCGCTGGAGTAGCGTATCTCACTTGCCCTGGAACCAGAACGGTATCAGAAACGGTGCAAAGATGTGAATTGACGATGGATTCAAATAAGACTGTCTCCATTATTTTTACGCAGAAACCAAATATAACAGCGATGAAATTACCAGTTGATCCTACCAATGATGGAATCTTGGCCTCCAGCCTTGGTTCACTTCCTGCGGCAGAATATCTGCCCTCGACGACACTGGTTGGATTTACGGCAAGTAATGGTGATGACTATGAATTCCTGACGAGCAATAATAGCTATACCTGTGCTACTCAGGCTTGGACCGGGAGCTCATCGCCTTACAGTTGTGATGTGACAGTGAATGGACCAACATCCTATTATGTCTACGCCATATTCACCAGGAAACCTGTGCTCACCATAGCCATGGTAGGAGAACATGCCGAATTGGGTTATTCGGCTGAGAGTTGTCCAGCTCCTATTGAAGAGCTTGATGCAGGCGACATGCAATCTCCAGGAGCTCCGATGCCTGTTGACTCAGGTTCGAGCCACTGTGTTCAGGTCACCATCGATCCAGGCTGGAGTCTAGAGGCAACTGGATGCCTTGGCGGTGTGTGGCAAGAGATCTCTGCCAATATCTATCAATGCAGAGTTGATAGTATCTCATCGAATACGACAGTGACGGCTACTATTAGTCGCGAGCCAGCTGTTGAAAATACATTGAACATTGGTTCCATCACTAATGGCGTTTTAAGTGCTTGTCCTGCGAGCGTGGAAGCAGATGATAATGCAGTGACCTCCGGTCCACATAATTATTTAACCGATACAACTGTTTCTATCTGTGCCACCGCATCAAATACTGGTGCTGCGCCAATAGGAGGCGCGGGATGCCCTGGGACTGGATGGAACGCTGAAGGAGATGATGTTTATAGTTGTGTCGTCACAATGGATGTAGACCAAATTGTTTTTGCGATCTTTGCGTCTGAACTAGCCCCAGACGCGGGCGAAGAGGAGCCCGATGCTGGTGGGGAAGATCCAGGAGAAGACGCGGGCGAAGAGGAGCCCGATGCTGGTGGGGAAGATCCAGGAGAAGACGCGGGCGAAGAGGAGCCCGATGCCGGTGGGGAAGATCCAGGAGAAGACGCGGGCGAAGAGGAGCCCGATGCCGGAGGCGAGGATCCAGGAGAAGACGCGGGCGAAGAGGAGCTCGATGCCGGAGAGGAAGATCCAGGAGAAGAGGATCCAGAAATTGAATAATAAAACAAACCCCCGGTGCCTTTTGACATCGGGGGTTTGTTTATCCGTGTATTAACTGACTAAATTGAAAATTCCTGTTGCACTTCAAGAGAGACTCAACTAAAGGGCCACGCGTTTTTTTGGGGCATATAGCTCAGCTGGATAGAGCGTTGGCCTCCGAAGCCAAAGGCCACAAGTTCGAATCTTGTTATGCCCGTCAGTCGCAGAAGAACCGGAGCCGACCTCGCCGTTGGTTCCGGTTTTTTTATTGGCCAACTCTCAACGCCATGTGCCGCTCGCGCATTCTTCCTTGGTGGCGAATCGTTCCAAAAATGCTGGCTCGAACTGGCTTGGTTTTGTTCTGAATCCAAAAGGGTTCAACGCGTCGGGATAGAGCACTTTCCAGAGGCACAGGCCTTCGGCAGCAGCGCGAAAAGGGTGTTTGCGCGTGCCTTGAGCCATCGAGAGAAGGGCGTCGGGGCCGATGTGGCCTTGTCCCATGGCCAGCGCTGCGGCGATCATGTTTCGGATTTGGTAGCGCCCAAAACCCACACCTTCGAACTCGATGAGAAGGCCTGAGTCGGGTGTGTTTTCGAGCAGGCGCGCAAAGGCAATGGTTCGAATCTTTCCCTTGTCCCGCTCACGCGAAGCCGAGAAAGCCGAGAGGTCAGTTCGCGTGCTGAGCAGGCGCAGCGCAAAGTCGAGGCGAGAGGGATCGATCTGTTCGTTTTGTTCGGAAAAAAGACGGTAGCGGTAGATTTTTCCCGTCGAGGACCAGTGCGCATGGAAAGAGGGGAGGGCGCGCACAGATGTGCGGACGTGGACGGTCGAAGGCAGCGCCTCGTTCAGCTCATTGGTCAGGGTGATTGGATCGATGTCGAGGCGTGACTGGAACGAGGCAATCTGTCCCCAGGCCTGGACACGGGCGTCTGTTCGGGAGGCGCCAAAGGGTGTGGCATCGATGCCGATGCGCCGCAGAGCCGAGTGGAGGACGCCGCCCACTGTCGGCAGGGCGAGCTGGGGCTGGAATCCCAGGTAGGGGCGGCCATCGTAGGCCAGGCAGAGGGCATAGGTTTGGCGGGCGGGCATGATGGTGGGGCGTTTTGAAGCGCGCTCGACGGGCGATTGGATGTTCAGTGGGTGTTCAGGAGATGTTCAGAGGTTGAGGAGTGCTTCTGCGCGTTCGAGCACCATCTCCACGCCAAGATCAGTCAGGCAGGCATGTGTTCCGATCGGGCATTGGCGTGCGCCGTGGTTCGAGCACGGGCTGCAGGCCAGGCCAAGGCAGAGGTGGCTCGCGCGCGGTCCGCGAGGTGCCCAGCGATTGGGGCTCGTTGGTCCGAACAAGGTGAGCGTCGCGATGCCGAGCGCAGCGGCGATGTGTGCTGGGCCTGAGTCGCCGGACACAACGAGCGCGCAGTGGTCGATGGCTGCGGCCAGGCCACCAACCGAGAGAGAAGCAGTGTCGCGGCAGGTGACGCCCTGGGGCAAGGCCGCGCGGATGGCCGCGAAGGCTGCCGCGTCATCAGGTCCACCGATGAGGAGCAGGTCAGCGCCGCGCGCGTTCAGGAATTTGGCGAGCGTGGCAAAGCTCTGAATAGGCCAGCATTTCGTGGCCCAGCGTGTTCCGGGCGCAATGCCGACGAGCGGGCGATGGGGCATACGGGACGATGGGGCAACGTCTTTCGCCTCTTCGCGCATGGCATCGGTGAGGTGGAGCTCTGGGAAGAGCGCCTCGGGCGCTTGAGGGACCTCGATGCCAAGTGGCGTGAGGGCTTCGACGAAGAGCGCCGTCGCGTGGGCGTGGTCAGGCAAAAGCGCGTTGCCAAAGAGCGAGCAGAGCCCCTGGAAGAACGTGCGCTTGCGAAACACGACTGCCTCGCTGATGCCGCTGCGCCAAAGCGCGGTCTTGGGCTTGTTCTGGAGGTCCACGACCAGGTCGTAGCCCTCGTGCGCGATGCGCCGCTCGAGCGAACGCAGCCCAGAAAGCCCGCTGTCGGCGCCACGTTTGTTATATGCAATGGGCTGGACGTGCGGGTTGCCCATGAGGAGTGGCAGGTAGGGCGCCTCGACGAGCCAATCGATGCGCGAGGATGGAAAGCGCTCGGCGAGCAGGCGCGCTGCTGGGGTCGCGAGCAGAACGTCGCCCAGGGCCGAGAGGCGGATGAGAAGGATCTTGCGCGGTGTCGTCGTCAGCTTCGTGGTCGTCGTCACGGCGCACACGTCTCCTGGGATGGCTGTGCTTGGCCAGGTTTGTCTCGCCCGCACATCGGCGTCAGCGTCGGCGCATCGCCAAAGCTGCCCTCGCCCGTCAGCACCCAAGCCATCTGCTCGACGTTGCGCTTCGATGCGCCGCGAATCGAGGAGACGGTCCGAAAGGCCAACTCGCCCAGTGCCTTGAGCTCATCTGCCTTGTCCTGGGAGAGCAGCTCATCGATCACGCTGAAGAGGCGCTCTGGATCTTTCACCTGAATGCCACCACGGCCCACGAGCAGGCGGACGCTGTCTTTGAAGTTGTCCATGTTCGGGCCAAACAGGACGGGACGCCCCTGCGCTGCTGGCTCCAGGATGTTCTGGCCGCCGCGGCTGGTGAACGATCCGCCCACGAACACCACGGTGGCCAGGCAATAGGCGCGTGTGAGCTCGCCGATGGTGTCGAGCACGGCTACGCGCGTCTCACGCTTCGAGGAGGGATCGATGGCTGCGCTGCGCAGGCGCGTCGCAAAGCCAGCAGCCTCGGCGCACGCGGCGACCTTCGAGGCACGCTCGAGGTAGCGTGGGGCGATCACGAGCCGCAGATCGGGGTGGCGTTGAAGGAGCTTCTGGAAGACGTCGATGAGGAGTGGCTCCTCTCCCTCGTGCGTCGAGCCAGCGATGAAGATGGGAGCCGCATCCGGGAAGTCGAAGGCAGCGCGGAGCGCGGCATTGGCAGCCTCATCCTCGACGAGCGGGACGAGCGCGTCGAACTTCGTGTTGCCTGTCACGATGACGCGCTCCTTGGGGGCGCCCAGGGCCAGCGCGCGCTCGGCTTCCTCCTCCTCCCGCATCAGGAAGAGGTCGATGTGGCGCAGCGGGTGGTTCGCAAGCGCAAAGAGCCTGCGGTAGCTCTTGAGGTGCTTGGGCGAGAAGCGGCCATTGGTCAGCGCGATCTTGGCACCGCTCCTCTTGGCCGAACGGATGAGGTTGGGCCAGATCTCCGTGTATTCGAGCACGAGGAGGTCGGGCTGGATGGCCTTCACGGCGCGCCGCGTGGCAAGCGGCAGATCCCATGGCACGAACGTGATCGCGTCGATGCCCTTCAGCCGTGTCTGTGCCATCTGCTGACCCGAATCGGTGATGCACGAGACGATGATGGCGCTGTTCGGGAAGCGCTCGCGCAAGAGCGTCACCATCGGAGAGAGCGAGAGCAGATCGCCCGCAGAGGCGCCGTGTAGCCAGATGCGCGGCGAACCCTCGGCAAAGGTCTTGCCGCGATAGAAGCCGAAGCGCTCGAAGAAGCCAGGCCGCGTCTTCGAATGGAGAAGCCACAGGGGCATGCCCAGGAAGACGATGAGGCAGATGGCGAGGGAGTAGAGCATTGCGATTTCTCTTTGTTTTGGAGCGTCGGGGCGCGGTCAAAAACCAATCAAGAGCACTTCTTGCGTCGTCTTTTTGGACAGGACGTATTTGTAATTTTCACTCTCGCGAATCGTCACGTCTCGCTTGTGCTTCTTCATCAGCTTCTCCAGCGTTTCGATGCTCGGAATTCCATCTTTTCGATAGGAAACGACCAGGATTGAATCTTTGAAGTGATCGAACAATTCATCGAATTTATTTTTTATCTGATTTTTATCGGTCCAGGGGTTTTTCATTTCGCTTCGGATGGGGCGATGTTTGTATTTTGTATCAATCAAACCCAGCCATTCTCCATATCGGGAGATGCCTTCCAGGAAATGATAGAATTCCAGATAGTCCGTCCCGACGCCGTTTTGTGAAATATAGGGTGGATCGATATAGATGAGATCGAATTCATTCGGGATGGTTAGCGCGTCTTGATTCAATGAGCGACAGGGTTGGCTATTATCGAAAACGGCTGTGTTGGCTTCTTCTACAAAGGCGCGAAAGTGATCTTCGAAAGGCCTGTCCCAGGTCGTCTTGTTTCCAAAAGAGCGCTCGACAGCATCATTTGTCCGAACATAGAGGTTCGCGCGATGAAAGAGATTGTAGGGACGCTTGATGATACATGCCTGAAAGAGCGCAAACAGGGCCAATGTTTGCTTTGTTTTGTCGAAGAGTGCTTGGATATTCGTGATTATTCTATCCAACCAGATGTTTTCTTCGGAAGTAAAATAGATGTTCTCAAAGGTCTTTTGAATAAAATCTGGATAAACGACATGCTCATGTTTTTTGAGCAAAAAATCGATGTCTTCCGATGACAGTGTGGTGTCGCTGTTTTCGATGAGCGCATGGCCAATGATGTGATTGAATGTCAGGAGATCATTATAGGTTACCGATTTCCCATGAGATTTGAGCATGTGTGAAATACAGCCCGTTCCACCAAAAGCATCGAGCATCGTCGTGAATTCAAGGTCGCGGATATTCCCCCAAATCCAATCGGCAATCTTTTTTTTGGAGCCTTGGTATCGCGTCGATGGAAAGGGATGTATCGAGTCTTGGGCAGAACCTGGGAATTCTGGAAAAAGAAGTTTTTGAGCGCTCGAAGATCTAGAAGCCATCATACATCCTCTTCGTCCTGTAGATTTTGGATGACCTCTGGATTTGGGGCTTTCGATTTATATTGTGCATATTCTTTCATGTTTGAATATGGAGGTTTTCCGTCTGGCGACATGTCTCGCGTCGAATACAGCAGTTTCAAAAATAATTGACACAGCCTATCAATGATTCCGTAGGGGCGGCCCCCTGTGGCCGCCCGTTTCTCGAACAGAATGAATAGTCCCATTCTTTCTTGAAAACGCTGTAATACATCCAATCTCCATTGGCTGTCTGAAGAATGGAAAGGCCGTCGTGGACAGCTCTGAGAAGATCTTCTCTAAAGAGTTCTTTTTTCATTACTATCCAAACACCTTCATATTTTCCGAAACAATCAAATCGGCATCCGTGTGCGCTCTGACCTCTTCGACGGTGGTGTCGATCGCTATCTCTTCGAGCAAGAGGCCCTCTCTCGTCACCCGCATGACGGCGAGATCGGTGACGATCAGATCCACTTCGCCTTTGGCGGTCAGCGGCAGGCTGCATTTCTTCAGGATTTTGCTCTCGCCCTTTTTATTGAGGTGCTCCATGGCAATGATGACTTTGCGCGCGCCCACGACCAAATCCATGGCGCCGCCCATCCCTGGGACCATTTTTCCGGGGATTTTATAGTTTGCCAGATTGCCTTTTTGATCCACCTCCAGGGCGCCCAAAACCGTCGTGTGTAAATGGCCGCCTCGAATAATCGAGAAGGAGGTAAGCGAATCGAAAAACACGCCACCTTTGGCTATCGAGACAGGGGCACCTCCGGCATTGACGATGTCCATGTCTGGGTGGTCGTGATTCTCTGCGGGAATAAGCCCGGTAAAACCATTTTCAGAATGCAAAAGAATGGTTTTGTCTTTGGGGATGTAATTGGCCACGAGGGTGGGCATACCAATGCCGAGATTGACCAGGGAATTGTCCTCGAGCTCCTGGGCAATGCGTTTGCAAATTCGTTCTCGTTTGAGTTTGCTGTCCGTCAACATTGGTTTGCCTCCGTCATCGATTGAACGAATACGCCGCACAGGTGGGCCATGTCAGGATCGATGCCGCCAACATCGACGATTCGTCTGGTTTCCAGAATGGTATTATCGGCGGCCATTGCCATGACGATATTACAATTCTTGCGTGATTTCGAAATGATGGCGTTTCCGAATCGATCAGCCACATCGGCGACGACAAAGGCGTAATCGGCATGCAAGGGCTTTTCGAGCAGGTATTCTTTGCCATCCACCAGCACCTTTTGTTTGCCATCCTCCACCTCGGTGTTCATTCCCGTTGGCGTCAAAATGCCGCCCAGACCTGCGCCTTGGGCGCGGCAGCGCTCGGCCAAGGTTCCCTGAGGAATCAACTCGACCTCTATTTCGCCCGCGTGCCATTTCTCGGCGACGAGTGGATTGAGACCAATGTGGGTCGCAATGATTTTTCGAATGCGTCCAGCCTCCAGAAGTTTGCCAATGCCTTTTCCAGGAAATCCCATGTCATTGACGATGAGCGTCAGGTTTTTGGCGCCTTGGAGCAACAATGCGTCAATCAGCGCAAATGGATGCCCGCAGTGCATGAAGCCACCGACCATGATCGTGCTCCCGTCGGGGATGTCTTGGACGGCTTTTTGAGGTGTTTGGATTGGTTTCATGGGTTTGATCCTTTCAGAAAAGGAAAAGGTCATCCTCGATAAGAGTGGAACCTATTGGTTCAGTCAGCTGCTGAGCATTGACGTGTGAGCGCAGCATGGCTTTGCCCTTACAATTATTCCGATGCAGAGAATCAAAATGAATCGAATCGATCGAATTGGTGGAGCGATCCAATCGTTTTCGACGAATGATTCTCGAGGCGAGTGAATTGTTTTGAATACAGATCGGCTCGTCTCTGTCAGCCCATCTTCTCCTGGACGCTCGCCTCGATCGCCTGCCGGTTTGCCAGTGATGCCTTCTCGATGCGGTCGAGCTCGGCCTTCTTGGCCTCGACCCACGCTGTATCCTTGATGCTCCCGAGGTTGATCTCGACGTTGAGGCGCGCGCCTCGGATCGCCGCGTCGAGCTGGAGGGCGGCTACGCCGAGGTCGGTGATCGAGTTCGGGTTGCCCTTGTCCGCAAGCTCTTTGGCGAGCACGAGCGCCTTTGCAGCACGCGTCATCGTCTCCAGCGGGATCTCGCAGGCATGCTTCGTCGCAGCCTGGATCGCCTCGGTCCGTGCGGATTTCTGTGCGTCGGTTTCCTTCGGGAGTTTGAACGCATCCATCACAGCGTCGAATGAGGCTGCATCACGCGCGACGAGTGCTTGGAGCTCGTTTCTGAGCGCCGTGAACTTCGATTTCAAATCGATCATCTGATCGCGAACAGCCTCAAAACCCTTCTTCTGCTCGGTCAGGCCAGCGACCATCTCGCACAGGGCGCAGCCCAGCGCACCTGACTTGGCTGCCACGCTGCCGCCGCCGGGCGTGGGTGTGGGCTCTGCGACTTTGTCGATGAAACAGCGGTGTTGGGCCATTGCCGTCGCCTTCTGCGCTTCGGCAATGCGGCGCTCGAGGATTTGCGCGCGATCGAAGGTGTCGAGCTGGAGGTTCCAGAGCGCCACGTCCATGAGTGCCTGCTCTGGGACGAGGCCGATGATCTCGCTCTCTTTGATGCCCACGCCGTAGCGCAGAGCCTCGCGGCGCACGAACTCGAACACGCGGTGCAGGCCCGTGCCCTCGTAGTTGGTGAGGTTCATCGACACCTGGGCGCAGCCCTTCTCCTCGATGAAGAAGCCCATGGCCTTGGCGTATTTGAAGCCGCCGTCGCGCCCTCGAATTGCCTTCGCGATCTTTTTGGCAATGGAGACATCGGGCGTCGTGAGGTTGATGTTGTAGGCCACGAGCGGTGCGCGGACACCGACGGCCGTGGCGCCCGCAGTCGGGTGCAGCTCAGGTTTTCCAAAGTCGGGCGCGCGGTTTGGATTGACCTTCACTTCATCTCTGAGGCCTTCGAATTGGCCCTTGCGCACTGCGGCAAGGTCGACGCGATCGGGCCGGGTGGCTGCCAGCTCATAGAGGTAGGTGGGGATGCCAAGCTCGTCCGAAAGGCGCTTGGCGAGCTGTTTGGCGAGCGCGACACACTCGTCGATCGTCACGCTCTCGATCGGGATGAGCGGGCAGACGTCCATGGCGCCCATGCGCGGGTGCTCGCCCTGGTGCACCGTCAGATCGATGAGCGCTTGCGCCTTTTGTGCGCCCCGGAACGCCGCCTCGACGATTTCTGCTGGCGAACAGACGAAAGTGATGACCGCGCGGTTGTGGTTCGCGTCTGCCTCGCGATCGAGCAGGGTGACGCCAGGCACCGAGGTAATGGCCAGGACGATCTGGTCGATGACTTCGGGCCGCTTGCCCTCGCTGAAGTTGGGGACGCATTCGATGATCTGCTTCATGGCAAACAGCCTTTCGAGGAGAGGGGAAAAGACAGAAGGCAGCGGCGAGAATTTTGAGCGCGCCTTTTACTCGGTTTCGTGACTCTGTCCTTTTCCAAATCACCTCAACCCAAGAGCTCTGCAATGACCTGTCGGATCGAGCCAATCCTTCTTCGCCCGCACCACCTGACCTGCCTCTTTTTCTATGTGGGCAAAGGCTACAGCGAGGCGTTCACACGTCGAATGGATGAGATTTCTGATCGAGTTCGGTCTGCTGGCAACCACATCCGTCTCGTCGAAGGCTGTGACGTGCTGTGTGAGGTCTGTCCGCACCGAGGTTCGACTGGCTGCAAGGACGAGTGGCGGATGGGACGGTTCGATGAGCGGACGATCGCGGAATATGGGCTCGTGCGCGGAACCATTTACGAGGCATCAAAGCTGTTCGCGTCGATGTTCGAGCGATTCGATTCCCGACGCTTCGAGCGGATCTGCGGCGACTGCGACTGGCGCGTGAAGGGCGTGTGCGATCCAGACAATCCGCCCAAGTGGGCGCAGTGAGTGATGCTTTCAGCCAGGGTCGATGCGCGTTTTTCGTAGAGGCGTTGCTTGCAACCTGGAGCTCGCCATCCGATGCCCGCCGACCAAGGGTTTATCCATAAATAGTTCTTGAATCCGGCAGTCTAAAGATTCAAAGCGCCATGCGTCCGCCATGGACGCAATTCTCCAATAGAGGTGAACATGGATCGCATCAAAACTTGGGAAATCTCTGATGAGTTCTGGGCTCAAGCAGAACCTTTGATTCCAAAATTCAAAAGAATAGATGGGAAGGCGTATCAGCGTAAGCCGGGAGGTGGCCGGAAGCCAAAGTATTCGAACAGGATCTATTTTGCTGCGATTGTATATGTTTTGAGAAATGGAATCATTTGGAACGCATTGCCGAGCGAGAAGTTTGAAGGCCTCGGCTCATCAGCGGCACATCAGAAATTTCAAGAATGGGCAGAGGCGGGATTTTTTCATGCGCTCTGGGAAAAAGGACTGACGGCATACGATGAATTGCGGGGAATAAATTGGGAATGGGAAGCCACTGATGGAACAAATATCGAAGCACCTTTGGCAAGAGAATCCACTGGTCCGAATCCAACGGATCACGAAAAAAAAGGAACGAAACGAAATATGCTGACAGAGGGAAATGGGGGCTCGCTGGCTATCATTATCGGAACCGAAAACAGGCATGACAGTATTTTCCTAGATGAATTTTTGGACAAACGAATGGATCTTCCGTGAAAAGATGAAGGCATTCAAGAGAATCTCTGTTTGGATGCGGGATATGTAGGGAAAGCGGCGGTGTGGAGAAACATGGAATGCTTCCACATATTCGGCCTCTAGGAGAAGAAGCCGATAGAGAAGAATCCAGACTTCATAGCAAGGCGATGGGTGGTTGAGGCATGTCATGCATGTTCAATCGTTTTCGGAAATTGACTCCTCGTTATGAAAAGATGGACGCATCATATATTTCTTTATGTGAATTGGCGGCAGCGATGATTGCTTTCAATGAGGTCATCCCCATTTATGGATAAGTCCTGAGAATATCGAGGCGTTGACCGACGACAGAATCTCTCGACAAAAAAAACGGCCCATGCCCGGAGAATTCCGAACATGGGCCGAACGCGATTCGAATCGATGAGAGCGATTAGAGCTCGGTGAAGTCAGTGTAATAGATGAACAGCTGTATGTCCTTCAGCGCTCCAATCTGAACGTCCTTGTTCACCTCTTCATCTTTGCGGTTGAAGAGGACCTTCCATTGGTTGACCAGCGGGCGATCCCTGAGGCGCTCATTCTGATAGACATCCTGAGCGAAGGGTTTGAACCCATTGAAGAAGGGATTGATCACCGCCGTCCGCGCTGGGAACACGTAGTATTTGTAATCCCCATTCACGTCGCGGATCGTCCCTGAGCCGTCCTGCGTCAGGTAGAGGCGCCCGAGATCGTCGCCCAGGTCGTCACCAATCAGCGCGGCCTCGACCCAGCGCACCTTGTGGTTCCGCGTCAGCGGCGAGGTCTGGGAGAGTGTCGTGGAGAACGGCATCGAGATGTAGCCGCGGCCATCGAGGAGCGTCACGCTGCCCATCTGCTCTCTGAAGAGCTGGGTGCGCGAACTCTCGGGCAGCGCCGCGCCAGCTTCACCGACTCTGGGGATGCGCAGAATGTCGTCGCGCAGCGAGAGCACCATCACGCGCAGGTCTGGGTTGCCATACTGCTCCTCGAAGGAGACGAACGCCTGCTCCAGATCGTCGAGGTAGGCATCGAGCGGCTCCATGCCCGCCGAGATCATGCGGACGAGGTAGAGCTTGTCGCGCAAGGCCCAGGACTGGCTCGTGTAATACTCGAAGACGCGGGTCGCTCGGAAAGCCTCCTTGAGCGCGGCGTAGAAGGTGCGATCGGCCGCCGAGACAGCGTCATTGCGGAAGATGCGGACGTTGGGATCGTTGCGCGCCGCCTCGATGGCGATGGCCCGGCTCTCCGACTCTTCGCGCGTGGCGATGATGGAGGTGACGTCGTTGACCATCTTGCTGATGCTTCCGGCGATGGACTGCGCCTCGATGAGCTTGGCTGCCATTGCACCTTCGAGTTCGAGGTAGCGGATGAAGATCTCCTTGAGCGTGGAAGGCAGCGAAGTTCTGGCGATCTCGCACTCGTGCATGATCTCGTGCTGCATCTGCTCGTTCTCTATGGCCATGATCCCTTGCTTGGCTGCCAACTGGCCCGCTCGGACGACCGCTTTGGCGGCCCCCACCCCAGCGGCTATACCGGCGTAGACCCCAAACCCAATAATCGCCTGAGGGCAGCTCGTCCCCGTGCCCACTGAACAGTTGGCGGTATCTCTCGCGTTTGACGCTATTTCGATGCCCAGATCGAGGACTTCTGCTGCGATATCCCCGGCATCGATGACAGCCTCGAGCACCTGCTGCCCTGTCTCCAGCTGAACCATCGCCTTCGAGAAATCGGCCACGACACCGCAGATGGCCTCGATCTCCTCTTCCTTGGACCGCTTGAACTCATCCAGCGCTTGTCTCTGGTTGCGCAAGGAGGTCAATTCGACCGCGTTGGCCTGGAGAGAGAGATAGGCGTCCCAGAGCGCGCCATTGCCGACCAGCGGACTGCCGCACGGATTGCCCTTGCCCGCGAGATCGGGGTTCAGGAAGGCGTATTGCGGCACAGCCGGGTAGATGGCGCCGCCCACTGCAAAGGTCCCGCAGATCTCGCCGAGCTGATCGTCGGCACTGCCTGAGATGAGGGAGAGCTCTGCCTGGAATTTGGCGGAGTCCACATCGAAATCGCGACTCTGTTGGAGCGCCTCGCTCTCCTTGTTGGCTGCCGTGGCTGCCAGGCTGCGCGCACGGGCCATGGCCTTGACAAAGGCATTCTGATCCGTGTCGCTGAGCGCTGGGAACGGGACCTCATCGGGCTTCAGGCCATAGAACGAGGTCTCGTCCTGAATGTCGGTGTAGATGGAGCGCATGTCCGCCAACGCCATGCGCATCGTGAGCTGCGCCGTGTCGATGGAATTGGCGATCTGGGTTGTCTGTGCTGGCGTCGCGTTGGCCGCGATGCGCCGCATGAGCTGAACGATGGCGCTCGATTCCATATAGGCCTGACCGTATGAGCGCTCGATGACGTGGCGCGCGAGGTCCGGTCGATTGAAGGACGAATAGCGCTTGGAGATCTCGCTCCAGGCGTTCGCCTTCTTGGCGGCGACCGCGATCACCTTGTCGAGGTAATAGACGACCGTATCGATCCCGATGAAGTTGCCGCTCGCTCGAGCAAGCGACCGGGAGATGGTCTCGGCGTTCTGGTAATAGCGGTCGAGCACTGCCTGGTAATACTGAGCTGCCTTGTAGAACGAGTGCATCTCGAAGCCAGCGCCGCCGGTCAGATCGATGCCGTCTGGCTCGAAGAGGCTGCCCTGGAAGTTCAGCGCATTCTGTCCGGCGAGGTCGAAGCGCGAGGCAAACGCCTGGGTGTTCGCATCGTCGCCCAGCATGATGAGCAGCTCGGCGTAGAGGCGCTCGAAGCCCTCCTCGTTGTAGAGGCTGTCATGACCGAAGGCCTTCGAGAGCTGCGCTTGAAGCATCGCCCTGCTGTCGTTGGAGAGGTCAGTGCGTTCATAGACGCGCGCCATACAATCGACGCGCTGGGCAAGCTTCTCGATGTCCTGCGCCGAGTAGCAGTAGGGCGAGCCCGTGTCGCAGAGGTCAGGGACAAAGCCGATGCCGCGCCCCTGTCGATCTTGGAAGCGCACCTTGTAGGCAAAGGCCGAGGCCACCGCGACTTCGAACGATGGGCTGCCCTGTGTGCCGACCGCACCATCTTTGTAGAAGATCTTGCAATCCACTGGATTCGCGCGGTCCTCCGCCTTGCCCACGCAGGAGCCACCGTCATTCGAGGTGCCATCGGAGCGGCCCTGGAGCGTCAGGATACTCGCGCTGACAGGGCTCGAAGTGGTCGCGAGCGTTCCACTCAGGATCTGGCCCGTGCAGCTGCCCTTGTATTCACACCGCTTCCCGATGTCGCAGCCCTTCTGGGCGCATTCCTCGCCCGCGTTGCACTCCGAACCATTGCTGCCAAGCGTCTGACAGGGCAGCGTGTCGACCGTGATTGCCGAAGAGGTGGTGAAATAGACGATCTCGCTCGCCAGAGGGCAGGCGGTCTTGATGCTGTCTTTGCCTCCATCGATGAGGCCGTTGTCCTTGCACAGCCAGTGGACCTGGGCGTTGTCGTAGATGTTGTTTGCAGTGATGTCCGCGACGCCATCGACCAGAATGCCGGCAAAGGAATCCCAGTCTGTCACGGTGCTTCTGCCCGTGAGTTCTTGGATGAGCTCGGGCGAGCAGGCGTTGGAGCTCATCATGGGAAGGCGGGTCACGCCACCAGTGGGGTTCGTGATGTCCACATTGTCGTCGGCCGCGTAGGTGAGTGCGGTCTGAGCGACGAAGTCCGCGTCGGCCATCGGGGAGCCGGTCTTGGTCAGGATCAAAAAGCCATACGTGGACATCAGCGTGGGCGGCGTGCTGTTCATGTCATCGACGAGGAACGAAGGTGTGATCTCCTGAAAGAGCACGAGCATCTGCGACTGGTCGAGCATGATGCCGTCGATGGCGCGCAAGGTGCGGTGTCGAGGCGCACCATCCGGGATGGGATTGGAGGCCGACAGGAGGAAATTGCTCGCTTTTGCCTCGGTCGCCGACGGATCGAGCGGAAGCGCCGTATCGCGGCACTCATAGCGATAAGAGGTGTTCGTCGCGCTGTCGTAAACGCTGCCCATTCCAAAGGCGTCGAGGAGCCACGGTGTTTTCGCCTGCTTGTAGTCGAGCGCCTGGCTCTGCGTGCAATTGAGGTCGCTTTCGCTCGTCGGGAAGCGACCACCAATGGCCATGTTCATCTCCATCTGGCTGATCTGGGTGATGCAGTTCGCGGAAGAGGCGCAGGTGGAGGGGTCGGTGCCAAAGCGCATCGAGAACGCGGGGTTGCCGGGATAATGCATGGCCTGAGACGACTCGATCCTGCCGTCCCACGCCGTGGCATCACTGCCCGCTGCGCGGACGCTGATCTCGAAGGGGAGCTCCACCACGCCGCTGGGCACCGGGAAGGAGGCCGTGTTGGACGCGAACTGCTGGAAGCCGTCTTCGACCGGATAACAGGCGGCGCCTTGCGCGCACTTTTCCTTGACCGCAGGGAGCTTCCAGCTTCCGGTTCGGACCGACTCGAGCGCAGCGTTGAAATCCTTGATCGAGAGGTTGCCCGAGCGCAGCGCGACCCAGCGCTGGATGAGCGCGTTGCCCACGCTGGAGGCTGAACCCGAGGGATTGGCGATCCAGGGGGCAAGGCCAGTCTCGGGGAAGTTGGCGATGAACATCATGTTGCCGGACCAGCGGCCTTCGGGTGTCCTGGCCCAGTTCAGCTGAACGGACTGGGTCCCGAAATAGATGTTCGAGACGTGGAGCGTGCCTACGAAGCGGTTGCGCAATGTCCCGCTCGCTTCAGTGTTTTCGATGTCCTTGAGGTGGACCTTTGTGGATCCATGAGAGGCGACCTTGACCTCCATGCTTTCGTCTTGGGCAAAGCTGGGATTCTCTCCCTGTCCCATCGAGATCCAGAACAGAGGGTTCTCAGTGATGAGCGTGTGTCCATCGCCCGAGTATTCGCGATGAGAAGCCTTGGAGACGACGAAGAAGAGCTCGCGATCGGTGTCGTTCTCAATCGTGAAGGAGCCCTCCGTCTTGCCCGTCGTGAACGAGAGGGCGTTTGTCGACAGGCTGAAAGAACCTGATGGAAGCGAGAGCTCCGCTTCTAAATCACCTTGGGCCACCGGCAGGCAGATGCCCGTGTCCTGCGCGTCGATTTGGCAGGCATAGCCAACGGCGCAGGGCGTCAGGGTATCGCAGGGGATGCGGCAGGCGTGCTTGCGGCACACCCGGTCGCCACGGCAGTCGGCCTTGGTGTCACATGTCGAATAACAGGTGCCTTGGACGCAGTTCTGATGGTCAGGGCAATCGACATCCTGTTCACAGGAGCCATCGATGGACGCGGAGGAGAGCAGCGCCGCGCTCGCTGAGCGGGCCTTCTTAGACTGGTCCTGAGCCTGGAGACGGCAGGTGCCGTTGACGCACGTGGCGCCATCGAGGCAGCCCTCGATCAATTTGTCTGCCGAGCACGCGAGATAGGTTCCGTCGGCCCGCTCGATGCCATTGCCGCATGGCGTGTAGCACTTGGCCTCACCTGGAGGCTCGATCGGCTGGCCCGAATCGACCTGACACTGGCCCATGACGCAGACATGGCCCTCGGCACACGCGGAGACCTGGCAGACACAGCCCGCGATGCCTGGATTTGCCGCGCAGTCAGGGATCTGACAGGTGCCCTCGATACAGGCGAGCGCCTGACCATTGACGATTCTGCAGGAGTTGCCAGCCCCACAGGCGCTGCCCTCTTCGCCAAGGGCAGGCTTCTTCGTCGAGCTGCCGCCATCGTCGCTACAGGCGGCGAGCGCCAACCCAAGCACCGCGATCAAGAGCGCCAAGCCGCGCAGCGATCGAGCGTGCCATTCATAATACTTTTGACTTTTTCTCATTATTAAATCCCTTCGAGAAATGTCCTTCTTTTGATTGTCCTTAGGACTTATCCATCCATTAGGTTCGATCGACGCGAAGGACGGGGAATGCAGACTCTGGCCTAAGAAGGGAGCTTCCAGACAGACGGAAGCGACCAACGAAGAGAGGCATTTCACGGACAAGGGGCGATAGGATAATTGATTGATGAGTCCTTGTTACTCCTCACAGAAAACAATTCCCTGCAGAGGAATGCCATCGAAGCACCTTTTATAGCGAATTTTGTCGGGATTGATATTTCCCCCCAGTCATTTGTGACTGAGAGGAAGTATCAATGACAGATCAATCTGCTATAAAACTCAGTTCAATTGCGTGAGGCCTATCTGCACTCCTGGGTTCGATAGGTATAATCTCGTTCACATCGAACGAAAGGGCCAGATATCGCGTCCCGACAGGGCGCCTTATACCAGATCGTCTCTGGTGACCCACAGCTCGGCACGCCGCTCGTGTTCTTCCACCCTGCTGAGCCCTCGCCGCAGCCGGTAATACCTGCAGAGCATTCTGCCGACGTCGTAGCCGTCCAGTGCTTGTCTTCTCTTCCGTCGCAATTGAAATCATACCAAAGATTGTATTTTTGGCAGGAATTTCGTCCGGTATAATAACTCGTATTCCCGTCTTTGACCCTATTATCCTCATCACAACAATCTCGACTATTCGTGACCCAGCCCGATTCCGACGAACGGCAACTCTTCCGCATTCTTTCGAGATCGGGGGAAGTGGCGGTTTTTCCACTCGCGGGCGTCTTATCTCCCTGCGAGTCGCCATCGGCATCTCTCCAGAATTGAATGAGATTGCTCATTCGATCGGCAAGGCCGCCTTCATTGTTCCACACGTCGAGGTAATCCGCCGTGCCATTGCAGTTCATATCCGTGTCCATATAGGCACAGGAGCTGGGGGCGGTCGATGATCTCAGCTGCTTGCAGGACCAGCTCTTCGTCGTCCCTGATCCCACGCAGGTCCATTGCCCCACGCTGCACCAGCTCTTCTTGCGTCCGGCAGACCATCCGCTCGGGGCCGCGCCGTTGACCCAACAATTTGCGCCAGTGAGCTCGGGGACGGACTCCACGTTGCCGCGCACCCATTTGCTATTTTGCCAGGTGTAGCGCTGCTCCTTGTCCAGGTTCTGCACGATGGCGGGTGTGTCTACGAGGTGGTTGTCGATCGTGCCGTCGCAGTCGTTGTCCAAGCCGTCACATCTCTCCTGTTGGGCTTGAAGGTATTGGGGTTTGCACTTGAGCCCATTTGTCCCTTCGCAAACGACTCGCCCCTTGAGGCATTCGCCATTTCTGAGTTGGGTAGAGAGCCCATAGAAGTCTGCGTCGGTCGCGGTCACTGTGCAGGGCGCGTCATAAGAGCCCTCATCGACACTGCCATTGCCATCGTTATCGAGGCCATCGCAGGCCTCGGTGCCGCCGCAGCGCTTCATGTGGCCCCAGGTGAAGCCCATCCCAGCGCACGGCGGTGTCTTCAGGACATAGGTGAAGCCACTGGCGTTGCCGGGCTCGTAATTCGGGCACTGATCCGGGCATCCGCCCGCCAAGTCGCATTTTTCCTTCTCGAAAAGGGCCTCATTGACACACCCACCCTGATAACCGGTGAAGATGGGGCTGTTGCGGAATGCCGAGGGGCCTTCCTGGGTGCCGCCCGCCTCCGTGCATTCCTGATCGTTGGGGATGGAGGGGTAATGGCGGTAGGGGACGATTGTCCAATAGGCCCAGCCTTCATCGAGCTGTGTCACTTGCGGCTGCTCACACGCCAAGGGGATGACGCCGCTGAGTGTGCCTGCCGGGCTGCCGCCCTCGGTCTCGGCCCGACGACACGAGGAGAACAGGGCATCGTCCGGAGTTGGGTAGCCATCGCCCGCGTTGTCCTTGGTGCGGGAGTAGCTCTGGGGCGGCAGGCCAGCCGCGTCGATCAGGACACACTTGAAGAGGCTGTGGTGGTTCATGCCTCTGAAGCCTGGAGCAGCCGATAGCGCAAAGTCGAAGCCTGGCTTGTTGAAGAGCAACCCAGTCGCTGGGTCGATCGCGTTGGGGTCAGAGTTGACCTGGCATGTCTTCCAGCCGTCCGAGAGTTCTTCGGCCTGGCTTATCGTGCCAAAGCGCGGCCCGATGGCCTCTTCGGACGAGAGGGACGCTGCTGGCGCATCCGCGCGCTTGCGCTCCGTGATGACCCAGGCATCTTCTTCTAAGCGGCCCGTGTAGAGCTCGGCGTAATAAGCGTATTGGTTGAAGCCGAGTTGGTCAGAGCGCAGCAGGCCTTCGACGGCAGCGGACTGCGCGTGTTCTTCGATGTCGGCGAGCCCGTTGTCGTTGTAGTCGGTCGTCCGCGCGTGACAGAGCTTGGTGAAGCGGTTGAGCTCAGCAGCCATCGGCAACGTCTTTCCGCTCACGCCATACTTCGGCAGATTGCGCGTTGCATCCGAGAAGACCATGTCGAGGATGCCGTCGTCGTCGTTGCGGTCCGACTCGTAGAGCGAGAGCTCCGCTGGGAGCTTGATGGTTCTGCTCTCGGAATACTCATTGACCAGTTTGATTGCGCTGATTCGGGAGAGATCGCAGCGGGCATTCTCGCGAATCTCGAGATCGGTCGACTCCAGCGACTCACGTGCACTCTCACGCACCCACCCATCGCCGTCCGCGTCGCACGGGTAGGCACCGACCGCGAGGCCAAAGGTGAAGAAGTAGCCCGGCTCTGTCCGGCAGATGCACTTCCCCTCCTGGGTGGCCCTGGGCCAGACGCCGTCCTCTCCTAAGCCATCGCATTTCAGCGCGCAGTCGATGCAGCCTGTGTTGGTGCGCACTTGGCCTTCGGGACAGGGTTCGGCGCAGTAAGCGTCGTGGCGGTCGGTCGAAGGGACACAGGCCAATTCCCCACAGTTCAGATCCTCGCAGGTCGCGAGCTTGCGGCAGGTCTGGGTGCCGATCTCATCGACGAAACCTTCCTGGCACGCTCCGCAGCCAGGGCGGCCATCTGACCAGCAGTCGCGATTCAAGGCGTCGCAGGCCTGCTCATCACATTCGACCTTCTCGACACAGCCGCCCAAGCTCGGCACTTCGACGAAGCCCTCCAAGCAGTCGTCACAGGTGGCCGGACTGCCCTCGACCTCGACACAGCTCCGATGGAGCGCTGTGGCGCATTGCTCGCCGATGACCGCGCACGTGGCTGTCTCATCCGGCTGGCATCGAAAGCCACTCGCCGTGTAGCCGGGCAAGCACTCGCCACACACGGCGTCTGTCGTTGCCGTGGCAGGGACGCACTGCTTGCCGACAGACTGGCAGTCGAGCGCGACGCAGTCCTTGATCTCGAAGCAGGCGCCCTCGCGTTCGATCCAGCCAGCAAGACAGCCGCCGCACTTGGCAATCTCGCCCGCAGCTCCCTCGACACACTGGCGATAGAGGGAGGTGCATTGATCGGCGACGCTCCCAGGCGCTCCCTTTTCACAGGTGACGCGGGCGCAGGTGCCATCGATTTCCTGATAGCCGGGCAGACAAGCTGCGCACCGGGCATCCTCACCGGGCGCGCTGTCTCGGCAGTCGCGCTGCTGGCTGTCGCAATCGAGCTCAGCGCAGGGGATCGGCAGGCGGCAGAGCTCGCCATCGATCACATGGCCATCGAGACAGGCACCGCAATGAGCGCCTTCGGGGCTCTCCTCACAGACACGAAGCTCATTGGTGCATTGGTCAACGATGTTGAACTCTGCATCGACATCGCACGACGCAAAGCGGCAGTTGCCTTCGCTGTCGCGCTGCTGTCCTTCGAGACATGCTTCTGGAGCGGCATCGTCTGGTTTGGTTTTGGGATCGGAGCCGCCACCGCAGGCAATGCCAAACACCAGCGCGAAGAGAGCTATCGAGCCCCCTCCCCGCCTGAACAAACGTTCCGTCTTAGGGCCTGTTTGAAAATCATGCGAGCCAGACTTTGATGGCAGCAAAGAGGACAAACCCCAGAAAATTGACGGCGTTTTTTTCGTAGCGCGTGGCGACTCGCCGGAATTCTTTGATTT
>JAISIF010000096.1 GCA_031262165.1 Myxococcales bacterium | reverse complement strand
GTCACGGCGACGGCCTGCGCCTGATTCCAATTGCTCGCGTCGAAGGTGAGCGAGGCGGGCGAGACGGAGCCCTCGGTCGTGTTCGTGCTGACGACAGTGACAGTCACGGTGGCGAGCGGCTCGGAGGTGAGCCTGACCGCGAAGGTCTGCGGCTGACCAAGCTCGGCGGTCGTCAACGCCGTCGGCGCCACCATGAGGCTGGCCATCTCGTCGTCCTCGTTCCTCACGCTCACCGACGCCGTCATCTCAGCGTAGGTCGCGTCTTCGATCGAGGTGACGGCCAGCACCACCGCGTAGGTCTGCGGACCGTCGGCCAGATCGTCGTCCACGGGGGTGACGGTGAGCGTCTGCGGCTGGTCCCAGTTCTCCGCGGTGAACGCCAGCGCCGAAGGCGAGAGCACGCCCTCGGTCGTGTCTGCGCTCGTCACCGAGATCACGACCTCTGCCGTTGGCTGTGAGCGGAGGACGACGGTGAACGCCGCGGCCTCGCCGCCCTCGATCGTCACCAGAGAGGCTGGATCCACCACGATGCCTGCCGTGTCATCGTCCGCGTTGACCGCGCTCACGACCTGGCCCGCCAGATTGGCGTAGCTCGCGTCCGCGCTCTGCGCAGGACCGATCGCGATCTCGTAGTTGACCGGGCCATCGAGCACGAGGTCGTCCACGCCCGTCACGGTGACGAGCTGCGGATCGCTCCAGTTCGCGCTCGTGAAGGTGAGCGAAGCTGGCTCGACCGCGCCCTCAGCCGTGTTCGAGCTCGCGATGGGCAGCGTGACGTCCGCCGTTGGCTGCGAGCTCAGGCGCACCTCGAAGGTTGCCGTGCCGCCAGCCTCGCTCGTCTGTAGCGGGAGCAGCGCCTCATCGATGAGAACGACGAGGGCGGCCGTCTCGTCGTCCTCGTTCGTCACCTGAACCAGCGGGAGCAGGCTCAGCCCGGCATAGACCTCGTCCGACGACGCGATGGCCAAGCTGAGCTCGTAGAGCTGGTCTCCATCGGCCAGATCGTCGTCCACGCCACGGATCGCCAGCACCTGGTCGTCCGACCAATTCTCACTCGTGAATCGCACCGTTGCCGACAGCGGCTCCGCCTGATCCACGAAGGCGCCCTCGCCCTCTGCCGACGCGGGGATGGTCACGGTGACGGCCACCTCTGCCGTTGGCTTCGAGGTCAGATGCAGTCTCAGCTCGGCCGACGGTAACAGCGGCGACTCGCCAGTCCTCAATTGTGTCGGCGTGGCCACCAGCCCTGCCATGTCGATGTCGAGGTTCAGCGCCGCGACCTCGATCGGCGTCAGTGCTGTGTAGGCCTCGTCTTCACTCTCGAAGTCGCCCACGAGGATGGCGTAGCTCTGATCGCCATCGACGATCTGATCCGGCAGGCCCGTCACGGTGACGGTCTGCGGCTGATTCCAGTTCTCGCTCGTGAACGTCAGCGTCGAAGGCGAGACCGCGCCCTCGGTCAGGTTCGAACTCGTCACGGCCATCGTCACTGAAAAGCCTCGCTCCTGGACTGGAGAGAGGTCGGAGCTGGCGAGCGCAAACACGCTGCCGCCACCTATCTTGAGCTCCGGCTTCTCACCGGGCTGCCGCGACAAGACCACCTGGAAGGTCGCCGTCATCCCGCTCTCCGACGTTTCGAGAATCTCGACGCCGTCGGGGCGAATGACCTGCACCTGAGCGGCCCCAGGCTTCGGTATCCCGGGCAGATCCGAACAGCTCGCCGCGCCCAACACTGCCAGCGCGATCAAGAAGGTCCTGAAGCTCCAATGATACCCAAGACAACTTCTACGTTTTTCGATGTGCATGACAGCTCCAGCAAAAGTCCTGAAGAGAGTGATTGGCTCCCCGAGGAATGGAATGAGGGGATTTCGAATATCAAAAAAATTATAATTATACAGATTTTTTCAAAATTAAACAAATGTCAATTATAATTGATTGAGTGAGCGCGATCGAAATGTGCGCCTGAGGTCTGCTGATTTTTAGCTGGAGAAAAAAGCGCGGCAGCGACAAGGGCGCTCCCGTCCGCCGTCCCCCCCCCCCTCACACGGCTCACCATCCAGAGGACTTTTGCCATCATGAAGAGCGAGACGAGATACCTGACATTCAACACCAAGCAGCGCCGGGAGCTCAGGCGCATCACTGACCAGGTCGAAGAGGTCGTGCGCGCGAGCGGCGTCCAGGAGGGGATGGTCCTCGTCAGCGCGATGCACATCACCGCGGGCGTGTTCGTGAACGACGACGAGCCCGGGCTGCACGCCGACATCGAGGAGTGGCTCCAGAAGCTGGCGCCCGGCCCTGCCGCGGACGACAGCCGACCTGGGCCGCACTACCGGCACAACGTGGGCGAGGACAATGGCGACGCGCACCTCAAGAACCTGCTCATCGGCCACCAGGTGATCCTGCCGATCACGAAGGGCAAGCTCGACCTCGGCCCGTGGCAGCAGGTCTTCTATTACGAGTTCGATGGCCGTCGGCCCAAGCGGCTCGTCATCAAAGCCATCGGCGAGTGAGCGAGGCGCGTCACGTGATCAGAATCAGCCCTCTGCTCCTCCTTCTCGGCTGCGTGCCCTTCGCGCTCCCATCGACGGCCTGCCAAGGCCAAAGCGCCCTCGCGCCGTCGATCGCGCTCGAACCGTGTCGGCCCGAGGGCTTTGCCGAAGAGGTGCGCTGTGGCGTGCTCGAGCGGCCCGAAGATCCGGCCCGGCCCGATGGCCGCCGTGTCGCGCTCCAAATCGTGGTCCTGCCCGCGCGCGCCTCGCACCCCAAGCCTGACCCGCTCTACGCCATCGCCGGTGGGCCAGGGCAATCGGCGCGCAAGATGGGCCCCATGCTCGGCGGGCTCTTCTCGCAGATCCGCAAGCGGCGCGACGTGGTCCTGGTGGATCAGCGCGGCACGGGCGGCTCGAACCCGCTCGCCTGTGAGGCTGTCGGCGAGCACCTGCCCATCGCCGCGCGTCTGCTCGAAGCGGAAAAGGAGGCGAAGCAGGGCGAGGCGCGCGAGGTCGAAAAGTGCCTCCAGTCCCTCCAGGACAAGGCCGACCTGCGCTTCTACGGAACCACGCAGGCCATCGATGACCTCGACGCGGTGCGCGCCGCGCTCGGCCATGAGGCGATCAACCTGTGGGGCATCTCCTATGGGACGCGCGTGGCGCTCGCTTACTTGCGCCGTTACGAGCCGCGCGTGCGCTCCGTCACCCTAGATGCGGTCGTGCCACCCGACGTGATCCTGCCCCTGGCCATGGCCTCTGGCGCCGAGCGCGCGCTCCAGATGACGTTCGCCGATTGCGCGTCGGATCCAGACTGCGGCGCTGCCTTTCCAGAGCTCGGCACGCGGTTCGACGCGCTCGTCGAGCGTCTGAAGCGTTCACCGCTCGTGACAACGGCGCCCGATCCCCTGACAGGTGAATTGGTGCCTGCCCAGATCTCTGCCGACGCTCTCACCTCCATCGTGCGCAACCTGCTCTATGACCCGGACATCACCTCGCTGCTGCCGCTCACGCTCGCGCAGCTCGGCCAGGGCGATCCGCGCGGGTTTCTGGCGCAGGCCAACGCGCTCACGGGCGCCGCGGGCGTCAGCGAGGGGATGCACCTCTCGGTCTTCTGCGACGAGGACTTCGCGCGCTTCGAGCGGCTCTCGAATGATGAGGAGAAGGGGGCGGCCGAGCGCGATCTCTTTGGCCGCCAGGTCATCGAGAGCTACGCCAAGTCGTGCGCCGTGTGGCCGCGCGCGGCCGACGTGCCTGCGGCGCTGTTCGAGCCGCTCGTGTCCAATGTCCCGGTCTTGATTCTGTCGGGCGCGCTCGATCCAGTGACGCCGCCCGCATTTGGCGAGCGCGTGAAACAGACCCTGTCGAACGCGCGTCACGCCGTGGCGCCAGGCGCGGCACACGGGCTCACGCCGCGCGGATGCACCGCCAAAGTCATCGCGCGCTTCGTCGAGCGGCCCGAGCCCGCCAAACTCGACGTGGCGTGTATCGAAGCCATGCGGCGGCGCCCCTTTTTCCTGACCTTTGCCGGGCCCAAACCCTGAGGCGATCCTCCCATGATCGAGGTCGAAAATCTCCAGAAGCGCTTTGGCGATGTCGTGGCCGTGGCAGGCGTCACTTTCAGCGCGCGCGACGGCGAGATCGTCGGGCTGCTCGGCCCCAACGGCGCTGGCAAGACCACGACGATGCGGATGCTCGGCACGCTCGTGTCACCCGATGGCGGCCATGCGCGCATCGACGGCATCGACACCGCGCGCGATCCGCAGCGGGCGCGGCAGCACCTGGGCGTGTTGCCCGACCTGCGCGGCCTCTACCCGCGCCTCACCACACGCGAGCAGATCCGCTACTTCGGCGTGCTCAATGGGCTGACGGGCGAGGCACTGGAGGCGCGCATCGATCACCTCATCGACAAGCTCGATCTGAAGGCGCTTGCCGACCGCCGCGCGCAGGGCTTTTCGCAGGGCGAGCGGACCAAGGTGGCCATCGCGCGCGCCCTGGTGCACGATCCCAAGAACGTCCTGCTCGACGAGCCCACGAATGGCCTGGACGTGATGAGCACGCGGGCCATGCGCGACATCGTCCGGGCGCTCCGCGAGGAGGGGCGGTGCGTCATCTACACGAGCCACGTGATGCAGGAGGTCGCTGCCGTGTGCGACCGCATCGTCATCATCGTCAAAGGCCGCGTCGTGGCTCAGGGCACGCCCGATGACCTCAGCACGCAGGCTGGCGGCTTCGAGTTGGAGGAGGCCTTCGTGAAGATCGTCGAGGAGGCGTCCCAGCCTCAACCCACTGGCGATTTGGGAATGTAGGGGCGCTCCCCCGTGGCCGCCCTGCGCCGCGTGGATTGACTGGCGCGCTTTCGATGGGCAGGCACAGGGGCCTGCCCTTACGAATTCATTGATGAATTGACGGACAGAACCATCGACACATGACCGAGCCTTCGCCATCCACCCCCCCTCTCTCGACGCACCTGCGAAGCTGCCTCTCACGGCTCATCGCGCCCCAGCGCCACCCGATCCTGTTGCCGCTCGTGGCCGTGGCCCTCGCGCTGCTCGTCTGCTTCATCGCCATCTGGCTCACGGGCAAGGATCCCGTCGCGGGCTACCAAAAGATGTTCATGGGCGGGCTGGGCACCCTGCGTGCCCAGGGCGATTCGAGCACGCGCGCCGCGATCCTGACCTTGACCGGGCTCTCGGTGGCGGTCGCGTTTTCTGCCGGGCTCTTCAACATCGGCGGTGAGGGCCAGCTCGTGGTCGGCGCCATCGCGGCGGCCTTCGTTGGACAGGCGATCGCGCCTGGCAGCGGCCTCATCCATCTGCCCCTGGCGCTCGGCGCGGCCATGCTGGCTGGCGCGCTGCTCGCGCTCGGCGCGGCGTGGCTCAAGGTGCGGCGCGGCGTGCACGAGGTCATCTCGACCATCCTGCTCAACTGGATCGCGATCTACCTGGTCGAGGGCTGGCTCGTGACTGGCCCGCTGCGCGCGCAGTCGGCCACGGGCCACACGCTGCCTGGAACGGCGCAGATCGCGGCAACGGCAGAGCTGCCGCGCTTCTTTGGACTGCGCAGCGATCTGGGATTCGCGATCCTCTTGGCCTCGGCTCTGGCGCTCGCGGTGTGGATCTTCCTCGGGCGCACGTGGCGCGGCTTCGAACTGCGCGCGTGCGGTGACTCACCAGAGACGGCCCGCGCCTCGGGCATCCCGGTCGCGCGCCGCGTGTATCTGGCGATGGCCATCTCTGGCGCGTGTGCTGGGCTCGCCGGTGCCCTCATCATTTTGGGGATGCACCGCCAGTATCCGGCCATGTTCCGGACTGGCTATGGCTTCGACGGCATCGCGATCAGCCTCATCGGCGGCAACCACCCGCTCGGCGTGCTCGGTGTGGCCGCGTTCTTCGGGATCATCCGCGCGGGTGGCACCTCGCTCCAGCTCCTCCAGATCCACCGGACCTTTCCCGAGCTGATCCAGGGGCTCGCGCTGCTCTTCGTCGCGGGCAAGGCCATCTTGGCGCACGGCCTCCTCTGGCTGCGCGTCCGCGCGGATGGATCATCGGCCGATCGCCCCGACCCATCGGCCGCTGTCGGCGCGCGCCCCGAAGTCGAACCTGAACCTGAATCCGCTCCCAAACCCAAAAGCAGCGAGGGATAGACCGCCGTGCTCGCCTTCATCGAAGCCATCCTCGCCTCAACCTTGGATTTTGCGCCGCCCGTCCTGTTCGCGGCCCTGGGGGGCATGCTCTCCGAGCGCGCGGGCATCGTGGCCCTGGGGCTCGAAGGCATGATGCGCCTGAGCGCCTTCTTCGCCGCGGTGGGCACACTCGCGACCGGCAACCCATGGCTGGGGCTGTGCTGCGGCATGGGCGCGGCTGGCCTCGCGGCGCTCGGCCACGCCTGGCTCGCCATCCGCTGGCGCAGCGACCAGATCATCAGCGGCGTGGCGATCAACCTGGTCGCGCTGGCTGGCGTCACCTTCCTCGTCGAGGCGCTCTACGGCAGCACGGACACGACAGGCAGCGCCACGATCGGCAAGCTCGAGCTGGGGTTCCTCTCAGATCTCCCGGTCGTGCGCGCGCTGTCGAACCACTCGTGGCTGACATGGATCGCGCTCCTGCTCCCCGTCGCGTTGCACGCGCTTTTCTACGCAACGCCGCTGGGCCTGCGCATCCTGGCCGTGGGCGAGAAGCCCGCCGCGGCCGCGACCCTGGGCGTCGACGTCGCGGCGATTCGATATGGCTGCGTCGTCGTCGGTGGGCTCTTGGCGGGCATGGGCGGGGCCGCGCTGTCGATCTCCACCCTGGACCGCTTCAGCAACCACATGCCAGCGGGGCAGGGGTTCATCGCGCTCGCCGCTGTCATCTTTGGCAAGTGGACGCCCTTTGGCGCGTGCGGCGCGGCGCTCTTCTTCGCGGCGGCCAATGCCCTGCGCATCGGGCTGGAGTCCTCTGTGCCGGGCGTCCAGGAGTTCCTGCCGTCGGGGGTCCTGCTGGCGCTCCCCTATGCCCTGACGCTCTGCCTGCTGGCTGGCTTCATTGGCCGCGCCCAGGCGCCCGCAGCCAGCGGCATTCCCTTCGACACAGAGCGGCGTTGAGTTTTCGAAGCGCCACTTTACCGAGAAGTTCTCTTGTTGATTTCATCCAAGGGCCGACCTATACGCCGCGACCTTTTGAATGGCCGTTTGTCTTTCTCCCGGAGGTTTCTCATGAAGAAGTCCCTGTTGTTGGCTTTGTTTGGCGCCCTGATGATGGTCGCCCTTCCAGCATGTTCGGATGACGTGATTGTCGTTCAAGCAGATGCGGGCGAAGATGATATCGATGTCCCCAATATTTTGGATCCGGGTGTTTATACTCTCCGCTATTATGGCCAAAATCCTGTCAGATTAGGACATGACACTTCTTATGATTTGGCATTTGAATTTGTGGACGAAAACAATACCCCCAAGGCAGACGTCAATATTCGGCTCAATCTTTCGATGAATGAAAGCGATGCGGCCTCTTTTGCCAGCGCCTCGAACAGGCCGACGTGGGTCGCGGTGACCGATGCGGATGGTTATGCCTCGGCAACCGTCTATGGCCTTAAAAAGAATGGGACAGGGACGATCCTCGTCACCGTTCAGACGGAGGCTGGTGCTGAAGTCAATTCCCTGTCGATTCCGATCGTCGTCGAGGGTGGGGCCATTGTTGAGAATACTGGCAATGTCAGCGTCGTGGTGAACAATTCAACGACCGCTACGAAAGCCTCTATCTATATCAATGAAATTGGGAGTTCTTCATACCCCAGCTGTGAGCAGTTCATGGGAGGGGTTTTCCTACCAACCTCGATGAATACGACGAATTCGACCTCAAAGAACAACATCGGTTCGAGCGTCAATCACACATTCAGCAATTTGACGGCTGGAAATAAAGTCATCGTCTATGTCGAGGGAATGGACGGAGGAAACAACGTCTTAGCCCTTGGTTGTCAGGAGAGCACTACGACAGTGAGCGCCTCGGCGCCGATCGATGTGGTGGTGACCCTGGAGGCATTGCCGGTCAATTATGATCAGAATTATGATGTATTGCTTGGCCTGCATCTGAGCGAAATCATTCCTGCTCAATGGCAACAATGGTTCGGATTGGTCGATGGTCTCTTTCGTTCACCCATTGGGACTGCGGTTTATTATATTGTTAAATATATTCCATCGTTTAATATTTCTACGTATGAAATTGATTTGTTCGATATGATCGTCGGAGGAATGACGCTCACTGAAGTCCTGGATGCTTGCGATGCAGGACAATGCCCTGTTTTGAGAACAGGGGTTACGATCCCTATTCTAGGTGATCTCGATTCCATTCTTGCCACTTTTGGAGTCAATTTCTCTGTCTATCAGTTAATTATGGATCAGGCAGAGGCCTATATAGATGCAAATGTTCCTTATTATGATCAAATTAAAACGGTGGGTAGCGACATCGTCGCTATGGCAAAGGACTTCGATATTGGTGCACGCTTTGAGCTGACGGAAGATGCGTCTGGTAACCTGAATATCCATGAGACCTGGACTCACATCGTTTGGACTTGGAAGCTCAATGAGGCCTGCCGAAACAATTCCGCCGATCTGACGTGTGGACGTCATGCCTTCAATATCGCAGAGGTGGGTAATTTCATTGTCGATTTGGATTACACAGGTGTGATTTCTGGCGATCGAGACATCGTGACCGTCACCCTTCCCCAGGATCATAGCTTCCCATTGAAATATGGTGCGCTGGTCAAGATGCTCGTCAATAAGGTCGTTGTCCCGCAGGTCATGGGTTCTTCATATACTTCGGGTGCTGGTTTGGATGGACTGATTGATTATTGGATTAAGTGTGACAATCTTGGATCAAATATCGATACATGGTTGGATGCTCAGGGCGAGCCGATGCATACAATTGGTGGCTTTATTACTGCCGCTCAGCTTGCTTCCTATTGCAGACAAGGTCTCAAGGCCGGTGTTGATGCCGCAATGAATCAGCTAACGGGTCTCGAGGCGAATGTTAATCTCATCGTTCCGACGGACAGCTATTTCAAGCTGACGGATCTCGATGCGAGTTCATTGGAGTATTCAAGACTCTATGATCTCAAATACAATGTTTCTTGGAATGGTGAGACTTCGACTGGACAGACGTTTGGTGCGGGTATCACGGGCGAAGGTGCGATTGCAGAAGAGCCCTCTGATTGTGAGTCGTTCCTCTTGCTCACACCTGCTGCCGCCCAAGCCGCTTGCGGTAACTGAGCTTCGAATTCATTGGTGTAAAATCGAAAAAAGGCAGCGACCTCAGATCGCTGCCTTTTTCTTGTTTTA
>JAISIF010000054.1 GCA_031262165.1 Myxococcales bacterium | reverse complement strand
TTCCGTCGCCACCCTTGTCCGAGAAACGCCAGTCTTCGTTGCTTCGCTCTTCACTTCCGTCTGGAAGATCCCGCTTCGCGCCTCGACTGACATTCCCCGTCCTGCGCGGTGCAAAGGTCCTCATGAAGGGATAAGTCCTAAAAAACTTCTCCCTCCAGTCGCCTCGGAGTCGAAAGAAAGTCGGCATTGCGAGGAGCAAAAGCGACGAGGCAATCCATTGGTTTATTGGTCTTTGGGAGGATGACCGACGGACATGGATTGCGTCGCTTCGCTCGCAATGACGGTCATTCGGAACAAAGTCTCTCGTCCTCCAAATGGCGCGGAACGCGACTCACCGTTTTGAAGGAGGTGCCGCGGAGCGCCAGAGGGGGCGGTCGCGTCAAGTAAACTTGGAATTCGATAGCTCTGCACTCACCCCCGCGATTGCATGAATTGAATTGTAAGGGCGATTATAAATTGTTCACACGCAATCAATTCATGAAATTATTTTTTTCTTCTTTGGTTTGGGAAACGGCGTGACGGGTTCCAAAGTCGCGATGACCCGGAGGGCAAGCTCGGCGTCGTCGATGTCGAGGACGTAATGTTCCTTGGCGCCACTATAGGGGAAGCCTCGCTCGGCGCCCGACATGAGCCCGTCCAGGCAGAGATGCGTTTTCACGAAGACCGTGTCGTCACAGACGAGCAACAGCGGCTTGTCATTGACATACACCATATATTCACCAAACATTTTCTTATATCCCACCGCACCGCAACCAGCTATTTGAGCGACAACATATTCAATATAATCGACGGAAGTTGCCATGAATCATTCCTTATCGTTTGAATTCGATTCAAACCTCTTTATTCGCGTTCACCTTGGCCATGAATCGATCCACATCGACGATGAGGCGGGTGTGTCGGCCTTGGCCGATCTCTCTGTCGCCAGCGCGCGCGGTGACGGCGAACTCGACCCTGCGCCCGCAGATGGCTTCGATGGTCGCGTTGGCCGTGATCGAGGTGCCTATCGGACTTGCGGCGGTGTGTTCGACGCTGATGCGCGTGCCGACCGAGGTCTGTCCAGGCGCCAGGCCGTCCGAGAGGCATTTACAGGCGGCGCACTCCATCAGCGCGATCATCATCGGCGTGGCGAAGATGGGCAGCGCGCCACTGTGAACGGCGCAAGCGGTGCTGCTCTCGTCGACGATCGTGGAAGCGCTCGCGGTTTTGCCCAGCAGCGGCAGCGCGTTGTCGGACACGCTCATGTTCCTTTCCGAGGGTTTGTCTTCGGCTCATTCAGTTCCATCATCCGTCATTCATCTCAGAGTCAGGACGCAAACGCGCCAATTCATTTATGGCGGCTCGACGATTCGGATTTGACCCCAAAAAAAGAAAACCCCTGCCAATGAGGCGAAGGGTTTCTTTTTCAGATCAATTTCACTCAGAGCTCGATGAGGCCTGCCCGGATCGCTTTGATGACAGCCTCCACGTGCGTGTTCACGCCCATCTTTCGATAGATGCCGGAGAGGAACCAGCGCACGCGGCGCCGCTCGATTTTCATGACCTCACCCACCTCGCCGTTCGACAGGCCCTTGCCCAAGAAGAGCAGGATCTCGCGCTCGATCTCGTTGAGCCCATACGGATCTTCCTCGGGCGCGCTCTGGTCTTTGGCCGGGGCTGAAGGGGGGGGCTCCCTGCGGATGCTGTCGAAATATGCCCAGAAGCGGCGGGCGATGATGGGTTCGAGCACGGTGCCGCCCAGCCGGACCTCGTCGATGGCGTCGAGGATCCGCTCGATGCGCACCCGCTTGACGAGGTAGCCCGACGCGCCTGCCTGAATCGCCTCGTAAACCTTCTTCTCGTCGTCGAACGAGGTCAGGATCAGGATGTCGATCTCTGGCTGCCGCGCCTTGAGGCGACGGGTCACCTCGATGCCATCGATGCCAGGCAGCTCCAGATCGAGCAACAGGAGCTCTGCGCCGCTCTCATCGATGGCCTTCAGGCCACTCTCTCCATCGAGCGCCACGCCCACGATCTCGACGCGTGAAGGGTGGGCCGAGAGCGATTTTTCGAGGTTCTTCAGGAGCGAAGGAGAGTCCTCGACGAGAAAGATCCTGGTGGGCGAGGTCGAAGTCGAGGGCGCCGAGGGCGTCATGGGGAGCTCCCTGGAAAAGGCGGCGCTCGGTGGTGCCGCTATCGGGTGGGTGAGGGCTTCTTCGGATTCGGGGCTGTCGGCGAAGAGGGCGGGCTTCGAGGTGGCGGTGCGCGCGGCGCGTCTGAGGGCCTATTCGGGGCGGCGTTCGTCTCAGGCGCGCTGAAATTCTCGACGCGCTGTTCGTGCTGTCCGTCTGTCAACAGCAGGCCAAATTCGCGGATCTCAGTGCCTCGGACCAATCGGACGATGTGCCTGCCAGGCGGCAACGCCATCCGATCGAAGGGGGCGCGCTCGGGGATCTTCTTACCGTCGAGGATGACCTCTGCCGACACGTTCGTCTGAACCGATAGGTAGGCGACTGGGCGCGCGCCATCCAGGACGCCGCTGAACTTTTGGAGCGTCTCTTTCGAGAGCCGAGCGGCCTCTGGCTCGCGCTCGAACAGGAGGTGGAGCACGAGGACGGCCATGCCCAGCGCGGCCACCAGGGAAATTGCCCACGCCGCCCAATGGCGCTGCTGGCGCTTGGGCACGATCATCGGCTGCGGCGGGATGTGCCAGTCTGGCTCTGTCTGGCTCTTGGGCTCTCTCAGGGTCGGCCGCGAGGCGGTGGCGGGCGAGGCCTGGCTTCCCGAGGACGCCTCGCTCTTTTTGCCGCGGCGCGATGCGGTGAACTGGTGCTGGGAAGACGGGGCAAAGGCATTCCAAAGGCCCTCTTCCTGCGGCACGGCCAGAGGCGCTTCCTCTGTCTGCGCCGCCCCCCCGCCTCCATCGCGCAGCGAGGGGGCCGCGATCTCGTTGGAGGCATCCACGGCGCGCTCTGCAGCCTCCGAGGGAGCGGCACCCGCGGTAGGTGGTGCCGGGAGGTCGGATACGTTCGCGCGCAGGGGCTTCGATGGCATGGGGCCAGCCGGCGCATCCCAAGAGGCGAGCTGATCCGACGAAGGAGAGGGAGAGGGTGACTCAGATGGGGCCGGGGGCAAAGGCAGGGACGGCGGGAGAGATGACGCTGGCATGGCCAGGACTGACGCTGGCGCGTCGGCTGTCTGGCGGCGCCTGGGGTCGAGCCCTGAGACCATCTCCACGCTACCAAAGGCTTCGTCGAAGAGCTGTTCCTCGACGACGGCGATGCCATCATCGGCGGCCTCGACGACGCTACTGGCAGCTTCCGTTGGCGCGGGCGGCATCGCTGGCTGGGCAGAGACGACGGCGCTGGACTCAGGGGCCACTGCCCGTCGTCCTGCGGCCTCTCCAGCTAGCGGCGCGATCGCGAAAAAACCGTGGATGGGCAGCGCTTCGGACGACGAGATGCCACCAGAGATGGAGACCTCATTCGGAAAGACCTCCCGACAAAAGCGCGCCAAATCCAGAGGGCCGACGGCAGCGCCGAGAATCGCAAAGAGCGAGCGCAAGGCCTCGGCAAACTGGGCAGCGCCCGAGAAGCGACGCGTTGGCATCGGATCCAACGCGCGCATGACGATGGGGTCGATGCGGGCGTTGATGCGTCGGTTGAGGCGCGAGGGCGGCAGGAGCGTGTCGCGCTTGGTCGAGAGGCCGCCTTCGCGCACGTCGGACACACTGGTGAGCGTCAAGAGCTCGTAGGCCACGGTTCCCAGCGCATAGACGTCGGAGGCCTGGGTCGCCTGACACGGATCGCGCTGCTCTGGCGCGCGGAAGGGCTTGTGGAGCTTGGGGGCGAGCGCCTTGAGCGCCTCGGACGCGCCCACGGCCCGCATCATCCCGAGCCCGGTCACGCGGATCACGCCATCGAAGCCAATGAGGAGGTTGCTCGGATCGATCGCACCATGGACGATGCCCTTGCCATGAGCCTGGGCCACGACGCTCGCGATCTCGGCGACGAGATAGAGCGCGAGCTGCGCCGTGAGCACGACCTCCTTGGAATAGAGCCGCCGTATCACGTCATCCAGCGCGTAGCCCTCGACATAGGGACGGCTGGCCGCGAGGCGGCCTTCACACACGCCGACCGCCTCATAGGTGAGCAGGTGCGGGCTGCCGATCGACGCGGCATCGCGGGCCGCCGCCAAGAGCGCCTGGCCAAACTCCGGCGTGCTGAAGCGCTGATGGAACAGCTTGATGAGGCACTTGCCCGACGCGTCACCTTCCCGTTGGGCCATGAACAATTCGGACAGTGCCCTGTCCTCCAATCGAGTGATGAGCTGATGACGGTGGTCCATGTCGCGTCTCTTCGTGCCTCTTCGAATCGAATCCGAATCGTCGAGGAGAGGGAGGGTGATGTTGGGGCGAGAAGGCGTGGTGGCGGGCAAGGCCAGGGGAAGCGCAGATGGCTCGAAGGGCCATCCATTCGAGCGCGCGCAGCAGAGCGATGGAGAGCGAGGCAAGAGAGGGGGCAGGCCGTTGGGACGGCCAGGGCATCGCATCGGGCAACCACAGACATCTGAGAATCCCGACGGAGCGCCCGTCACGTCGGCCGACGTGCTGCCGCACTCTCTCCTCTCTGTCCTGGCCTGCCCTGCCCGTCGCCTTTGCTCGGGTAGGGCTCGATTCGGCGGGCGGCCTCCCCCTCCAGCGGAAGGAAGTCCGGTCGAGTGGATCCACTGGATCCGCTCAGGCGCTACGGAGTCACCGACGCCTTCCTCAAGGCATCGAGGTAGCCGTTGATGAGCTTGATCTCCTCTAAGTCGGCGCCCTCTTTCTGATACTGGCGCAGAGTCTTGGCCAAGTTGTCCGCGTCCCCCATGGCGAGCTGTGCCAGCGCCTTACGCTTGGTGTGCTGCGCCGAGGGTTCGGCCTGGTAGGCGAGCTGGTAGTAGTGCAGCGCCTGCGCGTATTGTTTGGCCAGGAGCGCCCTGTCGCCCTGCTCCACGGCGAGCCTCGGATCGAGCTTGGACGAGTTGCCTGCCGAGAGCACGAGCGCCCCGATGCCGAGCACGAGCAGGAATACCAGGGCAGCGCCGACGACATAGAGCACCACGGGGTTGTTTCGAGAGAGCGCGGCAAGGCGCAGGCGCGCGCTGGCGACGAGCCCCGAGAAGTCCTCCCCATCCGGGGTCGTGCCCTTGGCCAGTTTGGGGGCCGCGGCCGCCTGGAGCGTGTCCACGGGCGTGGCCGAACCAGAGCCGAGGGAGACGACGACGGACGAGGGCTGCTCCGAGAGCTTGGCGTGAACATGATCGAGACGCAGCCCAGCGTTGGTTCTGCCAGCCGACTTCCCGTGCCGACGCGCGGCGGCGCGCTGCGACTTCTCGACGTCGAACAGCGCGGCACGAAACTCCTCGGCGGTCTGAGGTCGGTCTTCAGGCACCTTGGCCATGGCGCGCAGGATGAGCGCCTCCATCCCATCCGAGCAAGTGATGTTCGGGTTCTTCGCGCGCGGCGGGACAGGATCGTCTGTCAGGTGCATCGTGGCCAGTGCCACGGGTGAGTCCGCGTCGAAGGGCAACATGCCCGTTAGGCATTGGTAGAGGATGACGCCCACGCCGTAGAGATCGCTGCGCGGATCGATCTCGCTGCCGCTGGCCTGCTCTGGGCTCATGTATTCGGGCGTGCCGCACACGAAGCCGACGCGGGTCAGGGCAGGCCCATCGCTGCTCGACGCGTCCTGAAGTTTGGCGATCCCGAAGTCGAGGACCTTCACGAAGTCGGGCTGGTCGCGGCGCTGCTCGACCATGATGTTCTCGGGCTTCAGGTCGCGGTGGATCACACCAGCGGCATGGGCATCGGAGAGCGCGGCGAGCACCTGTGCCATGATCCTGATCAGGCGCTTCTCTGTGATGGGTCCTTCGTCTGTGAGGATCTGATGCAGGTCCCGGCCAGGGACGTATTCCATCGCGATGAAGAGCGAGTCGTCGCTGTCCTGACCAAAGTCGATGATGCCGATGGCGTTGGGGTGGTTGATGCGGCTGGCCGCTTTGGCCTCGCGCTGAAACCGCGCCACGGTTCTTGCATCCGAGAGCAAGTTTTTGCGCAGAACCTTGAGCACGATCGACTTGTCGAGGGAGAGCTGCGTGGCTCGAAAGACCTGCCCCATCCCACCTTCGCCGATCTGAGCTTCGACCCGATACTTCCCCGCCACGATGCGTCCGACCAAGTCGTCGTTGCCGGGAGCGTGGATGATGGGCGTGCCACAGGTCGGGCAGAACTTGATGCCCTTGTCCACCTGCTTCTCGCACGAAGGGCAGATGGCATTTTGGCTCGTCTGAATGCTGTCTGAATCCATTGTCTCTCTATTTAGGAAAGAGGCCTGAAAAAAAGTCGCGCATTCTTGCACAGCCGATCTCCCACTTCAAGCGCTGCGAGCCCCTCTCATCAGAGAGAGCGAGCTCCACCGACTTGCCCCTTCCACTCCCCCAAAAGAGGGGGACTTTTGGCGAAGCCCTTTTCATCGAAGGGGAGATGTCGGCGAAGCCGACAGGGAGAATTGCGTGTTGGATCATTAGAACGCGATGCCCCTGTCCCGGTCGCTGTGCGTCGGCCCATTCCCGTTGAACGGGAGAGGGATTTTCTTGAGCCCGTTTCGTTCGAGAAAAAATCTCTCGAAGCCAGCGCGTCAGATTCCCCCGCACAGCCTTGGACGAGAAACCGCTTCCACCAAGATCTCCGAGATCGCTTCGTAGACCAGGGCCTCGGTCATTTTTTCTCTGAAGCCCGAAAAGAAGGTTTCGAATGGGTCGACATATTGGAATCGATGTCTGCAAAGCGCGTCTCGACGTCCATGTTCTCGAGACTGGCGACAATCGCGCGTTTGCGAACAATCCTTCGGGAATCGAAATACTCATCGAATGGATGAAATCCTTGCGAAGCTGCTCGCCGAATTCGTCCCGTTGCTCCCCCTCGCTCCGAGACGCTCGTCAGCCTCGTGCATCGCCGTCGGCAATTTTCCGACATGATCGTCGCGGAGAAAGATCGCCTGGGTGAACTCGACCGTCGCCTCGAAGCGACGATCGAGGTGAATGATTCAAGGATGGCCAAGGCCAAATCCCTCGATTCGATTCACTTCGATTCCAGGTATCGGCCCCCCCCCCTGTCGATGACGCTCGTGGCGCTGCTGCCTGAAATCCGGCAGCTCCACAGTCGCCAGATAGCGGCGCGGCGTTGTGGTTTGCCTGGCGCCCTTCAATCGCGACAGCGGGTCGATGCGCGGCAGAGTCTCTTCCTGGCCATTCTCGGGAGCTGGCGATGCAACGATTCTCCCATCACGGCGTTCGTCCGGTGCCTGCGCGAAAAGGGAAAACCACCCATGGTCGCCATCGTCGCCGGAATGCGGAAACTCCTCGTGGTCGCCAACACGCTCATTCGAAAGAATTGCTCGTGGGATTAGGATTTATCCCTCGATTAGGACCGAGCAACGCGAAGGACGGGGAATGCCAGACGAAGCGCGATGAGGGACCTTCCAGACGGAAGTGACCATCGAAGCGACGAGGGCTGGCGTTTCACGGACGAGCTTTGGCGACGGGAGAATTGAGGGATAAATCCTTAGAAAATGAGCCTGGCCCGAGCGCCCCACGCTCCCTTCCTTGCTCGTGACTCCCGATTCGACATCGACAAT
>JAISIF010000026.1 GCA_031262165.1 Myxococcales bacterium | reverse complement strand
CCCCTGCTTGCCGGGCCAAGCGCGCTTCCACTAAGAGGGCGCGTTTTTTTGGAGGGAGCTTTTCCTCGCTCTGGGCGCGTCTGCTGCCTCCACATGAATCGACGCCACGAGGATTCATCTTGGACACGCAGGACATCGCCGCTGCTCAGCCCATTGCCTCACCCGCACCTGACGTCGCTGCCCTGGCCGATCAACGCCCACCGCAGCCGACGCCTGCCTTTCCCGCGTGGATGACGCGGGCCGCAGCCACCGTGCTGATCGTCTGGGCGCTTGGCGCGCTCTTGGGCGAAGCGCTCGCGCAGGTTGCCTGTGCTTTGGCGATATTGTTTTCGATCGTCACACTTCGTGCGCGACCAGCCTTGCCTCCCCGGCAACGTCGCGTGGTCCAGTTCGCCGTTGCCCTCGCGGCGTGGCAGGCGCTCTCACCGCTCGTGACCTGGCTCCTCGGCATCCACCCAGAGCTGCCCCCGCTGCGACGCTATGGCCAAATCTTCGATACTGCGGCCATCGCGGCTCTCGTCTGTGTGGTCCAGTTCGGTGTGCCGTGGCGCACGCTCGTGGGCATCTGCGCTACTGGCTGGCTCGGTCACACAATCGCCGCCCTTTTCCAGCACTTCGGGCTCTGGCCTGCCGCACTCATCGAATGGACGAGCTACAAGGCCAATCCCAGTCGTCTGTACGAGAACTTCGCAGCCCCTGGGGACCCGGTGCGCCATGCGGGCGCGGGCATCTACTACCACCGCCTCAAGCTCGCCCATCACGCCGTCGCCTTCTTCGGACCGGCGCTCGCCCTCGTCGGCCTGCGAGGGAACGAGACGACATCGGAGGCGGTTTCGACATCGAATTCGAATGCGAAATCGGATGCGGCTCCGAAATCGGCGTGGGTCGCAGGCCTGAGTGCATCAGCCTCTATCGCCTCGCGCCTTCGTGCCACGGGGATCTTCTTCGCCCTCTTACTCGCTGCCTGCGTCTACCTCACCTATGCGCGTGCCTCGTTCGGCGCCCTCCTCGTGATGCTCAGCGTCGGCCTCATCTTCCTGTTCGGACGGCGCAGCCTCGTCCCGATCCTCGCCGTGCTTTTCCTCACGGTGGCGGTCGTCGCGCTCTCGCCTGCCTGGCAGCAGCGCTTCACGAAGCTGTCGGGGACCTGGGTTGGGCAGGATCGCCACTTCGCCATGACGGCTGGCCTCACCCTGGCGCGCGAACACCCGCTCACGGGCGTGGGCTTCGGCAACTATCAGCGCGCCGTGATGCTGCGCATCGATCGTCCGGCCGAGGGCCAGCCGCCGGGACCGCGTTTCGACAAGCGCCTCTCGGGCATGGCGCGCTACCTCAACCACGACCTCATCAGCCTGGACGCCCACAACGTCCTGCTCACCGTCTTTGCCGAGACCGGCCTCGTCGGCCTCATCCTCTACGTCCTGCTCCAGCTCTCGCTCTTCCGCGCCCTCTGGGAGCGCCACCGCGAAGGCGCTCTTGCCGCGACAGCAGCGTTCGTCTCGCTCGTCGGCTTTCACTGCCTGGGCGCTGTCCACTACCTGCCCTTCCACACGGGCGTCTTCCTCACCTTCAGCCTGATCTGGGGGTTGGGGCTAGCGCCCGCTCGAAGTGCGGGTGACCCGACGCCGCGGCCCATCTGAAAAAACCTTCACGCCGCATTTGTTGGACTTTCGGACGCTGGGCTTGCTCTGGGCCCCGCGCCGTTTTTTTTCGGGGCATCGACCCCGACTTCCATCGACGAGGCAACTCAAGACCCATGGCCAACCGACAACAGCTCTCCATGTTCTCCGAATCGATCACCCCGACCGCACCTGCCCGCAAGGGCCCTGGCTCGGCAGGGGGCTCTGGCGGCGGTAGCGGCAATGAGATCACCGCCTTGCTCAGCGACGAGGCACAGCGCCGCTACCTGAACTACGCGCTGTCGGTCATCACGGCCCGAGCGCTGCCCGATGTGCGCGACGGCATGAAGCCGGTCCAGCGCCGCATCCTGTTCGGCACCTTCCACAACCTCCACCTGACCCACGAGGCCAAGTATCGCAAATGCGCGCAGGTCGTCGGCGAGATCATGGGCAAGTATCACCCGCACGGTGACTCGGCCATCTACGACGCCCTGGTGCGCCTCGCGCAGGACTTCTCGCTGCGCTACCCACTCGTCGATGGCCACGGCAATTTCGGATCGCTCGACGGCGACTCGGCGGCAGCCATGCGCTACACCGAGTGTCGGCTCGCAGCGCTCTCCAGCGAGCTGCTCGAAGAGCTTGCCCAGAAGACGGTGGACTATAGGCCCAACTACGATGGCACCTGCTTCGAGCCGGTCGTGTTGCCCGCGCGCCTGCCGCAGCTGTTGATGAATGGGGCGATGGGCATCGCCGTGGGCATGGCCACGAACATCCCGCCGCACAACCTGGGCGAACTCGTCGGTGCGCTCACGCTGCTCATCGACAAGCCCGACGCCACGCTCCCAGAGCTCCTCAAGCACATCAAAGGCCCCGACTTCCCGACCGACGGACTCATCCTCAACACCAAGGAGGAGCTCCAGGCCATCTATGAGACGGGCCAGGGCCCCATCTACCTGCGCGGTGAGTGGCGACGTGAGGAGATGCGGCGCGGCAGCCAGGTGCTCGTCATCACGTCCATCCCCTACGCGGTGAACAAGGCCAAACTCGTCGAGGAGATCGGCAAGCTGGTTGCCGATCGCAAGCTGCCGCCGCTGATCGACGTGCGCGACGAATCGACCGACGTGGTCCGCGTCGTCCTGGAGCTGAAAAAGGACGCCGACCCTGACGTGGTCATGGCCTACCTGTTCAAGCACACGGCGCTTCAAACGAACTTCAACGTCAACATGACGTGCCTGGTGCCGACTGAGAATCCAGAGGTCTGTGAGCCCAAGCGCCTGGGCCTCAAGGACATGCTCCAGCACTTTCTCGACTTCCGATTCGAGGTCGTCACACGGCGCCTGCGCTGCGATCTCGATGAACTCGAGAAGCGGCTGCACCTGCTCGAAGGCTTCTGCCGTGTCTATGACGCGCTCGACGAGATGCTCGCGATCATCCGCAAGTCGGATGGCAAGGCTGACGCGGCCGAGAAACTCATCAAGCGCTTCAAGCTCTCCGAGGAGCAGGTCGACGCCATCCTGGAGATGAAGCTCTACAGGCTCGCCAAGCTGGAGATCCGCGTCATCGAGAAGGAGCTTAGCGAGAAGCGCAAGGAACAGGCACGCCTGAACGCGCTGCTTGCGAGCGAGGGCCAGCGCTGGGGCCTTGTCCAGGACGAGCTTGCGCAGCTCAAGAAGCGCTATGGCGACAAACGGCGCACGCGCATCGGTGGACCAGTGAGCGAGGTGACTGTCAGCGAGGACACGTTCATCGCCGACGAGGACGCCAACGTGATCCTGACGCGCGACGGCTGGGTGAAGCGGCTGCGCGAGATCAAAGATCCGAGCGCCACGCGCCTGCGCGAGGGCGACGCAGTGCAGGCCGTGCTGTGCGGCTCGCTCAAATCGAACGTCGTCTTCTTCACCAACTTTGGCGCGGCCTACGTCACGCGCGTCCACGACATCCCGGCGTCCACTGGCTATGGCGACCCAGTCCAAAAGCTCTTCAAGTTCGAGGACGGCGAGCAGGTCGTGGCTGCCTTCTCACTCGATCCGAGGCTCGCGCTGCCCAAGACGATGCTGGCCGTGACCGAGCAGGGCTTTGGTCTGCGCTTTTCCCTCAAAGCGCACAGCGAGGTCTCCTCGCGCACTGGACGGCTCTTTGCCAAAAAGGCCAACGAGAACCGCATCCTGGGCGTGGTGCCCGCCTCCGAACGCGACCTCGTGACACTCGTCACCGAGGACACCTACTCGATGACCTGCCGCGCCGAGGACATCAACGAGCTATCTGGCCCGGGCAAGGGTGTGGCCGTCATCAAGCTCTCCGAGGGCGATCGAGTCATCGCATTCAACTGCACGAGCGATCGCAGCTCGGTGATCAAAGTCGAGACATCCAAGGGCAAAGAGATGGACATCCCCATGGGACGGCTCAGCGCACGCGGCGCCAAAGGACGACAGGCCTTCAAGCGCGAGAAGTTCAAGAAGGTCGAGCCAACGGGCTTCACATGGGTGCAGCTGCCTTCGCCAGAGGCGGGCGGAACGTCCTGACGACCGGCTCGATGAGTTTGATGCGCGTAGGGGCGCAGCAGGCCGTGCCCCTACATTTCAACCGGCAGCGTCACTTCGATCTCACCCCGCATAGCGCGTCGGATCTGCGACCCCGGCCGACGCGAACCCCGCGCGCCTCAACTGACAGGCGTCGCAGTGGCCGCACGCCGCGCCGTCCTCGGCTGGGTCGTAGCAGGAGTGCGTCATCCCGTAATCCACGCCGAGCGCGATGCCTCGCTGGACGATCTGCGCCTTGCTCAACCGCTGGAGCGGCGCGTGGATTTTGAACCGCGTCCCCTCGACGCCAGCGCGCGTGGCCAGGTCGGCCAAGGCCTCGAAGGCGGCGATGAATTCTGGGCGGCAGTCGGGGTAGCCCGAGTAGTCCACCGAGTTCACGCCGATGAAGATGTCCGCGGCGCCGAGCACCTCGGCCAGGCCGAGCGCGATGCCCAGGAAGGTCGCGTTGCGCGCTGGGACGTAGGTGATCGGCACATCGCCATCGCTCTTTGAGCCGTCGTCCTTGGGCACGTCGATGGTGTCGGTCAGCGCCGAGCCGCCGATGGCCCGCAGATCCAAGGAGACGACGCGGTGCGACGCGGCGCCGAGCGAGCGCGCGATGGCTCTGGCCTGATCGACCTCCTGCGTGTGGCGCTGGCCATAGGTGACGGTCAGCGCATGGACATCGAAGCCCTCGCTCTTGGCAATGGCGAGACAGGTGGCCGAGTCGAGCCCGCCCGAGAGCAGGAGCACGGCAGGCTTTTTCGGATCGAGGTTGGCGCTGGCAGCGTCGTGACTAGGGGATGTGGGGTGTGGATGGGTTGTCATGGCGCGGCGCCTTTTAGTGATTTGCATCCCGCAGCCAAGCCCCAATTCGACAGTAGGCCTCCTCGAGGACTTCTCCATCGATTAGGACCGATTAGGCCCTTTGCACCGCGAAGGGCCGGGAATGGCCGAAGTGGCGCGAGGCGGGAGGCGGGAGCTGCCAGACGGAAGTGAAGAGCGAAGCAACGAAGACTGGCATTTCACGGGCAAGGGTGCGGCGACGGGATAATTAAGGGATAAGGCCTAAGTCATTGCTCGGGCTGTCGGCTTCGGCTGCATCCTTTCTCGCTGAACCCCCGCTCGGAGGGCCGGAGGGAGTGCTCGTGTCAGTCCCAGCGGGAGCTCGATCGACTCATCATCGAGGGCACAATCAGGTTGCAGCTTTTCGAACTTTGTCTATTTAGCCGCGCCCCAACGCCAGGCGCTCCCTCTCCTCCCCAATCGCCCTTCCACACACGGATGGGCGAAATGTTTTTCCGACCAGCTGGTTTGCGGGCTCCTGTTTTTTCATTGTGTCGCCTCGCGTTCCGCAAATCCTCTCCCTCCCCCAACCCAACGGAATCGCGCGCGCACTTCACCGCACCGCAAGGAGACTTGTCTTGAAACACGCACTTCACACGCTCGTGGGCATCACCATCCTTTTGGCCGCCACGATCGGTTGCAAACCCAACGAATCGAAGCCCGCAGCTCAGACAGCCCAGGCGCCTGTCGTCGAGGTGGCTCAGCCCAAGGCCGCCGTCGAGCCGAGCCAGAGCGCCGTCAAAGTCGAATTCTACGTCATGTCGCAATGCCCCTATGGCGTGCAGGTCGTCGATGGAGTGATTCCGGTCCTGGCGCAGTTGGGCAGCGAGGTCGATTTCAACCTCGAATTCATCGGCCAGCAGAAGCCCGACGGGACGCTCACCGCCATGCATGGCCCCAACGAAGTGACGGGCAACAAGGCGCAGCTGTGCGCTGCCGAGCTTGCCCCAGCCACCTACCTCGACTTCGTCGGCTGCCAGAACAAGGACTCGCGCAACGTCGCGACCAACTGGCGCGCGTGCGCCGGGCAGGCGAACATTCCCATGGACGCGCTGCAGAACTGCATCGAAGCTGGCCAGGGCGATACGCTGCTGGCGGCGTCTTACAAGCGCGCGCAGGCCAAGGGCGCCCGCGGCAGCCCGACCATGTTCATCGGCAACAAGCCCTACCAGGGCAGGCGCACGCCCGACGCCTTCATGCGCGCCATCTGTGAAGCCCACGCCAACGCGGCCAGCGTGCCTGCCTGCGCGGCCCTGCCCGAGCTCAAGCCCGTCAACCTCACCATCATCAGCGACAAGCGCTGCGAGGACTGCAACATCATCCGTCCCATGAGGCAACTGGCGAACACCCTCTCCAAGCCGGTCTTCAAGGAGCTCGACATCTCCGACGCGGCGGCCCAGGAGCTCTACGCCAAGGTGGGTGGCAAGGCGCTGCCCCTCGTCCTCGTCGATGAGACGATCAAGGACGATCCCTCTGCCATGAAGCAGCTCGAACGCAGCCTCATGCCGACCGCCGACGCGGCCTATCGCAGCTTCAACGTCGGGGCGAAATGGAACCCCGCCTGCGCCGACAAGGGCGGCTGCGACCTCCCAGAGTGCAAGGACACCATCACCTGCCAGCCTGAGAGCCCGGGCAAGCTGGAAGTCTTCGTCATGTCGCAGTGCCCCTACGGCGTGAGGGCGCTCGACGCGATGCCCGAGGTCCTCAAGAATTTCGGCAACCAGATCGACTTCCAGATCCACTTCATCGCCACTGGAACGGCCGCGGGCGGCTTCAAGGCTCTGCACGGACAGTCCGAGGTGGACGAGAACATCCGCGAGCTGTGCGCCATCAAGCATTACGGCGCTGATTACAAATATATGGATTACATTCTGTGCCGGAACAAAAACATCCGCAGCGATAATTGGGTCGCCTGCACAGGCAGCAATGGCATCGATACGTCCGTCATGAAGACTTGCTTCGAAGGCGCCGAGGGCAAGCTGCTCCATGAAGAGGACATCAAGCTCGGCAAAAAGCTGAACATCAGCGCGAGTCCGACCTGGCTTGCCAATGGGAAATACAAATTCTCGGGCATCGACGCCGAGACCGTCCGCATGAACCTTTGCAAACACAACCCGAACCTCAAGGGCTGCGAGAACAAGCTCTCGTCAGGCGCCGGGGCGCCGGTTCAGGGCGGCGGCTGCCAGTAATCACGAGCGAGCCGCCAGACAAACATCTGAAACGCTCGAGAAACAAAGAGAGCGCCTCTCAAAGGGCGCTCTTTTTTTTATTCTAATAGGAAAAGCCCCGCCTTTACTGGGGGACTGAATTTGTAATGAAAGTGAAGAGCGAATCAACGAAGGCTGGCGATTCACGGACAAGCGGGGCGACGGAATAATTAAGGGATAAGTCCTAAATGCTCAATGCGATTCCACTCTCGCTTGCTCAGTTCGTGTCGATGCTTTGTTCCTCTCTCGGGGCTTTCATCCCGCTTCAAGGGTTTTCAAACATTCCATAGTCTTTATCGATATGTATGAAACGCCCTCGGCCATTCAAATGAATGAGCGAGGGCGTTTTGAATTAAATCCAATTGAATTCAGCCGATACCCGTCACGCCAATGCCTTGGCGCACTTGGGGCAGACCGGGTGATTCGCGTCGATGGCCTCGCTGTAGGTCCAGCAGCGAGGGCATTTGGTCCCAGGAGCACTGGTGACATCGACCGAGAGATCGCCGTCCTCACCACGCTTCACACTCACCTTCGAGACGATGAACAGCGCTTCGAGCTGGCCGAGGTTGCGCTCGAGGAGCTCGGCTGCCGCTCCCGATGCCGTGAGCGTGACCGCCGCTTCGAGGGACGAGCCGATGAGCTTATTCTGACGCGCCTGTTCCAATGCCTTCTGAACCTCGGCGCGGATGGCAAAGAGCTTCTCGAACTCGGCGAGGATTGCCTCATCGCCATCTGTGGGCGTGGGCTTGGGCATCCCGGTCAAAAACACGCTGTTCTCCTTCTTGTGCGGCAAATGACCGTAGGCCTCCTCGCACGTGAAGCTCAGCATGGGTGCGAGCAGGCGCAGCAGGTCCATCAGAATCGAGTGCAGTGCGCTCTGTGCCGAGCGACGCTCCAGCGACCTCTTGCCTGCCGTGTAGAGGCGATCTTTGAGCACGTCGAAGTAGATGGCCGACAGGTCCACGGCGCATAGGTCCACGGCTGTGTGGAAGACGACGTGGAAGTTGGCGCTCTCGTAGGCCTCGCGGATCTTGATCGTCGCCTTCCGCATTCGGGCCAGGGCCCAGCGGTCGATCGGAAGCATCTGGCTCTCGTCGATCGAGTCGGCACTCGGGTCGAAGTCGGCGAGGTTGCCGAGCGCGTAGCGGAAGGTGTTGCGCAGCTTGCGGTAGCTCTCGGTCATGCCCGTGAGGATCTGTGGCGAGACGCGGATGTCGTCGCGGTAGTCGGAGGCAGCCACCCACAGGCGCAGGATCTCGGCACCCAGCTCCTTCAGGTTCTTCTCGGGCGAGACAAAGTTGCCGATCGACTTCGACATCTTCTTGCCCTGACCATCGACGACGAACCCGTGCGTGAGCACAGAGCGATAGGGCGCTTCACCGCGCGTCATGAGGGCGATGAGAAGCGTCGAGTGGAACCAACCGCGGTGCTGATCGGCGCCTTCGAGGTAGAGGTCCACGGGCAGGCCCAGGTGCGGCTCGCGGCCAGCCACGGCAGCGAACGATGCGCCCGAATCGAACCACACGTCGAGGATGTCGTTCTCCTTGTGGAAGTGGGTGCCGCCACACTTGGGACACTTGAAGTTCTTGCCCAAAAAATCTTCGGCAGGCCGTGCAAACCAGGCGTCGGCCCCTTCCTCATCGAACACGTCGGCCACACGGTGCATGACCGTCGAATCGACCACGGCCTCATCGCAAGCATCGCAATAGAAGACCGGGATGGGCACGCCCCAGGCACGCTGGCGCGACACGCACCAGTCAGGACGCGCGGCGAGCATTCCGTGGATGCGGTTCTTGCCCCACTTCGGGATCCACTGGACCTTCTCGACCTCGTCGAGCGCGCGCTGGCGCAGGTCGCGATGCGCCATGGAGATGAACCACTGCGGCGTGGCGCGGAAGATCACGGGCCGTTTGCAGCGCCAGCAGCATGGGTAGCTGTGCGTGATGCTGGCGGTTGGATCGGAGAGCAGCGCCTTTATCTCGACGAGCTTCTCGATGATCTTGGGATTGGCCTCGAATATCTGCATTCCCACGAGCCAGTCGCCCGCTTCCTCGGTGTAGCGGCCCGAGCCATCGACCGGGCTGAACACGTCGAGGCAGTATTTGCGGCCCACGTCGAAGTCCTCGGCGCCGTGACCAGGCGCAGTGTGAACGAGGCCCGTTCCGGTCTCGGTCGTCACGTGCTCGCCGAGGATGACGGGGTTTTCACGGCCATTGAGCACGTGGCGATAGCTCAGGCCTTCGAGTTCCTTGCCCTGGAAGGTGGCGAGGATCTTCGATGGGTCGAACTGTGCTGCGCCGATGGCAGTCAGGAATGCACTCAGAAGGTCCTTTGCGACGATGACCACGCGGCTGTCGTCGAGCTCATAGGCCACGTAGGTGACCTCGGGGTGAACGGCGATGGCGAGGTTGGCCGGCAGGGTCCACGGTGTCGTGGTCCAGATGACGAGCTCGATCTTTTGGCCAGCGAGCTTTCCTTCGGGCAGCGGCGAGACGAGCGGAAAGGCGACGTAGATGGAGGGCGAGGTGTGGTCCTCGTATTCGACCTCTGCCTCGGCGAGCGCCGTGTGGTCCTTGATGCACCAATAGACAGGCTTCTTGCCGCGCATGAGGTAGCCACCCTCTGCGATCGCGGCGAGCTGACGCACGATGTCCGCCTCATAGCCGTAGTTCATCGTGAGGTAGGGCTCATCCCAGCGCGCGAACACGCCGATGCGCTTGAACTCCTCACGCTGGATGTCGACGAATTTTTGGGCGTAGGCGCGGCAGGCCTGCCTGATCTCGACCTTGGACATCTCGCGCTTCTTGCTGCCCAAGCCCTCTTCGGTCTTCAGCTCGATGGGCAGACCATGACAATCCCAGCCAGGGATGAACTCACACAGCTTGCCCGACATGTTGGCGTATTTGACGACCATGTCCTTGAGCACTTTGTTGAGGATATGGCCGTAATGGATGTGGCCGTTCGCGTAAGGTGGTCCATCGTGAAAGACGTAGCGCTCGGCCTTCTCATTGCGCGCGATCATCTGCTCATAGACGCGAGAGGCCTGCCAGGCTTCGATCTGCTTGGGCTCGCGCTCGGCCAGCGAGGCCTTCATCGGAAAGGCGGTCTTGGGCAAAAGCACGCTGTCGCGATAGTCATTGCCACCATTACCATTCGTATTGCCGCCACCATCTTTTGGATTGTTTGTATTGTCTGCCGCCATTTGTCTCTCGCTCCTGTAAAAGGCGCGGCGCGCTAGCACCGGGCCCTGGTCAAGTCAACCAGAGGCAAAAGAAGGGAAATTCCATTCGCCTCGCCCCGATGCTTCGATTTAGGACTTATTCCTCAATTAGGACCGATCACCGCGAAGGAGGGGGTATGTCAGACGAGGCGCGAGGCGGGAGCTTCCAGACGGAAGTGACCAACGAAGGCTGGCGTTTCACGGACAATCGGGGCGACGGGTTAATTGAGGGATAAGTCTTTAGGAATGTGGTCATCATGAATGCCGCGACGATGCTTTTGCCAATGATGCTGCTCGCTACATCGCTGCCGTTCGAGACAGTGGCGAGGGCAGCTTCCCCCTCACAGACGACTGACACGCTGAGTCCGCCCTCCGCCGCCTCCTCCAAGAAGTCGTCCCTGAATGCCCCCAGGGCAGGTGTCGATGCCGACGCCATGGCAGAGGCGAGCGCCTCCGATCGGCAGGCGCGCCGCGTCGTGTCGAGCCACGCTTACGATGCCTTTCTCATGGCGCTGCGGTCGAGAGACGCAGGCGACATCAAGGCAGCACGCCACTGGCTGAGGCAGGTACTCGCCTTCGATCCCAAGGCTACCGAGGCTCGCCAGATCCTCAAAGCGCTCGATGCAGATGCAGAGATGAACAACGCGCGGTGATTCGCTCTCCACTTGGAATCAATGCGTTTTTATAGGTTCGATAGGGCGTTGTTTCGATTCGACACCAAAGAAATAGAATTCGAATGACATTACGATCCATTCGTATCGGTTCAAAAAAAAGGGATTCCAGCTCTGAGAGCTGAAATCCCTTCGCGGTCGTCATCGACCGATGTCATTAGACTGGTGTTCGACGTGGATTGATTACTGACGCCGCCTCGCACGGAAGCCAAAGGCCAGCATTCCCAGCAACATTCCCAAGGGCAATGCCGTCGAGCCGCTCGCCGCGCTACAGCCAAAAGGCGCGCCGCCAGCCAAGAACCTTGCATCCTCTTGGATCTCGCCATTGTCGTCGTCGCAGGCGTCGCCAATGCCATCGCCATCCGAGTCTTCTTGATTTGGATTCACAGCGTTCGGACAATTGTCTTCGCTGTCGATGACACCATCACCATCATTGTCCTCGTCGCAGGCGTCACCAATGCCATCGCCATCCGAGTCCTCTTGATTTGAATTCACGAGATTCGGGCAGTTGTCCTCCTCGTCGTGGACACCGTCACCATCATTGTCGTCCTGACAGGCATCGCCGACACCATCCTCATCACTGTCTTCCTGTTCACTATTTGCAACGATCGGACAGTTATCCTCGTCATTCGAGAAGTCATCGCCATCGATGTCGTCATCGCAGGCATCGCCAATGTCATTGCCGTCCATATCTCTTTGATCTGGATTTACGACGAGCGGACAATTGTC
>JAISIF010000012.1 GCA_031262165.1 Myxococcales bacterium | reverse complement strand
GAAGAGCGCGCCTCTACTCGACGAAGCTCTTGAGGCGCTTGCTGCGCGAGGGGTGACGCAGCTTGCGCAGCGCCTTGGCCTCGATCTGACGGATGCGCTCGCGCGTCACCTCGAAGTCCTGTCCGACCTCTTCGAGCGTGTGGTCGCTCTTCTCGCCGATGCCGAAGCGCATCCTGAGGACCTTCTCCTCGCGCGGCGTGAGCGTGGCGAGGACCTTCCGGGTCTGCTCGGCGAGGTTCATGTTGATGACCGCATCGGCCGGGCTGACGATCGCCTTGTCCTCGATGAAGTCTCCCAAGTGGCTGTCCTCTTCCTCACCGATGGGCGTCTCCAGCGAGATGGGCTCCTTGGCGATTTTGAGGACCTTGCGGACCTTGTCGAGCGGCATCTCCATCTTGGCCGCGATCTCTTCGGGCGTCGGCTCGCGGCCATTCTCCTGGAGCAGGTAGCGGCTCGTGCGGATGATCTTGTTGATCGTCTCGATCATGTGGACCGGGATGCGGATGGTCCGGGCCTGATCCGCGATGGCGCGCGTGATGGCCTGGCGGATCCACCACGTCGCGTAGGTCGAGAACTTGTAGCCGCGCTTGTATTCGAACTTATCGACCGCCTTCATCAGGCCGATGTTTCCCTCTTGGATGAGGTCGAGGAACTGGAGCCCGCGGTTCGTGTATTTTTTCGCGATGGAGACGACGAGGCGCAGGTTGGCCTCGACCAACTGGGCCTTGGCCCGCTCGGCGCGGCGCTCGCCCGCCAGGATCTCCTCGTAGCTCTGGCGCAGCTCGTAGGGCTGCAGACCCGTCTCCTCCTTGATGCGCGTGACGATGCGCTCGGCGGAGCGCATCTCGCGCTCGATCTCCTGGAGTTGCTCGCGCGTCATCCCGACCCGCTTGCACAGCTTGAGCGCGCTCTCCTCGCCCTGCTCCGACTCCTTGAGCGCGCGCTTGAGCTCGATGATGTTCATGCCCATGCGCGACTCGCAGCTGCGGCGCGTGCGGTCGGCCTTCTCGACCCGCTCGATGAGCTGCTTGAGCACCTGGACGATGCGGTCGATCTGGCGCTTGGCGAGCCGCATCTCTTCGAGCAGGCCCATCATGTTTTCCTTCAGGGCCTTCGACTGATCGCGCAGCTCTTGCCGCTTCTTGTCGCTCAGGCGCTGCTCGGAGAACGCGACCGCGATCCGGTTGCACTCGTCGTTGCACTCTCGAATCTGATCGATGAGGGCGAGGAGCTTCTCGGTGCGCTCGGCCTCGCTGGCGGAGATCGGCGCCTCCTCGATTTCGAGGCTGTCGGGGTTTTGGCTTTCGGGCGCGTCCTTGATCACGTCGCGCAGCCGCAGCTTGCCGTGGCGGATCCTGTCGCCGAGGTCGAGGATCTCGCGGATGGCCACGGGCGAGCCGAGCACGGCCAGCAGGATGTCGCGCTCGCCGTCCTCGATGCGCTTGGCGATCTCGACCTCGCCCTCGCGCGTGAGTAGGGCCACGGCGCCCATCTTCCTCAGATACACGCGCACCGGATCGGTCGATTTGCCGTAGCTCGTCTCGTAGTCCTCGTCCTCCTTCTCCTCCTCGTCGGACTTGGGCTCCTCGACGACCGTGGACTTGGGCTCCATCTTCTTGTTCGAGTCGATGACCTTGATGTCGAGCTCGCTCAGGAGGTTGAGCACGTCGTCGATGCGATCCGTCTCGACGATGTCCTGGGGCAGCGCGTCGCTGATCTCGTCGTAGGTGAGGAAGCCCTTCTCGCGGCCGATGTCGATGAGCGCCTTGATCTCCTTGCGGCTGCGCAGATCGCCGTCCTCCATCTCGTCGTCGAGCGCGTCCTCCTCACCGTCGATCCCCAGCGTCCCGTCATCGACGTCCTCGAAGCCCTCCTCCCCAGCGGCGCCCAGATCGACGGATTCCAGCTCGTCGCTCTCGAGAGGCGGGATGTCGTCGAGGACCTCGCTTTCGAGGCCACCCTCCGTCTCCTCGTCCTCTTCGTCGTCGAGGCTCAGCGCCTCCTCCTCCTCCTCTTCATCCTCTTCTTCATCTTCGAACTCGTCATCGACCTCATCGTCCTCCTCGACAAAGTCACGCGAGAAGTCGAGGTCGGGCTCGACCGGCGCGGGTTTGGTGGAGGGGCGCGGCGTGGCGGCGGCCGCTGAAGTGGCCTTGGCAGATTTGGCCTGCTCGTCCGAGGTGGCGGCAACCGCAGCCTTCTTCTTCGACGAGGCCTTCTTCGCGGCAGCGGGGGCGTCCTTGGCCTGGGCTGGCTGCTTGGCGCTCTTCTCTGGCTTCTCGGCCTTCTTCGCGGCAGCGGGCGCTTCCTTGGCCTGGGCGACCGACTTCGCCTTCTTGGCCTTGGCGGTGGGCGCGGCGTCTGCCTTTTCTGATTTTTCGGCCTTGTCCGCTTTCTTTGGCGTGGCCTTCTTCTTCGCGGAGGCCTCTGCCTCCTTGGCCTGGGCGACCGACTTCGCCTTCTTGGCCTTGGCGGTGGGCGCGGCCGTCTTCGCGGGCTTGGGCGCGGGCGCGACGACGGCTTCTTTGGCGGGCTTGGCGGCAGATGACTTGTCGTTCACCACCTTGGAGACGACCTTCGAGACGACCCTGGACACGATCGAGGCCACGGCCGAGGCGGGCGAAGGCTTGGTCGAGGGCTTCGAGGCAACGGGTGCCTGCGCGGCAGCTGCCGAAGCCTTCTTCGGGGACGCCTTCTTGGTCTCCTGCTCAGGCGCGGCCGCGGGCTTGCTTTTGGTCTTGTCGGCGGTCTGTTTTGCGTTCGGCTTGGCCATCAAAAATCTCCTTGAGTGTGCGCTGGAGTTGGGGGCGCCCGATCTCATGAGCGCGCGATCTGTCTAAAAAAGTTCCGAAGTCGGAAGTCGTCTGCGGGAGGTCGTCAGTGTTTCTGGAGCTCGAGGCGCTGGGCGTTGAGGCGGCGGTGCTCTTCGAAGAGAGGCTCGCTCTCCTCGTCAGGCGTATTTTTGTCGCAGGCATTGATGCGGGCTTTCACGTCGCGCAGCAGTCGATCGAGGCTCTGGAGCCGAACCTTACGTGAGGCATCGCGCAGCGCCTGGAGGCGGGTCTCTCGGTTCGGCAGCGTGGCGGCGATCTGAGCCAGACACGCGTCGATGACCTGGCGGTGCGGGGCGTCGAGCCGATCGAGCGCGGCCTCGGGTTGCTCTGACTGGAGGATCGCCCGGAGTGCGAGCGCGTCGAACTCGTCGGTGACACGCGCCTCGGGTTCGGCGCGCAAGGATGGGTCAGCAATGAGCAGCGCGGCGAGGTGCGCCTCGCACGCGGTGATGGGCGCGCAGCCCGAGCGCTTCGGTTCGGACGCGGCGTTCGATGGGCGCTGTGTGTGGCGGGCGAGTGGCGAGGGATCGAAGCGCAGGTGAGCGCGCAACTCGGTCTCGGACACGCCGAGGTGACTGGCCAGGGCAGCGACGAACATATCCTTGGCAAGTCCAGGCGGGATCTCGTCGAGCGTGCGGCGCATCCGGGCGAGCGCGGTCATCTTCTCTTCGAGCGTGTGGCTCTGGGCGTTGGGCAGCAGGGTGTGGAGCAGGTGGGCCGAGAGCGGAGGCGCCGTCTCCAGGAGCGCCTCGATGGCCGCCGCGCCCTCGCGCAGCGCGAACGTGTCTGGGTCCTCTCCGTTTGGCAGGGTAGCCACGCGGATGGTCTTGCCCGAGGCGAGGAGAGCGCCTGACAGCCGCTCGATCGCGCGCATCCCGGCCGCGTCACCGTCGAGCAACATCAGGAGATTTTCCGCGCCAGTGCGATGGAGTGCCGCGATGTGGCCCGGGGTGAGCGCCGTGGAGCAGAGCGCCACCGCGTTCCGAACGCCCGCGCTGAAAAGGCCAATCACGTCGAAGTATCCCTCCACCAAGACGGCTGTCTTGCGCCGCCGGATCTCGTCGCGGGCCATGTCGAGCGCGTAGAGCGTGTCGGCCTTGCGGTAGAGCGGCGATTCTCTTGAGTTCAAGTATTTGGGGCCGACTTGGCGACCGGGCGCAGCCTCTATGAAGCGGGCGCCGAACGCGATGGTCTTGCCCTCGGCAGAGCGGATGGGGACGGTCAGTCGTCCACGGAACGTGTCGTAAAAACCGTCGCCACTCCTGTTGGGGGTGACGAGGCCGACCTGCGTGGCCCACTCGCGGGCGCCATCCCGAACAAGGATATCGGTCAAATCGTTCCAAGCGTCGGCCGCGTAGCCCAGACCAAAGCGGCGGGCCATGTCTTCGCTCACGCCGCGCGCGGCGAGGTGATTGCGGCCAGGCTTCGCGCGTGGGTCATTCCACAGGCAGTGTTCGAAGTGGCGCTGCGCCGTGGCCGTCACACCGAGCAAGCGCTGGCGCAGCTCGGCGGCTGGGTCGTGGCGCACGTCGAGCTCGACGCCCGCCTCCTGCGCGAGCTGACGGACCGCCTCGACGAAGGACAATCCCTGGAGGCGCTGGACATAGGTGATGGCGTCGCCGCCCGCGTCGCAGCCAAAGCACTTGAAGAAGCGGCGCTGCGGATTGACGTTGAACGACGGCGTCTTCTCCGCGTGGAAGGGGCAAATCCCGAGGTAGCTGCCGCCCGCGCGCCGCAACTTCACGTTTCGCGAGATGAGCGCGACGATGTCGATGCGCTCCAGAATCTCGGCGATCTTGTCCGGGGAGATCTGCATGAGGTGGGGGGCAGGCCGACGCTGAGAAGAGCCCATGGGCTGAGTTGGAACGCAGTGAAAACTCAGCATCGAGCGGTCACGATCTCTTTTGTCGCCGCGAGACGAGATCGTCTTTCAGAGATTGCATGTGCTGGGTTTTCGCTTCGCTCCGAGCCTGCTTACGAATGCTTCGATCAGCCAGACTTCCTGGTTTGCGCGGCGTCTCCTCCGAGTCTGCACGTTCAACTTCAGGAGGAGGTCAGGAGAGTTTTTGCTTCACGAGCGCGCTGACTGCTTTGCCATCGGCGCGGGCGCCGACCTTGGCCAGCGCTGCCTTCATGGCGAGCCCCATCTGCTGGGGCGAGGTCGCGTTCACCTCGCGCAGGGCCTCGTCTATCAGCGCGGCGAGCGCCTCGGGCGTGAGCTGCTCGGGCAGGTAGCGTCCGAGCACCTGGGCCTCGGCCTCTTCGCGTTCGGCGAGCTCGACGCGGCCTGCCTGTCGATAGACCTCCATCGACTCGCGGCGCTGCTTGAGCGCCTTCTCGACGAGCTTGACCAGCTCACTCTCGTCCACGTCGCGCTTCAGCTCGATCTCGCGGTTGGTGATGGCGGACTTGAGCAGGCGCAGCGCGCTGAGCGCGGCCTCGTCTCGGGCTTTCATCGCGGCTTTGAGATCATCGGCGAGGCGCTGCTTCAGAGACATGGATGACGCTCGAAAGTGAAGGACGAAGAGAACAGCGCGGCCCGAGAGCGGTGCGGTGAAGCGGTCACTCTCGGGCCGAGCTCAGATTCATTCAGGGCGATACTCAGGCCTGCATCAATAGACCTTGCGCATCTTCTTGACCGCTCGCTTCTTGGCCGCGAGGGCCTTCTTCTTCTTCTTGATGGAGGGCTTCTCGTAGTGCTCGCGCTTGCGGATCTCCGAGAGAATGCCTGCCTTCTCGCACTGCTTCTTGAAGCGCTTGAGGGCGTTTTCGAAGGATTCACCGTCCTTGACTCTTACTCCTGGCATTCGATTCACCTCCCTTCGGATCAGGGCTCTCTTCAATGGGGAGCGGAGCGTTTTGACGCCCCCGTCCCGTTAGAGCCCGAAAAAAAGCAGCGCGCCCTAATCGGAAAGGCGCGCGCTGTCAAGAAAGGGCAAAGAGATTGTCCAGAGGCGTGAGACAGGGCGCTCGTCTCAGCCGTGGATAGCCTCGGCCACGAACAGATCGCCTGCCTGACGCCAGAGGATGATGATCGTCTGCGCGCCGAATTCGCCGATGGAGAGATACGAGTTTTCGGTGATGGGCCAGGCCGCGAGCTTGGCTGGACGCTCACCGAAGTGCTGGCTCATCTCCGCTGCGGAGAAGATCTGCATCCGCTTCAGGGGTTGGGCCCCCAGGCGCAGGTTGGCGAAGGCGCGCTTCCATTCGTTCTCGAAGGCCTTCTCTGTCTCGACCAGGCGGCCTTCGAAGTGGAACGGGGAGGCGCACAAGAGCTTCAGCAGCTCGAGGTTGCGCTGCGCGAGCACACGGTAGAAGGCCATCGCAAAGGTATTGAGGCGCGTGCGCAGCTGGGCCTTGTCGTAGCGCTGAGTGATGCTGTTGACCGCTTCTGCGGTGTTGGAGTCGTGCTCGCCACGCAGCGCTGATGACGCAGCGGCCTCGCTGCCAGGGGAGCCAACGGCAGGGGCCTCCTCCCCAAGGAGCTCGTTCCAGAGCGCGGCCGAGGTCCTCTCGGCCTTGGCCTCGGCAGCGGGCTGACTTGCTTCTGGCATGGCCGGGAGCGCCGATGGCGTTGGCGAAGGGACAACGGGCATGTGCTGGTGATGCTCGTGCGCAGAGTGAGCGGCGGCGGTCGTGGCGAGCGTGCAGATCGCGAGGGCCAGAGCGACTTCGAGCGGACGGCGGCGGGGCATGGTTCCTCCTTCAGAGGGATAAATTCGAGGATCGATGGGCAAAAAAGCGCGCACCTTAGCCACATCCAGGGTCAGGACAAACCCCTGAAGTCGTGCTAAGGGCGCGCGCTTTTTTTCGAGGGCGTGGCGCCTGACAGAGGTTGCCCCGCGCCTATTTCCAGAGAGGGATTCGCCATGACCGAGCAGCAGACCGAGATGACCCCAGAAGCCCAGGCCCTGTTCCCACGCGTGCAAGCCGCCATCGAGGACATCCGCCCGAACCTCCAGGCCGACGGAGGCGACATCGAGCTCCTCACCATCACGCCCGAGCTCAAGGCCCGCGTGCGACTCGTGGGCGCCTGCGCTGGCTGCCCATCGGCCGCCTACACGCTCCACCACGGCGTCGAGAACTATCTGCGTGAGTGCATCCCCGATCTGAATGGCATCGAGTCAGACCGGCCACTACCAGGGATGTGGTTCTAAGGACTTAGGACCTATCCCTTAATTACCCCGTCGCCCCGCTCGTCCATGAAACGCCCGCCTTCGTTGCTTCGCTCGACGCTTCCGTCTGGATGCTCAAAGCCTCGCGCCTCTTCTGGCTTTCCCCTTCTTTCGCCTTGCTCGGTCCTAATCGATGGATAATTCCTAAAGGATTGATTCATTATTCATCAAGCCGCAAACTCGATTTTTTCTTGATGAGGGGTTTCGAGTCCCTCGTCAGAAAATGTAGAAAAAAGAAGCCATGAAAGACGCGCTTCAATCAATCGCTTCGATGATAGATAGAAGCGAAAGAGCACGAGAGAAGTTTGCTGAAGGAACTCCCCAGCACACATTACAAAAGAATAGAATTCATGCATTGAAGGTAGCGCGCTCCTTGATTTCTGAGAATGGTGTCTCGATTGCGTTCGAGAAGGATGAATTGAAGCGCGCGATCGCACCCATCGATTCATTGATGAGTAAGAGCGACAAGGCCTTGACGAAGTTGGCTCCTGGCTCCTGGCAGCATGCGATGCTCACTCAAAACGTCAGGGCGCTGCGTCTTGCGCTGCCATTGATTGAAAAGGCGTTGGGAGAGTAAGGACTCATCCCTGAATTAGGACCGAGCACCGCGAAGGACGGGGAAAGCCAGACTTTGACGCGAGGCTTTGAGCTTCCAGACGGAAGTGACCAACGAAGCAACGAAGACTGGCGTTTCACGGAC
>JAISIF010000198.1 GCA_031262165.1 Myxococcales bacterium | reverse complement strand
CGTCGAGGCAGACCTCGGCCAACAGCGCCTGTTTGTTCAGATCTACGTCATCATCCCCTTCTCGTCGGACGATGCCCCTACGGTCTCCATCACCACGCCTGCCAATGACACCCTCTTCGACTGGGACGACGATGCCGACCCCGAACTCGATGGCTTCCAGGTCAACGTCAGCGGCTCGCTCACGGGTTTTGGCGCGAATGTAGCGCTCTCGCTGTCGAGCAACGGCCTCCAGCTGGACGCGACCGCCACCCTCGAAGAACCTGCCGAGAGCTTCCGCTTCACCTCCGTCACGCTGCTTTCCGGCCCGCAGGTCCTCATCGTGACGGCCTCTGAGACGATCGGCGAAGAGCTCGTCACGCGCTCGGCGATCGCGTTCGTCACCGTGCCCGCGCTGCCCGTGGTCGATGGCCCTGTCGTCGAGATCACTGTTCCTTTCGATGGCCAGGCCTTTTCCTGGGCCGACGACCTCGATCTCGAGACCGATGACCTCCAGGTCAGCGTCAGCGGCGCGCTCCAATACAAGGCGGGCGAGATCGTCACGCTCGCCCTGCTGCTCGATGGCATCGACACAGGCCTCGCCGCCGAAATCTCGACCGAGGAGGCGCTCCCCGAAGCGCCCATCTCTCAAGACGAGGCCGCGCAGAACACCTTCCTCTTCCGAAACGTCACGATCCCTCAGGGCGTTCACCGGCTGACCGTGCTCGCGACACAGGGAGCGCTGACCGCGCTCGACCAGATCAGCGTGGCCGCTCCCCTGCCCCGCCCCACCATGCCCTCGGCGCAAATCGGCTCGCCGCTCGACGGCACTGCCCTGAGTCTGACCGGCGGCAACACCTCGCTTCCCCTCACCGTCACCGGCACCTTTGCGAACGCGAGCCAGCTCTTCCTCTATGTGGATGGCCAGCCGACCGCCCTCGTCCCGGAGATCGATGGCAACGCTTTCACCTTCGAGGGGCTGGAGCTGAGCGCGGGCGTGCATGCCCTCCAGATCCAGGCGAGCGATGGCTCGTATCAAGGCGTCTCCGCCGTCGTGACCATCTACCTGGGCGACTTCGAGCTCCTCATCCATTGGCCAGCCGCCTCGGCCGAACTCTATGGGCTCCCCTCTGGAACCACGCCTGTCGAGATCATCGGCCAGCTCCAGGGTTGTGCCGACTGTGAGGGCGTGCCCGAGGTCGAAGTCTGGGTCGGCGAGGGCACGCCTGAACCGGTGACCCTGGATGCGCAGCGCGCCTTCCGCCACACCCTCGACATCCAGACGACGGGCGAGCTCGTGCTCACGGCGCGCGCTCGTCAGACGCTGACAGTGGCCGAAGGCGCGGGCTCGCCCCCCACCTTCGAGGTCACCGAGCAGCGCTCCTTCACCATTCTGGCGCCAGAAGAGCGCCCCGACGATTTCGACGTCGTCATCATGCGGCCCACCAACGACGCCCATCTGATCTGGCGCGACGACGCGGACTTCGCACTGGAGGGTTTTCAGCTCAGCGTGATGGCCTCGGTCACGGGTCTGTCGCTCGGCGAGGCCTCCTTCGAGCTCTCCGTTGACGGTGTCCTGGCCAAGACCGACCTGTCGCAGGACTGCGCGCTGACGATCGAGGCGCAAGTCATCACCGCGATCACCTGTGGCGGCATCACGCTCAGCGAAGGCCCGCACAGCCTCCGACTCACCGCCACGCGGCATCAGGACGGCGCGGTGGCCATGTCGAACGCGCTCGTCTGGGCCCCAGCCGCCGAGGAGCAGCCCTCGGTCGTGCTCGTCATCTCAGCCCCGGCCGATGGCGCGACGCTGAGCGCTGGGCCGACCGACGTTACGGGGCGCTTCTTTGGCTTTGGGCCTGGCGCCGACTTCATCCTCATGATCGACGACGCGCCGAGCGCCGCGCTCGTCACGCTCGGCGAAGCGAGCTTCGCGTTCCAAGGCGTGCCCCTGTCGAGCGGCACGCAGAGCCTGAAGGTGCTGGCGACGCAGACGGACAACGGCGTTCCGCGAGTGGCCAGCGACGAGATCTCGGTGACGGTCGTTGGGCCCCCGACCCTGAGCATCGACACCCTCACACGGCCCCAGAGCGACTCGACCCTCGTCAGCGGGACGATTCAAGACTTCGGCGCTGAGGCGACCTTCTGGCTCGACGCCTATGTCGATGGTCTCCTCGTCGCGACGCGCCCTCTCGGGGCCGCCGACATCGTCCAGGGCGCCTTCAACGTCGAGATGCCGGATGCCTCGTTCTCGCCCCCACCAGAGGCCGACGCCTGCCACTATCTCATCTTGACGCTCGTCGGTCAGGACGGCGAGCTCGTGATGACAGACACGAAGAGCCTGGAGATCGGCGATTGCGTTGGCGGCCCCCCCAAGGCGCTCGTGGTCACCCGTCCGCTCGCCTCGGCCGTGATCGCCGCGCCCAACGCAGACAGCGCCCTTCTCACTGTCGAAGGCAGCCTGCTCGGCTACGCGAGCGTGCCAACCCTCTCCTTGGGTGACACCGCCTGCACGGTCAATCTGCAGGCCATGACCTTTGCCTGCGAGGGCAGCTTCGAGGTCGGCGATCACAACCTCATCGTCCGAGACGCGCAGAACGACGTCGCCTCGAACACCGTCGCCATCACTGTCCAGAACACCACCGGCTGCCCCATCGCCCTCGAACAGGCGACCGATCTCCTCTTCAGCCGCCACACGCCGGGCCTCACCCTGCACAACGGCCCCTCTGGCGTCTGGGCGAACTATACCTTCATCGGGACTGTCCCAGCCGAGTGCGCGAGCGGGACGGTGACTGTCTCCAAGCGGGCCAGCGTCGAAGATCCCTTCGTCGCCGAGCCCAAAGCGCTGAACATCCTGCCCAACGGGACTTTCGTCTATCGCGCCAGACTGAACGATGGCCTGCTGAACGCCGGGCTCTCCTTCTCGGCCAACAAGCCCTTCTTCGCGACAGCGCCAGATGCCCAGCTCTCCTACACGACTGACTTCACCGTCCCGATCCTGGTGGCGGGCCCGCCAGGCACCGACACCTTCTCGCTTGGCGCGACGCGCGCTCAACCGATCTACTTTGACAATGACATACGCCCTGGCCTGAAGGCCCAGGCCGTCGAGCTCGACAGTGTCATCCAAGCCCAGTTCGACATGAGCTTCACGGCCCGGGGGCTCAGCACGCACGCCGAACGGCCCGATCAGCTCACCATCGGCTACAGCGGTTCGAGCACGCCGCTCCTCTCCGAGCCCATCTACCAATCCGAGGAGGAGGGCGGGGATCGTCAGACCTTCACGAAGACAGTGGCCATCCCTGAAGGCGACTGGACACTCTTCGTCACCCTGACCGACGCGACGGGCAACACGAGCACGGCGAACTTCCTCGTCCACGTGGACCTGAGCTGTGGTCTCACACTGGACTCAACGCTCAAGGCTTCTGCCATCGTGCTCGACCCCGACATGAATGGCCCTGGCAACGATCCAGAGCTCGTCTTGTCGGCCACCTCGTCCTGTGAGGCCTACAGTTTCACCTACGACAGATCGGGCCTGGAAGGACTCTGCGAGCCTTCGGACTCCAACGGTCAGCTCGTCTGCCACGTGCCGTTCGATCGCGATGTCCCCGCTGCCACGCTCTCTCTCTATGCGCCCAACGGCGCCTCACACGACGTCCAAGTCTTCCTCAGAAGCAACGTCAGCCCCTCGATCGCCATCACCGCGCCGACCTTGAAGGAGCGCGGCTTCGTCGTCGTCTCGGCGCACAACACTCACTGCCCCAACGGCCTGTGCGCCGAGAATGGCTATGTCGTGGATCTCGATCAGAGCCCCGACACGGGCACCTTCCGCCTGTCCCTCGCAGTGCTGGTGGGAGAGGGCTACGGCAACCTGGCCTGCGAGTTCCGCCTCGACGATGAGTCATTGGTCGACCAGCCCTGCGAGATCTCCGAGACCGGCATCATCGACCAGCATCTGCACCTGGATCAGAAAACCCAGGGTGTTCTCACCATCCACGTGAACAGCACTCATCCGCAGGAGGGTATGGCGAGCGCCAGCACCTCGATCGCCGTGACGATCGCCTCGCTGTCCCCCGAGACGCCGAGCTTCCTCTTGCCGCCCGACAATATCGTGAAGGACTGCACACCCGGTCAGAGCGTGACGTGCGTGAAGGACCGCCATCAGGGCGTCCTCGACGTGTGGCTGGAGGCGCCCTCGGCAGGGCTCCAGCGCCAGCGCGGCTTCGTCACTGGGACGACAGTCGCCAGCGCCAGCAACAATCCGGGCAACAACACCCAGCTCTTCAATGCGGCGGCCTTCGCGGATGCCGAGCTGATGACCTACTTCAGCGCCCTGCCCAGCGAGGATGACCTCGAGCACCAGCGGCTCCAAGCGACGCCGATGAACCTCCTCCACCTCGGCGCGCAGGACCGTGACATCTACGGAAACCTCTCCGGCGTCGCGATCGTGAAGAGCATCGACCTGTTCTGGAACTCCCTGCGGCGGACGTTCACCGAAGAGAACACTGCTTCGAACCTAGGAATCGATGCCACGAGCATGCAGTTCGGTCGACTCGCGGGGGTCGGTGACATCAATGGCGATGGCATCGATGATTTGATCGTCGCGGCGCCGAGCAAAAGCCCAGACAATGGTTTCATCGCGATCTATTACGGTCAGCGCAATTCAGAACTTTTTCTGGAAAACCCTGAAATCATTAAAGGCACAGCCCCCTTTGGAACCTCACTTACCGTCGTCGATGTGAATCACGATGGCTATGACGACATAGTGATCGTCTATTATGAATCATTTTCCCACTATGCTTACATTCAATTGGGCGGAGCGCTTGGATTAACGGAAAATAAATTCATCATTAAACCTCAATACGAGCACTATGACATACTTGCCGGTTTCCTGAATGTCAGTGTTATTGGCGACATAAATGGAGATGGCTATTCAGATCTGGCATTCTCCGAATCGCACGAACTGATCGGATTAGCGGTTCCGGTCACCGCCGATGTCTTCATCGTTCCGACAGGTGCGGCACTGATGGATGAACTCTCCTCTGAGGCAGACACCACGCTGGCGGACATCGCGCTCTTCAAGATCGAGCGCTCTGAAGACGAGGCCTTGGGTGAATCCTATGGCCTGTCGAGCAAAAACATCCTGACCGTCCCAGATTCGAGCGGCACGAATGGGCTCCTCATCGGTGAGCCGAGGACCAAGAAGGTCTATTATTTCAGGGCCACCACTCTCTCGTCCGAATGCTCGGAGGCTTGCCTCGCGATGGATGCCGCCGATCAAACGTTCAGCTTCGACGCTGAGCACTCGGATCAGGAGTTTGGGCACGCGCTGGCCGTCCTCGATCAGAACAACGATGGCCTCTCGGACCTCTTCTTCGGGATGCCATCACAGCTCTCTGGGAGCCAGAGCCCGCAGAATTACGTCCTGAGCGCGCTTGGGACAGAAGACGCGGAGGGCCTGTCGTTCACCGAACCAGTGCAATTCCATGAGGAAGTGATGACCAAGGGCTACTTCGGAACGAATCTCCGCTCAGGCAGCCTCTTCGGCGATGGTCTCGATGCCTTGGTCGTGGGTGGTTCCTCCACGGTGGATGACCGCGTCCACATCTTCTGGAACAGCGCCTCGACAGGCCTTTCCCCCAGATACGGCTCCATCATCGAAGGCACCTCGACCTTTGGGCAGACCATCGAGATGGGGGACTTCAATGGCGACGGTCAACTCGACCTCTTCATCGCAGCGCCGCTCCCCAGCCCACAAAGCACCGGTGATAAGAATGGAGAATTCCATGTCTATTATTGAGCCCGCCTTTAGCCCTGACTCTGAGGACAAAGCTGTTCAGCCTCGCCCCTATGCCTCGCCCAAAATCCACCGAGACAAAATCTTGGGCCCAATCCTGTGTGCTTCACAGGGCATGGGCGACAGGCCTGATGGTGGCGGTGGCAACCCATGCCCATTTCCCCCCGGGCACCCTTTGTGCCCCTAAACGCCGTCGTGTTCTCTCTCCGCTTCCTGCCCGGCCTGACGCTGCAGCTCCACACGGACGACGCACTTCCACAGCCGCCCTCCTACTGGCCACGCGCCAAACCAGAGGGCGGTTTTTCTGTGGGTGCATCGCTCCACGTTGCTGCGCTCGGCGCGGCCATCTCCTCCCCAGCCCACCTCGATCGCGACTTCCAGCCGCTGGAGCCGCGCGAAGCCAATCTCGGCTCTTTTCGTGTCCTGCAATCCGATCCGCTGAAGGTCGAATGTCTTGTCGGTAGTCCCCCGATCCGCGCTCTGGACACGGCCATTCGCCTCTGCACGCTTTTGTGGGTGAGTGCACACGATGGGATCCTGCTTCATGCGACAGCTCTCTCGAATGGGCGGTCGGCTGTCATTGGCATTGCACCTTCGGGCGGCGGCAAATCGACGTTGACCGACCTCGCTCAGGCCTCAGGGATCGTTTCCTTGAGCGACGAGACCGTTGCCATCCTGCCCGATCCAGCCTCTGCGTCTGGTTATGCTGTCTGGGGAACGCCTTTTCGGAGCAGCTCAGTGCAAGTGCCAGCCATCGAAAAAAGCCCGCTCAGTGCCCTGCTCCTGCTCGAAAAATCGATACAGCCCCACCTCATCCCTGCCGATGTGCAGCACTCGCTTCGGACGATGATGCAACAGGCCTATTCAGTCGTTGGCACGAGCCCAGAGGTCTTTCGTCGATCGGCTAAGATTGCCAAAGGCACGAGTGCCTTTCGATTCCAGTTTCCAAAGAGCCTCGAGGCAGCGCGCCTGCTCGACGAGGCCTTCGAGGCGAGCCTCGCATGATCCGCGAGATCACGACCACGAGCATGCTGCCCACGCTCCGCCCAGGCGATCGCGTGCGTTTCACGCGATCTGGCCGAGCGCCAAAGCCGGGAGAGATCTGGGCGTTTGCCGCGTCGGATGGCCGCCATCACATCGCCCACCGCGTGCTCTGGCGACGCAGAGATGGACGAGTCTTAACCAAGGGCGATTGGCTCCTCTTGCCCGACGGTTGGATCGCGCCCGACCGCTTCTTCGGACCTGCCGTCGAGCGCAGCCGGGCTGGGGCCTGGCGCTCGCTCCTGCGCAAGCGCGATCGGGCCAGAGGGCTCGTCATCACGGCCTTGGGCAGCGCGTGCGTGGCACTGGAGAAGCTGCTGACGCGGCGCGCCGCCAGATGACGAGCGACGCGCCTCAATGGAGCTGGTGCGGGCCGTCGGAGGGCGGCAGCGCCGTCTCTGGCTTCGGCGCTGTCGTCGCTGGCTGCTCTGCCTTCGACGCCGCTTTTCCGAACGACTTGGCGAGCGAGCGGGACTTGCGCAGCTCCTCCGCAGTCCGCGGCAGACCGATGTGGACGCGCCGCATCAGGAAGCTGCCCACCAGGATGGCGCAGAGCCCGGTCAAAATCTGCGCGCCAGCCATGATGAGAAAGGCAGCCCAGAGCGGGACGACGAGCGCGAGTGCGGCCGTCGCGGCAGCCATCAGGAACAGGTAGCCGAGGAGGAGAAACGGGAGCCCGGCCACCTGCAGCGCCGTGTCGCGCGCGATTCCCTTGAACTCCTGCCGCATCTCGACACGCGCGAGTCGAAGCTGGTTGCGGATAAGCGAGTTCACGCTCTCCGAGAGCTCGCTGAGCGCCTGCGCCGCCGTCCGGGGCGAACGAGCGCTGGCATCGACTTCGACCTCTGCCTCGTCCCCTTTCAATCGCTCCTCTTTGTCTCGCCTGGCCAAAGCGCCCCTCCCCTTCAGACAACTCGGTCTGCCCTGGAAACTAAGGACTCATCCCTCAATTATCCCGTCGCCAAAGCTCGTCCGTGAAACGCCAGCCTTCGATGCTTCGCGCTTCACTTCCGTCTGGAAGCGCCCGCCATCGCGCCTCTTCTGGCATCCCCCGTCCTTCGCGTTGCTCGGTCCTCATCGAGGGATACGGCCGAATCATCGCCCCGAGGTGGCCATACGGATCCACTCCACACCAGCGCGCCTCCCTCTGGCCCCTCGGGCAGGGCAATCGACTTCTGTATTTCGACCAAGATCGAGGCGTGTCTTCGTAGGGGCGTTGTCTGCAACGCCCTGCGGTCGTCATTCGACACAAACACGACGGGCGTTGCCCGCAACGCCCCGACACATCCCGATTCGAGATCAAAAAAATAGAACAAAGGCCGCCCTGCCCCCTCGGGCCAGGCCCCACCGAAGGGGAGGCGTCAGAGGCGAGCTCGTCTGAACGGACTGGCCTTGCGCCAAGCGCTGGCCCTCAAACTTGGGCTTCACAAGTGGGGGCGCTCTCGATAGGTGCGCGCGCCTTTTCGGAGCGCAAAGTCAGCAGAGCCAGCGGGAGAGCACCTCATGTCCACGTCCGCACGCCCATCCACGGTTCGACGTACCCCACTCTTCGATACCCACATGGAGGCAGGCGGTAGGCTCGTCGAGTTCGCTGGCTTCCAGCTGCCCATCCAATACGCCAGCCCCCTCGCCGAGCACATGGCCGTGCGCACGGCAGCTGGGCTCTTCGACGTCTCGCACATGGGCGAGCTCCTCATCTCTGGCCCGCGGGCGCTCGACGCGGTGCAGCGCCTGCTCAGCAATGACCTCGCGCGCATCGCCGATGGGCAGGCCGCCTACACGGGCTTGCTCAACGAGCGCGGCGGCTTCGTGGACGACGTGGTGGCCTACCGCTTCAGCGAGCAAAGATTTCTGCTCGTCGTGAACGCGGCCAACGTGGCCCGCGACCTCGACTGGATACGCGACCACGTGGACTTGGCCCAGTCCCAGGTCCAGATCGACGACCTGTCCGACGACTATGCGCAGCTCGCGCTCCAGGGCCCGGCCTCGCGCCGCATCCTCGCCCGCCTGCTCCCTGCCTCGGCAGACCTCACGCGCCTGGCCTACTACCACTTCACCGAGGCGGAGGTCGCGGGCACGCCCTGCCTCCTCGCGCGGACTGGCTACACGGGAGAGCTCGGCTTCGAGCTCTACTGCCCACCCGACAGGGCACCCCACCTGTGGGCCGCGATCATCGATGCGGGGCAGGGCGACGGCCTCATCCCGTGCGGCCTGGGCGCGCGCGACTCGCTGCGCCTCGAAAAGCGCTTTGCCCTCTACGGACACGACATCGACGAACATCACACGCCGCTCGAAGCTGGCCTCGGCTGGATCGTCAAACTCGACAAGGGTGACTTCATCGGCCGCGCCGCGCTCGAAGCTCAAAAGGCCACTGGCCTGACCCGCAAGCTCGTCGGCTTCGAAGTCCTGGGCCGCGGCATCGCGCGCGCGGGGCAGACCATCCTGGCCGACGGCGCCGAGATCGGTCGCATCACGAGCGGCGCGTTCTCGCCCTGCCGCAAGCAGTCGATCGGGCTGGCCTATGTGCCACTCTCACACGCCACCATCGACGCGACCTTCGACATCGACATCCGCGGTGCCCCGGTCGCGGCGCGCGTCGTCCGAACGCCCTTCGTCGAGACCTCCGTGGACTGATCTCAAAAA
>JAISIF010000101.1 GCA_031262165.1 Myxococcales bacterium | reverse complement strand
ATTTTGACCCACGAAAGAGATCTGAATGTCAGCGCTGTTCGGAAATTTTGGGTCATCGCAGTCTCCTATGGAATCTTACTCTGAGTGAGATCGTCCGTAGCAGGGTCTCAGAGGATTCTTCTTGGGATAATGCAGAGCTCGCGCCAAGCTTGAACTATGGTCATCCAAATCCTCTGTCAGTACAGTATCCAGCCCGTTTCATTCATAATGAAACTAACCAAAACATTAAAAAAATCGATTTAATCCCAGAGAATTCATAAAATAAAAAATCACTCCAAACCTATGCCCATTAAACGCTGGGCAAGAAGTTTGGCAACGAAATTGGCGACATCGGAAGCCCTGCTCTCCGGCCCAAAGCCTGCATCAAAACCAAGTTCTAAGGCCAATTTGTGATCGATGCGTGGCCCGCCAAGAACGAGGATAGTCTTTCCGTGTATTCCCATCTCTTTTGCGTGTGCGATGAAATGTCGCGCATTATCGATGTGAATATCCCGTTGGGTAACTACCTGAGAGATCAAAATGGCATCGGCACGCCCTGCTTTGGCTCGGTCGAGGAATACCTCATTCGGGATCTGCGCACCGAGATTGTGCGCTTCGAACATCGAATACCGCTCGAGCCCATAATCACCATCGAAGCCCTTCATATTCATGATGGCATCAATGCCGACCGTGTGACTGTCCGTCCCAGTACAGGCTCCATAGACGACGATGGGGCGCCCGATATTTTCTTCGATCCATTGATTCAGCGCTGGACGGCTCAGCTTGTCGATGACCACCTCGGGAATGTTTATCGTCGCGAAATCAATGGTGTGCTGCAAGCGTCCATAGCCAATAAAAAAACTATAATGCCCTGCCGCTTTTTCCATGGTCGCAATTTTAGTATCGAAAAAACCCATCTTGCGCATCAATTCACGCGCGGCCTCTTTGGCTTTTTCAGAGGGAGGGATCGGCAGGACAAAGGCTGTCTGAACGATGCCATCGTCTAGACGATCTCCGTAAGGGCGGAGCAAATGGGGATGTTTTTCATGGGTCATCAAAAATCTCTCCTGTGAGTGGGGGGATTTATTGTTTTCACGCTGAGTGAGTTCATCATGAATCGATAGAAAAAAAGAGCGCCTATGCCTCGTGCGCCTGCCCCTTTCCAATCTCTTTGGAATCTCCTGAAGGGGCAGACTCCCTCTGATAGCCGCATTCTTTGTTGGCACAGCAGAGTTTGTCGCCGTCTTTCTTCGTGTATTTGACGACGAGGATGGGGGCATTGCACTGAGGGCAAGTCTCTGCCACGGGACGATCCCAGACGGCATTCTTGCAGTCGGGATATTGATTACAGCTATAAAAAATCTTTCCTCGCTTGCTGCGACGCTCGGTAAATTCACCTTTTTGACACAAAGGGCAGGGAACACCCGTGGTTAAAGCCTTGGCTGTCTTGCACTCTGGATAAGCGCTGCACGCCAGGAAACGGCCAAAACGTCCCCGCTTGACGACCATCGGCTTGCCACATGTCGGGCAGACCTCGTTCGTCTCCTCTTCGGTAGCGATCTGAATTGAGCCATCCTCTGCCTTGCGGAAATCCTTGGTGTTTTTGCAACCAGGATAAGCGCTGCAGGCAAGGAATTGCCCCATCTTACCCCATTTGATGACCATGGTTTGTCCACATTTCTCACAGGCGATGTCCGTCGGGATTTCCTCGCGTTTGAGGTCACGCATGGTTTCCGACGCCGCATCGAGGCTCTTCTTGAAAGGGCCATAGAAATCTTTGAGCAATGCGACCCAGCCACAGCGGCCACTCTCGATGCCATCGAGCTTGTCTTCGAGATCGGCAGTGAACTTGACGTCCAACTCCTCGGGAAAGGCGCGAATGAGTTCGTGTGTGGTGAGCGTCCCGAGTTCAGTCGGCTTGAAACAGCTCCCTTCTTTTTCGACGTATTCGCGATCCTGGATTGTGGACATGATCGTCGCCATCGTCGAAGGTCGCCCAATCCCCTTCTCCTCGAGCTCTTTGTTCAGAGAGGCCTCGGTGAAGCGTGGCGGTGCCTGGGTGAAATGCTGCTCGCGCATCAGATTCTTGAGGGTGAGCGCCTCCCCCTGGGAGAGAGGCGGAAGCTCCTTGTTGGCCGAGCCCTCGCTCTCTTCCTCCTCCTGAGGCTTCTCTGGAGCCTCTCCTTTTTTGAAGAGATCGTCCTTGTCGCCATAGACGCTCAACCAACCTCGGAACTGAAGGGTACTGTCACTCGCTCGGAACGTCGCTCGACCCGCCTGAATGTCCACGGTCGTCTGCATGTAGATGGCAGGCATCATCTGGCAGGCGACGAAGCGATCCCAGATGAGCTTGTAGAGCCGATAGAGATCGCGTTCGAGGAAGGGTTTGACCGCCTCGGGCGTGTATTTCATCGAAGTGGGACGGATGGCCTCGTGGGCGTCCTGAGCCGAACTCTTGGTCTTGTAGGTGTTGGGCTTCGAAGGAAGGGTCTCCGCGCCATACGTCGCGCCGATGAACTGGCGAACCTCAGCGATCGCGTCCTGTGAGATGCGCGGCGAGTCCGTGCGCATATAGGTGATGAGGCCGACCGCACCCTCTTCGCCCAACTCGATGCCTTCGTAGAGTTGCTGCGCGAGAGCCATGGTCCGCTTGGTCGTGAAGTTCAGGCGATTGGCCGCGTCCTGTTGGAGCTTGGAAGTGATATAGGGCGGCAGAGGCTGGCGTCGACGCTCCTTGCGAGCGACGCTCTGGACCGTGAAGGGAGCCTTTTCGAGTTCGGCCCCGAGCGCTTCGGCCTCGGCAGCGTTGTCGAGAGCGGCCTTTTTGCCATCGATCCGGATGAGGCGTGCGATGAAGACTGGCGGTGCATGGGCAGTGAGTTTGACATCGAGGGTCCAGTATTCGCGGGGTTTGAATGCGGCGATCTCTGCCTCACGCTCGACGACGAGGCGCACGGCAACTGACTGGACGCGGCCAGCGGAAAGCCCGCGGCGGATCTTGCTCCAGAGGAGGGGGCTGATCTGATAGCCGACGAGACGATCCAAGACGCGTCGCGCCTGTTGGCTGTCAAACTTGTTCTCATCCAAGGAACCCGGGTGCGCGATAGCCTCTCGGATGGCGCGCTCGGTGATCTCGTGGAAGAGCAGCCGCTTGACCTTCTCGGACTGTCCCTTTCCGATCTCCTCAGCGATGTGGAACGCGATGGCCTCGCCTTCGCGGTCGGGGTCGGTGGCGAGGTAGACGACGTCGGCCTTTTTGGCAGCCTGTTTGATCTCCTTGAGGACAGTGCCCTTGCCTCTGATGACCTCGTATTGCGGCGTGAAATCATGGTCGATGTCGATTCCCAACTTGCTCTTGGGGAGATCTTTGACGTGGCCGACCGAAGCTTTCACCGTGAAGTCATTGCCAAGGTATTTTTTGATGGTCTTGGCCTTCTTGGGCGACTCGACGACCAGCAGATAGTTCGGCATTCGGAATCCTCTCAGAAAGGCGATGAGCTGAGATGTTCGGCAGAGCGAAGTAGAGGCCGCGCGCCGCCAGCAGGGGATTAGGGATAGGTGGCTGGAAGGGACAGGGCCTGCGTCATGAGGCGATTGGGCTCGAGTCCGTTTCTTTGGGAGATGAACGTCAGTGCCTCATGGCTGTCGAGCGTTCGAGGAGAGCTTGAAGGCGATGAGGTCAAACTTTGTGAGGGACAACTGAGGACACAGCCAAGCCCACGTTTCTCAAAAAAGCCCTCACACAATAGGCGTCGCCTGGAAGCGCTGGAAACGACCGGACTCGAGGGGACATGGTTCATGGTCCTGAGCCTGGTGTCGTGCGCCGGAAGAAACGGCCCGGACGCTCCTCGCAAAGTCCCAACACTTCGAGGCGGAGCAGTGCATCTGCAAGCCCTGCCGCGTCAAGCGCGCTTTGGGCCAAAAGCTCGTCGAACTGACGGGGTAGGATCTCCAACTGGTTGAAAACATTGAGAAATTTCTCTTCGAGGGGCGGCAGTGGCCGTGCTGCCCCTCTCGATTGTGCTTGCAACGGCGAGGACAGCCCGGTGATTTCGTCCTGCCGTCCTTCTCGGAGAGCATCGGGGCGCCGCTCCGCCTTCATGACGAGAGAGGCCGACTCTGCCTGAAGTGGCCGAGAGGCGCGATGCGAAGAGCCTCTGCCAGGAGGAGATGGGATGAGGAACGCAGGCCAGGGACCTGGGATGCCGAAGAGCTGTCCAATCGGATCGAGGCCAGAGATCGACGTTGCCAGACCAGACTCGACGAGGCGCTGCACGCCCCAGGAGAGCGGAGAGGAGAGATCGCCTGGCAGCACAAACACGCTGCGCCCCAGCGCACGGGTATCCTGAGCGGTCGTGAGCGCTCCAGAATCGTGAGCCGCGCGTGTGACGAGCGTGGCATTCGAGAGCGCGGCGATGAGGCCATTGCGAAGGATGAAGTTTCGTTTGAAAGGCTGCATTCCAATGGGAAATTGAGAGACGAGCGCGCCGCCTCGCTCGACGATGCGCTCGAAGAGAGAGTCGTTCTGGGGTGGATAGACTTGATCGATACCTGTCGCGAGCACGGCAATCGTCACTCCGTGGACGTCGAGCGCGGCCAGGTGTGCCTGGCTGTCCACGCCGCGCGCGCCCCCCGAGACGATGGCAATGCCCTTGCGCGCCGTCTCGCCTGCCCAAAAGCAGGTGATCGCGCGGCCATAGTCATCGACCGCTCGGGCACCGACCACGGCCAAGCGAGGTTGTAGAGCGTCCAGGTGACCGCGCACGCAGAGGAAGGGGGGAGCATCCTCGACCTCTCGCAGTTGAAGGGGCCAACCCTCGTCGTCAGGGAAAAGAGGCCGGGCGTGCAGCGCATCGAGCTGTTCGAGGACCGCATCGGCTTTCTCGTCGAAATCTGGAACGGCGAGGAGCGCGTCGCGCGCCTGGTCCGTGTGCAGAAAGGGCAAGAGCCTTTGGCGTGGTTCAGCCAAGGCCTCCGTGAGGGAATGGAAGGCCGCCTTGAGCGTGCGCAGCGTGGCCGTGCCGATGCCCTCGACATGGCCCAGGGCGATCGTGGCACGCCGTTCGGCGTCGAGCCGAGGGCGATGAGAGGGCGCGTTCGCGTCGGCTCTGATTCCCGGAAGACAGGAAGCGGCGAGGGACGACAGGCAGTTGGAGAGAGCATGTGAGACGTTCGTGAACATGGGCACTCCTGGGCAGTGGGTGAGGCTGCTGTCATGCCCGAGGGGTCTGACATCTTTTGGTTGGAACGCGCATGGCGAGACTAAAAATTCTCAAGTAAATTCAAATGGTTAGAGGTTTTTGAAACTTTTTTTCGATCGATTCATGCGCTTTTGACAGGTCTCTTCGGCGCCCCTATAGCCGCGCGCCATGCGAGACATCGACGAGACGAAAAGAGCTCTGATTTCGGCGGGTTACGTTGCCTCCGAGGCCATCGCGACGGCCGCCTTCCTGTCCAATGGACTGGGCAAGGCGCTGCTCGTCGAAGGCCCAGCAGGCGTTGGCAAGACCGAGCTAGGGCGCGCCCTGGCCACGGCCACGGGCCGAATGCTCATCCGCCTCCAGTGTTACGAGGGGCTCGACGAGTCGCGGGCTCTCTACGAATGGGACTACACCAAGCAGCTCATCTACACGCAGCTCCTGAAGGAGAAGGTGGGCGCGCTCATCGAAGGCGCGGACACGCTCGAAGCAGCGGCGCGACGCATCGGTGAGAGCGGCGCGGCCTTCTTCAACGAGCGCTTCCTGTTGCCTCGCCCCGTGCTCCAGGCTCTCCTGAGCGACACGCCGACCCTCCTCCTGGTCGATGAGATCGACAAGGCAGATCCCGAATTCGAGGCCTTTCTGTTGGAGGTCTTCGAGGGCTGGTCCGTCACGCTGCCAGAGCTCGGGACGATCGCGGCCCGCCACCCACCACGCGCCGTGCTCACCTCGAACAATGCCCGCGAGCTGTCGGACGCGCTGCGCCGCCGCTGCCTGCACCTGTGGCTCGACTTCCCCGATGAGGCGCGCGAGGTCGAGATCGTTCGCTCGCGCCTGCCAGGCATCTCCGAGCGCCTCGCTCGACGCGTGGTCGCGGCCGTCCACAAGCTGCGCGACTTCGAGCTCAAGAAGCCACCCTCTCTCAGCGAGACGCTGGATTGGGCACGCGCCCTGAGTCTGCTCGGCGTGGAAGAGCTCGGCCTCGACGTGCTGAGCCAGACCCTCGGCGTCACCCTCAAGCATGCCTCGGACGAGCGGATCACTCGTGAACGCCTGTTCGAGGTGGCAGAGGCGGCAGGACGCATCGGCTGATCACTCGATTCAACACCGATCGCCGGGTCTTCTCATTCGAAGCTCCGATATTCCTGATCCAGCCTTCCTTTGACCCAGCGGACTGCCGAAGGGCCAAAGCTCTCTGTCAAACCAATGGCGTGAAGCAGGTCTTCTTCGGCGATGGCGCTCAGCTCCCAAACCTCACCGCCAGGGCTCACCCATCTCTCTCGAAAAAGCGGCTCACCGCGCAGTCTTTCGTCGAGTTCAGCCTCTTCTTGTGGTCCCGTGGAGTGTTTCTTCAAGCCTTCGGCTTTGCGCATCTCTCCGATGTCCATGGAGAAATGCACGATACGAAAGAGGCGCTCGTCGGTCTCCCCTTTCTCCGCCGGGGAGGCTGCCACGGCGCAGAAGGGATAGCGTCGTCCTTCACCGCCCACTTGAGCCTGTCGCACTCTCAGCGCGTCGAAACATGTCCAGCGGACCCAGTCTGGCGCGCCTTCGAGTTCAGGAGCGATTGGTGCCTTGCCGCGCAGCTGCGGATCTTCGAGCTGTTCCATCAAAGAGATCCGCGACATCGCATCGATCAGCACCTGCCTGTTCACTCTCAGAGCGCTCGTGCCGATGGTTATGCTGTCGTCATTCAACTGCGCATCGAACGTGGAGGGGGTGCGGATGAGCGCATCGATGTGGCTGGCTAACCCCATGATTTCCAAGTTGTAGGGAAGCTTTTTTATCTTGGCGAGGTCTTCAGGCCGCCTGGGGTCGAGCTCAAGGAGATCGAGGACAAACTGCGCCGCAAAGAAAAGGCGGTTTCTCCGAAACGAATAGGACAAGATCCCTACGGCAGAAGGAGCGTCGCGCACTCCGGGCGGATTGAGGATGACTCCCGGAAGGCAAAACGCTTCTGTTTTTCCTTCACATTGGCCTGGTGGAACATGCGGGCTGAGTTGGGATGGAATCTGAGGCCTGGACAAAGGAAGTGGCAGCGATGACTTGAGGCCTGGCCTCTGGTCGCTCGAAGGTGGATTGCACTGGGCGAACAGGACGACGAGGGCAAAGGCCAGAGGCAGCTTCAGAATCATTTTGATCGAGTGGTTCATTGCAGGCTCCTGGGCACAGGTCATTCATGAGAGGGATCGGCTCATCTGGGCGCTGCATACAGCTCCCCTGCGACAAAACACGCCCCATGCCTTTTGCCCCGGAGTCACCCATGCCCCTGCCTCGAAGTCGCTCTTTCTTCCTTCTGATGAGCCTCGCCATGCTCCTCAGCAACTGTTCGTGTCCCCTGCAACCTATCGCGCCCGAACATCAGCTGCACCGGACCACGGTCGCAGGAAGCTTTTATCCGGCTGAGCCAGCGGCGTTGACCGCCGAAGTCCAGCGCCTCCTCGCCGCCGAGCAAAAGCTCGTCTCCGAGCGCGTCCCCATCGTGCTCGCGCCACACGCGGCCTACTTCTTCTCGGGCCAGATAGCTGCGGCCGCGTTTCGACAGCTCAGTGCGGACTTCGAGCGCGTGTTCATTCTCGCCGCGAACCACAACGCTGATGCTGACTACAGCGGCCTGTCCGTGGATCGTGCCTTACGCTTTGTCATGCCCGGCTTCGAGCTGCCTATCGATCAGGACATCGTCGAGCGCCTGCTGCGCCGCCCGGGCTTCGTCGATGTGCCGCTGGCCCATCAGGCCTACGTCGTCGAGGTCGCGCTCCCCTTCCTGCGCGCCATCCAGCCATCGCCTTTCTCCATCGTTCCGATCATGGTGGGCCGCATCGACAGGGCCGCAGCGCGTGAGGCTGCCCGCGAACTCCTGAAATTCGCGGACGAGCGCACCGCGTTCGTCTTCAGCCTCGACATGTCGCACTTTCACCCCGACGCCGAGGCCCGCCAGCGCGATAGCAGCTGCCTCGACGCGCTCTCACGCATGAACGCAGATGACGTGGCGCGCTGCGAGACGGACGGGACGCAAATGCTCCTCATCATGAATGAGCTCGCCGCACTGCAGGGCCTCACCCCTCGCCTCATCGGCTATGCCAACTCCAGCGAGGTGCCCGAGGGCGACCTGACGAGCGTGGTCGGCTATGGCGCGCTCGCCTATGAGAATCGGTTCGAGCTGAGCGCCGAGGAAGGCAACGCGCTCGTGTCGCTGGCGCGCGATGCGCTCCGATCCAAGCTCAGAGACGGTGAGCGCCTCAAGCTCCCCGAGGGATTTCTGAAGCGCTACCCGAGGCTCGGCGTGGCGCGGGCCGCGTTCGTCACACTCGAAAAGGATGGCGCGCTGCGTGGGTGCATCGGCTCTCTCGAAGCCCACCAACCGCTCGCCCAAGACGTGCTCGAGAACGCGGTCCATGCGGCGCTGCACGATTCGCGCTTCGAACCGGTGACAGGTGAGGAGCTCGCCGCGCTCACCGTGTCCATCTCGGTGCTGGACGCGCTGAGGCCACTTCGACGGCCCGAATCGAATGAAGCGTTGCTCGAAGCGCTCGCGCGCAGCCAGCCAGGCGTCACGCTGAGTGTGGGCAACAGGACCTCGACCTACCTGCCCGTCGTCTGGGAAGAGCTGCCCGATCCCGATCGATTTTTGAGATCGCTCTGCGAAAAACAAGGCTCGCCGCCCGACTGCTGGAAGTCACCCAAGGCCCGGTTCGAGACCTACGGATCGCAGATCTTCAAGGAGTCAATCGTCCAGGCGCAGCCTTGAGATCGACTCGTCGGAAGACAGTTTTTAGACGCCCGTCCAAAGAGTGTTGGACACGTGTCTAAAAATTTCTCTCCAGAAGCGAAGGGTGGCTGGGAAATGCTCTCATCGAACAGCTCCCAACTGAATCGAGCGGAGCGACGATGATGGCGGCGACAGATGCCTTGAAGAAGATGGCTGTGGTCTATTTTTTGAGTTCGAACAGAGGCGCGTCGCAACCATCTTGCGGTTCAAGGGGGAAGTGCGAGGAGGGGATCGGGCAGGGCAATCGAATTCTATTTTTTTGATCTCGAATCGGGATGTGTAGGGGCGTTGCGTGCAACGCCCGTCGTGTTTGTGTC
>JAISIF010000077.1 GCA_031262165.1 Myxococcales bacterium | reverse complement strand
CCTTGGTGGCCTGGCGCTGCGCGTCGTCGAAAGCGGCAGGGCACGTGATGACGGCCTGCGTGATCTCCTGTCCCAGGTAGTCCTCGGCGATCCGCTTCAGCTTCATGAGCACGAAGGAGGAGATCTCGGCGGGCGCGTATTTCCTGCCCCGCACCTCGAGGCATGTGGCGCCATTCTCGGTCTCGGCGAGCTCGAAAGGCACGCGACCGCGGGTATGGGCGATTGCCTCCGATCCGAATTTGCGCCCGATGATGCGCTTGACCATCGAAAGCGTGTCTTCGGGGTTCGCGATGGACTGGCGCTTGGCGGGCTGTCCGATGAGGTGATCGGCGCGGCCATCGATCAAGGTCACGATCGATGGCGTGGCCCGACGCCCCTCGCTGTCGGGGATGACGACGGGCCGACCATCCTCGACGACCGCGACGCGGGCGATCGTGGTTCCGAGGTCGATTCCAATGACATGCGACATGCGCGGGGACTCCTTTCGCTCCGTTGGATGCGCCGCGCGGGCCTGTCCTCCGAGAGTCGTGGGGTGGGCTCGATCAGCCCTTCAGCGGCGCCGTTGACCTCACTCGCCAGCCTGTCGCGACGTTTCGGCGCTGGCCTTGTCCACAGCCGCGGCTGGTGCTGCCTGAGTCGGCGCCACCTCGGAGGCGGAAGACTCAGATTCAGGCACGGGCTCAGACTCTGGCTGCGGCGCGGTGGTCGTGGCCTCTCTGGGCTTGGCCACGAAGACCATGGCCGGCCGGATCAGGCGATCGTTGAGCGTGAATCCGCGGACCATCTGGGCCAGGACAGTGCCGGGAGGCTCGTCTGACTCGACGGCCTGTATGGCCTCGTGGAGGTTGGGGTCGAACGGCTGCCCAAGCGCGGAGAAGCCCTTGAGGCCGACGCGCGCCAGGGTCGCCTCGAAGCTCTTCAGCGTCATCTCGACGCCCTCGCGCAGCGCGGCGAGGTCAGCGCTGTTCTTCGGGTCGAGCGCGCGCTCGAGGTTGTCGATGATGGGGAGCATGTCGCGCAGCAGGCGCTCCTGACCGAACTTGAGCGCTTCTTCGCGCTCGCGTTGTGCGCGCTTGCGGAAGTTCTCCAGATCGGCAACGGCGCGCACGCGCTGTTCATGGAGCTCCTGGAGTTTCGACGCGGCCTCGCAACCCAGCTTTTGGCTCTGCTCCAGCGCGGCCTCGCGCTCTTCCAGCTTGGCCTTCAGCGCGGAGAGCTCGGCGCGCGAGGCTTCGAGCCACGCGTTCAAGGCATCGACGTCCGTGAGCTGGGGATCGGACAGCTCGCCGTTCACGGGAGCCGATCCCTGGTGTGGCGCATTGGCTTCGACGGCGGCAGTGAGCGTCGCGGGAGGCGCGGGCGACACCTCGGGTGCCGATGCCGGGGCTGAGGAAGAAAAAGGAACTGACTTCGGCTGCGCGTCTTCAATGGTTTTCTTGATCACGTCTGGGACCTTTCGAATCGAAGGGCGTTGGGCGTTGGCGATGTCAGGACAACGGGGCCAGGAGGGGAAAGCGGGCATCTTCAGATGGAAAACGCCCCCTGGCGCGGCGCTGTGAACCCGAACCAGGAGGCGTCTGTGCCCAGAATGCAGTTGACTACTCGTCGATGGGCGCTGCGCCCTCGTCGGCCAGCGCCTTGTTGAGCCCCTTCTGGATGTTGTCTTCCAAGGCCTTCTTCAGGGCAGTCTCTTTCTCCGTGATCCGCGTCTGGAGCGTGTCCGCCGACTTACGAAGCATGCTGTTCTGGGGGACCATCCTCAGCTCGTTCTTGGCCCCGTCGTAGTCGCCGTATTGGAATTTCTGACGCGCGCTGTCGAGGTGCCCTTTGGCACCGATTTCGTTGCGGAGCGTCGAGAGTGTCTTCTCGGCCTCGGCGTTGCCGCCAGCCGCGGCGACCTTGAAGCGCGCCTCGGCCTCTTCGAGCTTGCCTTCGGACATGAGCTGATAGCCGAGCGTGAGCGCCATCGCTGTCTGCGCGGCCGTGGGGCGGACGTCATACTGGAGCTCTTTTTCGATCTGGATCTTCGTGTCCGCAGGCGCCTCTGATTCAGGGGCGGCGGCCTCGGGTGCGGCCAGCGCGACGGGCGCGGTTGGCTTGCTTGCAGCCGCAGGCGCAGGCGGCTCATTGGTGCAGGCGTTGAGGGAGAGCACGACGAGAGACGAAGCGACGAGCGTTTGTGTGAAGCCAAGTTTCATATCGAAGACTCCTGGTGGGATGAGAAGGATCGGGGGGGGCTCTGAACACGACACAGCCCCTTGAAAAAACGTCGTAGCCTAGCGCGTCCTGCCTGACGAGAGAAACAAAAGTCACGGAAGGGTGAGTTGGGAATGGCGCAGAGCCATCCAGGGCTCATGTTTCGGATGTCGAATCGAAGCGAGATGTCCCCGCGGTCGGCATTCGCGCAACGCCCCTACTTGCCGCCCACCCGGCGCGGCGTGGCGCCGTTGAAGTAGTGGCGCAGGATGTCGCGGTAGCTCTGACCAGCCTCGGCGCGGCCAATGGCACCAATTTGACACATGCCCACGCCGTGTCCCCAGCCGCCGCCGCGAAAGATCCAATCGGGCTGGCCTTCGCCGCTCGGCGCCTCGATCTCGGCCATGGTGCTGTTCAGGTTCTGGAAGCGCCGACGGATGTTGAGCTCACCCCGGATCTGCCGCGCGCCCTGTTCGCCACTCAGGGTGAGCACGCGCGCCCTGCCCGAGGCGCCGCGCTCGGAAAAGCTCAGCGCCACGATCGGGCCGATGCCGAGGTCAGCGGTCAGCGCGTCCATCTGCGCGCGTGAAAAGCGCTTTTCCCAGCGGAACTTGGTGGGCGAGGCCAAGGATGCCTGAGAGCAAAATGCCTGTGGAGGCGTGGAGAGGAAGGTGTGCAGCGCGCCTGGATCGCTGTTCGTCGAAACCTTCTGATCGATCTTCGGCACGTCAGGCCGTCCGCGCAGGGCGGGATCGGGCAGCGCGCTCCACACGATCTCGTTGTCCTCGGTGTGGCCACCGCACACGGCGCTGTAAGCCGAGGCGACGAGCTTTCCGTCTTCCGAAAACAGGAGCTCACCGCGCGTGTCGGCGATGGCCTTGTCCGTCGAGGCTGCCTCGCCCGTCAGCCCTGAATAGACCTGGCAGTGCTGATCGGCGCACAGCAGGTAGGGGTCTGCGAGATGGCGTGTTCCAATCTTGGCGAGCACCTCTCCACGCGCGGTGACGGCCTGTGCCTTCAGCGCCTCGGGGTGCGCTCTCGCGAAGATCTCGGATGGAACGACGCCCCGCAGATACGCTTCGATCGGCAGACGGTTGACGAGCGCGAGCATCCCAGCCGCGTCGGTGGCCACGATGAGCTCACCGCGAAACGCGCGGTCCTGGTGATTGTGAAAGGCGTATCCCACACCAAACTCCACCTGGCGCACGAGCGTGGTCGCGCCGTCGGTGCCAGGGGTGATCGAGATCAGCGTGTCCGCGACGAGGCGCACCTTGCCCGCGCTGTCCATGACCTCGATCTCGCCCTGCGAGCGCTTCTCGACGGTGGAGAAGATCTGCGCCGCGGTGTCCAGACCGTGCGCGCTCTGAATCGATCGTTGGAGCGCCTCTGCCAGCTCGATCGTCTGGTGGGCTGGAGCGAGCAGCAGGAGGTCGCGGCGCGTGTCGATGAAGCGCTGGGCTGCCCCATCGTCTGAGTGGCCCGGCAAGCAGTAACGGCTGCCGATGCGCTCGATGCGGACCTCCAATCCCCTGCCCTTCCACGCCGCGCGCGCTGCGTCCAACCCTTGGCGGTCCTCGATTCGGAACTCGCCGACCTGGACGAAGTGGCGCAGCTCAGCGGCGCGTCCGTTCTTCAATCGGAACGTCCAGGACGAGCCTGCCGGAACGTCGAGTGAGGACGAACGATTCATTCGCCACCCTTCGATACGCGCCGCGCCCTGGCTGATGATGCTGATCTCGCGCTTGCCCTCCATGAGCCGGACGGTGAGCACCGGCTCTCCAACATCGGTGAACGACAGGCGCTTGTGACCATAGAGAAGCTCGATCGGATCCTTTGGATTGCGATCGGATGGAGGCGTCGCGAGAGCGGGCAACGACAGCGCGATGAGGAGCGCGAGGCTGAGCCCAAAAATCGGGGCTTTTTTCGAAATGCGCCGGGCCATCTCCATTTGAAGAAAGATGATTCTATCTGGGTTTTGTAGAGAAAGGCTTTCTTCCCTCAGAGAAAGGTCTTCGGATGTGCGTTTCATGTAAAAGATGTCATTCCTCCGAGATCTGTAAAAATATATCTAAATCTTCCTTCAGAAGGATTTATTGAATTTCAAAAAAAACAAATCATTAAAGCTCATATAGACGTGTAAAAAAGAAACGCTGACTTTCAAGGAATTCATAAACAGCATCTTCCAATAATTTATGTCGAAAAAATATTATCGCCCAGCCGACTCTTGAGATTTGCCCATGTCTTTTCGTGAGTAAAGCATGGCGGACCTCGGTGTTGTTGGAAACAGCTGATTAGTTTTTCTTCTTTATACAGCTATACAATTAGTATTGAGCAGAATAAGGGCAACACACGACATTTTCTTGAAAGATTTACTCGGAGAGCAAAAGTTGTCTCAAAGAAAATCGAAATGTTTTTTTTGTCACTCAGGCTCTGCATGGAGGCTGCGCTCTATGGTGATTGGTTCCATGAATTGAGAGGCGCGATTCTATCTCTTATTTGATTCTAATGATGGAGCAGCCAAAGGCGGCGTTACTCTGCCGCCGTCTCCGGGGCTGCCGCCTCATGAATCGAGAAAGCGCGCAACATCGCGTTCAGGCGCGAAGGGCTCTCACTGCCGCTCAGCGCGAACAGCGCCTCGATGTCGCCATCATCTGCCAGGCGCACTGCCTGAACCATGAACGGCGGCGCGTCAGGGGCGAGGTCCAAGTCCTCGAAGCCCTGCGCAGGCAGCGGAATCTCCACGTCTCCGCCGCCAAACGTGACGGTCCAGCGGCGGCCCGAGGGCAGTGAGAAGAGGACGCGGTAGATGCCCGCGCCCTCGACCTCGGCGATGCCTTTCAGCGCACGCTTGCCCGAGGTCACTTCGAGCGCGCCACCAGAGGGCAGACCGAGGAACTCGCCACTTGCCGCGGGCAACGCCGCGCCGTCGAGCCGACGCATCGTCGCGACCACGCCGCTGAAGCCGAGCGCGCCATCGGCGAGCAGCCCACTGGCAGGCAGCGCAACGGCCACGAGCACGAACGGCGAGCCCTCCACCCCACCCTGCGGCGCGGCCACCTGGAGAGGGATCGCGGAGGGCGCATCCACGCCAGCGCCGAGTCCGAGCGGCACGAAGCCCCTGTCCTCGACGTGGGCCAGCACCGCTCCCGCCACCACACCTGCCGCCTCACCGGCGAGCTGAGGCAGAGGCGGTACGGACAGGGAGAGGCGCCGGTTCAGGGCAACGGCCGGGGTCATGTCGACCACGGGCAGCGCCTCGGTCGAGAAATCGTCGGGCGGGACGAGGTCGAACGCCACGTCGCGCACCAGGCCAAGCTCGACCTGCGCGAGGATGGGCAGGGCCTGGCTGAGCAGCGCGCCATAGTTGATCGGCCCATCGCCCGTGATGGCCGAGGCGAGCGGCGCGAGATCCGTCATGGGCAGGGACACGCCGAGGCTGAAGGCCGCTTGCTGTCCACACGCGCCAGCGCTCGCCGTGTGCGCGTCAGCGCAGGGGCCTGGGCTGCCCAGTGCGACGTAGGCGTCCTTGGCGCCGATGACCACGCCGCCGGGGAGCGGCACGTCGGCGACATCCACGAGCGCGGCGATGGAGAGGTCCATGGTGACGCTCTCGCCGAGAAACTGATCGAGCCCGAGATCGAGCAGGCTCCCTTGGATCGATAGGCCCACGAAACCCGCTGCGAGCTGTGAGCTGGGCGCACCCGCGATCGTGGTGATCGCGCCACGCACGCCGCCCTTCCTGAGGCCCAAGCCAGCGGCCCGGCGCATGGGGATGAGCAGATCGCGGCCGTGGATGCCCGCGACGGTGACAACGTCGAAGTCTGGGTGAAAGGCGCTCACCGACAGGCCGTCCGTTGGGACAGTGCCTGCCAAGGCGTAGCTGCCTGGCAGCCCGCTCTCCTCTTCGAGTTGGACGCGCTCGGTAGCGCCGAGGCCCATGTCGGCCACCACCGTTGCCCCGCTCAGACGTCGGCCGCTCGCCTCATCGACGAGCACGACGCGCAGCGACGCGCCAGAAGGCGCCAAGACCTCGACGTCCGCCGAGCACGACACGCCTCCGATCGAGGCGCGGACAGCCTGTGCTGACTCGCCCGCGGGCGTCGCGCCAGCGCCAACAAAGGTCGCGCGCGTCCCAGTCTCATCCGTCGTCGCCCCGAGGCTGACGTTCGCGCTTGCCGCGCTCCAGGAGGCCTTGTCCGCGAGCAGGACGGGCCGCTCGCCCGCGTAGGCCACGACGGTGAACGTGCGCGTCCCTCCCACCGCGAGCACAGCGAATCCGGGATAGACCTCGCAGCGGTCGAAGTCCGTGTCCGCGTCCTGGCAGCGGCCCGCGCGGCACACCTTGCCGCCATCGCCGCACTCATCCGACGTGAAGCAGTCCGGGACCAGGCACGCGAAGTCCGAGCAGGTGCAGCCGCCCAGCTCGCACCCCTTCCACGGCGCGCCATCGAAGGCGTCGTGCGCCACGTTGCAGTCCGCGCTCGACCGGCAGATGGCCTTACAGAAACCATCGTCCGCACAGATGAACTGGCGGTTGGGCGAGGCGCAGTCCGCGTCAATCGCGCAGGCCATGTTGCAGGTCATGTCGAGTGAATTGCAGACCGGGTCGCTCACACGATCCGGTGTCTTGGAGCAGGCCGCGACCAACGGGCCAACAGAGGCGATGGCGAAGGCCAGGCCGAGGAACGGCGCCAACGCGGCGCCCAAGCGAATGGCTGGGGTCATCCCAAAACCGCCCTTCTCGAAGCAGGATTGAAAAAAGGCGGCGCCTCTAGCACCCGAATGAAACCTCTCAAGACGGGGTGCGTCATGGGCAGCTCCAGGCGAGATGGCGCGCCTCCTTCCATCTTCGATTCGATAGGGAGCGCCTCGAGATGTTGTGATTGACACACCTGGGTGACGACTCTAAGGGCGCGCGCCTCAATACCCTACCCCCTCCCTCTCTCTGAGGAATGAAGGAGTCACACCCATGAAGCGATCGATTTTCATGAGCAGCCTCTTGGCAGCGCTGTGCGTCGGCGGCCTGGCCTGTAGCGATAACAAGGACGACGAGAAGGAATGCGCTGTCGAGAAGTCCGTCACCTGCGAAGGCAAGTGCGGCACGGTCACCGATACCTGCGGCATCGAGCAGGACTGCGGCACCGACTGCGGCGAGGGCAAGGCGTGCAACACCTCGACGAACACGTGCGAAGAGTCGGGATGCGCTGTCGAGAAGTCCGTCACCTGCGAAGGCAAGTGCGGCACGGTCACCGACACCTGCGGCATCGAGCAGGACTGCGGCACCGACTGCGGCGAAGGCACTTTCTGCAACACGATGAAGCAGGAGTGCGAGCCGAACCGCGAGCCGACCAGCTGCTGGGACAACAATGACTGTGCGACGGACGAATTCTGCGATCAGACCACCTGTACGGATCTCTCGTGTCAGTGCAATGTTGGCCCACGCGGCACGAAGGCCTGTGGTGAAGCCGTCGAAGTGAATGCCAATGAGTGCGCCTACCCTATGGCGATCGATGTGGGCGAGACGAGCTACTGCACCTGTGAGTGCGAGGCTCCCAGTGATTGCCCGTCGAACCTACCCGATTGCAGTGGCTTCTTCGGCGTCTGCAATGACTGAGAATTCCTTGCGCTGAATCGAAAAGCCTCCCTCATTCCGAGGGGGGCTTTTTTATTGGCCGAACCTATCGAAATCGAATTCACCGAATAAATCGATGACCCGCTTCAGCTCTTCTGGAATCGGTGCCATCACTTCAATCGACTCACCTGTCACCGGATGCTGAAACGCGATCGACGCGGCATGCAGCGCCAATCGGTTCAGACCGAATTCTGCCCTAAAGAAGCGATTGATCTCGCCTCGGCCATAATTCACGTCGCCCACGAGCGGGTGGCCGAGGTGTTTGAGGTGACGCCGGATCTGATGAAACCGCCCTGTCTTGGGCATGGCCTCGACGAGAGAGAAGTCGCCGATCGCGAACCTCGCCGTCGCCAGCCGCCGCATCTCGGTCAGGGCAGAAACGCGCTCGCCTCCCTCACATTTGGGCACCGGGTGATCGATAAGGGCCTGATCGGGAGGGACACCGCGGACCAGCGCCAAATAACGCTTGTGAACGCCGCCCTCCGTGAATGAGCGCTGGAGCGCCGCAGCCATCTCTGAGGAAAGTGCAAAGCAGAGCACGCCGCTCGTGCCTCGATCGAGTCGATGGACTGGAAAGACGTGCCGACCGAGCGCGTCACGCACGAGCGACATGGCCACGACGCGATCTTGGCCCAATCCTCGATGGACGAGGAGCCCCGAGGGCTTGTTCACGAGCACCAAATGTTCGTCGGCAAAGAGGCAGTCGGGGGGTGAAATCATCCTGAGTGTCCGTGGATTGTCTTTCATTCATAAATCTTGGGGAGCATCGATGGCGGCGTTGCCCTGCGAGGAGATGCACCATGCCTGGCAACCTCATCTCGTTGCCAGCGCTCCGAGACAACCCCTCTCATCAATACACTTCGGCAAGGAGAACATTTTGAATTACTCTACAGATCTGACGGACGCACAATGGCAAATGGAAACCGATCGAAATGGAGCAAGCGAATTTTAATGAATTCGGCGCTCTATCTGACAAAAACAGGCTGCCAATAGAGAATGATTCCGAAGGATTTCCCTCCTCATCAAATTGAAGAGACGCCCATCTATATCAGGATGAAAGGGGTTGTCTTGGTATGAATACGGATTCTGACTTTAGGATTTATCCGTGAAGAAGATAAACACTTCGATTATATTGATGTTTTTTACAATCGACAGCGATTACATTCGATGCTGGGATGTCAGTGATGCTGGACAAGTGGTGATGAATCCTCTTGTCTGAAGAAGAAGCGTGACTGGATAGGTAATAAAAAAGCCTGTCGATCGATGTAATCGACAGGCTTTCATTTTTTATCGAGAGCGCTTAGAGCGCGATCTACGCTTAGAAGGTGCTGCTCACGAAGTCGCCCCAACTCGTCTTAGAATACCAGACTCCCTTTTTGTAAGAATTCCACTCAGAGGAGTTCTTTGTCCTCGGATAATAGATTGCCATTCCGAAAGTGTTTGTATCGTAATAGAGATACTTACGATAATATGAATCGTAATAGTTGTGGGCTCGCTCATAGACGATGGTCGTGTCGAGCTGAACGTCCAGCGCATTGGCCGCGACCCTGACGCTACTGCTCAAGGCGTTCGTAGCCGCCACCTTCTGAACGAACTGGCGCAGGTCCACGTGAGCGGAGACATCGAACTCCATCAGGCTCTGGCGGAGGCTCAGAATCGTCTGATTGGCGTTCGCGGCGATCAGGGCATCGGCAAAGGTATCGAGCTTGGTGTTCAGCGCGTCCATGGTGGTGAGGTCCACCACAGACAACGTGGCGTTGTCCTCACCCGACGAGTAGTAAGCGTCAACGATGCTCTTGCCGAGGTTGACCGGATCCATCGCCGGGTTAATGCCGAGGGATGGCAGGAACTTGTCGTAACTCCAGCCATTGGCGGGCTCGACTTCCTCTGAAGCGACGAGGAGGTTGGCGTAGGGCTCGCTGGCGACCGCCGTCTCATACATGGCCATCAGACAAGCGTCGAAGCCAACGATGTCCAGCTTCTGCCCCGCCTCTTGGACGATGCCATCCAGCGCCTTGGCGTAGTTACCATTCGACAGGAGGATGCCGCTGTAGGTGCCGTTCTCGTCATTCGAGAAATCCCTGAAGAGCGGAGATTCTTGCTCTACGTCGCTCAGCCAGCCACCACCGTGATTCCAGAGGATGAGGGCATACTTCTCGGCCGGATAATTCTGGACGCTCCAGGCGCCGAATTTGCGCAGGGTATTCCAGTCACCCATATCCGCTTCGCCATTCGTGAAGATCGCGGTGTCGCTCTCGAGCAGCTCCTTGCCGCCTGGTGTCACGCGGTAGAGCTTCGTGTTGTTCCTCCCGTAGTCATCGTAGAGGACGATCACGTTCACCGAATCGTCCTTGGTGATCTTCTGCATCTCTTTGAAGTCACTCGCCGCGTATTGGTAGAGGTTGTTGTCGCCGTTCATGAAGACCATGAACGTCCACTTGGCGAGTTCGGGCTCAGGCTCTGGTTCGGGCTCAGGCTCTGGTTCTGGTTCTGGTTCTGGTTCTGGTTGGGGCTCAGGTACAGGCTCGGGCTCTGGTTCAGGGTCAGCGATGACCGGCTCTTCGGGATCTTCAGGGATGACGAGCGTCGAGGTCTCGACGACGTGGACGCCGATGCCGTCAAAGGCGTCCTTGGGGATGGCTTCCCACTCGGTGCCGAGCAAGGTGAAGGCCGCGTCGGTATTCGTCTGACCGACGAGGACATTGGCCTTGCGGCGCAGCGTCATATCCGCCGTCGAGGCGCTGCCCTGCTTCCAGGCATTGCCGCTGGGCCTCGTCCCGATATGGCCAAAAACATCGACCGTCGCGCCATCACAGACGAGCTCGAGCGCGTCGTCGCCATTGAAGGAGGCCACGTTGTTCGTATCGAAGCAGCGGGCCTTGAGTGCCGCGTTGGAGCTCGAATGGCAGAAAGCGCCCGTCGCGCCTGATTCGATGGTGAAGTGGACGCTCGACGAGGCCTTGGTGTTTCCGTTCGGATAGAGATAGATGGCGCAATCTGCCGTGTTGGCCGAAGCGTTGTGGATTTCGATGGCCTTATTGTTCGAGCTGCCTTCGACGTATTCGCTGAAGAAGACGCCGCCGAAGACGATCTCAGGCTCCAG
>JAISIF010000066.1 GCA_031262165.1 Myxococcales bacterium | reverse complement strand
CCATGCCCATGCGCAGCCCGCTGCGCAGCTCGGGGTAGCCCGCGACCGCGTAGTAGGCGAGGCCGCCGCGTTCGATGGGCGCCATCACCGCGCCCTCGGGAGACTCGCCATTCGCGGTGATGAGCGCGCTGCCCAGGATCAGAATTGCCGCTGCCATTGCCATCCGCTGTCTCCTTCGACGCCCCCGCCAAACGCCCGCCCATGCCGCAATTTTTCAATGAGTCAAGGTGACCTTTCGAGCCTCGATGGCCAGAGCAGGACCAGGGCGAGATCGGTCAGGTTCGTCGCGCTCTGGAAACGATCGATGCCAACTCCGAGCGAGCGCACTGCGGGCGTGGCGTCGAAGCGTTCGAGGACCAGCGCGAGGTCGATGCCCATGGCCTGGGCGCGGGCACTGGTCGAGCCATCGATGCGCGCACCGGCAAAGGCCGTCGATCCGTCGCGGCCATCGCTCCCGGCGCACAGCGCGCAGACGTCGCGGCCAGCGAGCGCGTGCGCGAGAGTCAGCGCGAGCTGCTGCATCCGCCCGCCGCTGCCGCGCTCTGTCGGAAGGTTCAGACGAGGCTCGCCCGAGGCGATGAGCAACGTTGGCTGTCCCGATGGGTCGCTCGAGATCTCCCGCGCGCGCTCTACCAGCAGCGAGGCCAGCGATTCGAAATCGCCGTCGAACGCGCTGGCCACGACATGAGGCGTGAGCCCACGTGTCTCGGCCTGGCACCGCGCTTCCTCGGCGAGCGTGTGCGGCGTGGCGAGCACGCGGTGGCGTCGTCGGCGTGAGCGCACGTCTTCTCCTGATGGTGAGGCGATCGGCGCGCGCCTCAGAGAGTCGATGACCGCGCTCGGCACGAGCGCGCCTGAGCGTTCGATGACGCCGAGCGCCTCGGCAGGGCTCGTCGCATTGGCCAGTGTTGGGCCAGAGGCGAGCGTCGAGAGCTGGCCCGAGGCAATGTCACTGAGCATCAGGACCAGACCATGGTTCGCGCGGCAGCTCGCCGCGAGCCGCCCGCCGCCGAGCTGTGTCAAATGAGCGCGCACGGTGTTGATCTCGTCGATGGAGGCGCCGCTGTGGAGCAGGGCAGCTGTCGTGGCTGCCACGTCCGCCATGGAGAGCCCTTCGACAGGCAGGGCCGCGATGGCCGACCCGCCACCGCTCACGAGGAAGAGCGCGAAATCCTCTGGCTGGGTGGCGCGCGCCGCGTCCAGCAGCGCCTGTCCTGCCCGAGCGCTTGCCACCGACGGGATCGGGTGATCGCCGACGAAGACGTCGAGCCCGCGCGGATGTGGCGTCAGCTCGTGTGTGGCGAGCACGCCCGAGAACTCGACGCGCAGACCCTCGGCCGCGCCCTGCGCCATGCCGCACGCGGCCTTGCCCAGGCCCAAGATTCGAACGCGCAGCGCAGGGATCGGCGTCTGACTCAGGGCCGCTCGGACGAGCCGCTGACCCGAGAGCGCGGCGAGCGTCCCTCGATAGAGCTCCGACAGGAGCGCTGCCCCGCGCGTCCCAGTCATGCCGTCTCTGCCGCGATGAGCACTGCCTCGGCTTCGGTCCGGCGAAGGGCGATCTGTGCGCCCAGGCACTTGATCCAGACAGGATCGCCGCCCGGCCCGAATCGCTCCAACTCCACGAGCGCGTTGGGCAAGAGCCCCATGTCGAGCATCCGCTGTCGGATGGCGCCATGCGACACGACGTTGGCGACGCGGGCCGTCTCGCCCGGCTTGAGCTGGGTGAGCGTGCGCGTCTGCACGGTCGGTTGCTGCGGGCGGCACGTCGCGCAGTGATCCACCTCGGCCACGCCAATCGAACTCTCCGCCTGGGGCGACTCGTCGTGCCGACGCGGGCAGGCGTGGAAGCGCGCGATGACGTGGCCAAACTCGGGACACGTGTCGAGGAACTCGAAGAGGCGGACGATCTGGTTCATGCCGCTGTCAGTGAGGCCGTGCTCCATGGCGCAGGCCTGCGCCTCTGCCTCGGCGGGCGGCAACTGGAGCACCTCGGTAAAGAAGCGGCAGAGCAAATCGTGTCGGGCGAAGATCTTACGCCCCTGCTTCAGCCCAGCTTCGGTCAGGGCAATGGCGCCACGCCGTTCGTAGCGGACGAGGTCCATATCGGCGAGCTTGCGCAGCGCCATCGAGACCGAGGCTGCTTTGACCGAGCGCGCCCGGGCAATGTCCTTGACCCGAACCCCACCCTTCTTTTGGGTCAGCTCGTAAATCGTCTCTAGATAGTCCTCCAATGAGGTCGAGAGAGTCTTTTCCGAAGAAAGGGCCGGGGAGTTCGTCGGGGATGCGTTCATGGGTGCGGCGCTCTAATGAGCCCTCTGAGGGGCTTCAAGCGGTTTCTCTCCAGGAGTGAAGGGCGTGATTGATTGTTTGTTTGAAGGAATGAACGCCATCGTTTCATGATGATGCGACTCATCGTGACAGCAATTCTCAATCGGCCATTCATGATGACGGAATCAAATCACTTTCGAAATAGAGGCGATGGTTCATCACAACGACGGAGCGGGGAATCTCTTCCAACGACTTTTGAAAAACACATCGCCATCGCGAGGCCTGGAGCGATGGGCCATCCGAATCGACGATCGACTTCGACAGGCAAAATGGATGGCTTCGCTTTCGTTCGCGATGACGGACATTTGAATGGAGAATGAGATGAATGATTTGAAAACAAGAGATATGAAATAATAAAAAGAATTCCATCCACCCCTTTTCGAGCATTCCAGAAATTCGCTTGCGCTCGCCATGGAATTTTGCTCTCTGCGCCGCCGCCTTTCAGGCCCTGGAGAGACAGCCCCATCAGAGCCTCGGCTCTCGACGTCTGACTCTCCCTCTCTCACCACCGTTGGCAATGAGGCCGCGCCTTTGCCGCTCTCTACAGACGAATGAAAGGACATCTACATGTCTCGAATCACCCGCTTCTTTTCCCTCCTGGCCCTGGCCTTGGCGCTCTCGATCGGCGCCACTGGTTGTGTCGTCGAAACCCATGATGGCTACGATGACGATACGGGTCATCTGGAGCTGACCTTCCTGTGCTCAGCTCCAGGGAACACTTGGATAGCCTGTAATGATTGGACGGATGAGATTGCCCTTCGCCTCTATCCCTCTGGCAGCAATACTCCCTATCCAACGGAATATCTCCATTGGAGCGAAGGCAGCACCATCTACTTCTCTATGGTCTATGAGGGTTATTATGGGTTCGATGCTTATGGTTATATGAACTCATTTCTCGTTTATGGGAATGATGGTATTGATCAGTGGGAAGCGCCTTATGAGCTATATGTCAGTCCCTACAAAACCAACAGATACACGATTTACCTGACCGCTGATTGATTCATCGATCCTCTGGATTAGATGTGAATTCATAAAACCCGATCGGATTCATTCCGATTGGGTTTTTCTTTCTCCAATCACATCCATCCCACTCACCGCCTCGGCCCTTCGAAGGGGTATTTTTTTCTTTCGCTGCGCCTGCTTTTTCGTCAAAGGACCTGCTTTCGCGCTTCCGAATCTCCCATCGCACCTCATGCCCACGCCAACGACTCAGTTCGATTATCAAGCGCAGCCTTACTGGAGTGAGGACGGCACTTATTTCCCTCCCGGCTTTGATCCGCACACCGGGACCTGGATCGACCAGGCTTACGAGGATGCCTATGCCCAGGGCTTTGTCTGGGATGCCTCGATCCAGAACTGGGTGTCTCTCGTGCCGCCCGCGCCGGATTCAGCGGAAGAGCCCTTGGCGCTGGGCGATGCGCGGCTGGAGCAGGCCCTCTTCGACGCGATCCTCCGAGCGATGAGAGCGAGCCCGGAAGCGACCGAACTGGATGCCTCGGCTGACTCCGATGCCGAGGCGCTGGTGGCTCTGGCGACGGAGACCACGGCGGCCACCAAGGCGCTGCTCGATGCCATCGTCTACGACGCGGACGAGACGACGAGCTTCCAATACGCCTCACCTTGTCCCTCGGCGATCGAGCTCATCCTCTCGATGCTTCGAGGGCTCGTGCCCTCCCCCGATCCATCGCCCCTCGAGCTGTTGCCGGAACCAGCGCCCCTCGCGTTGCTCGAGTCGATGGAAAAGGCCGCGCCAATGCTGGCGCCTGCGCCTGCGCCCACGCTCTTCCTCTCCATCGCCGACCTCACTGCCCGCTCGGCCATTGCCCCGCCCGTCACCTGCGAGGTGTGGGCGATGCTCGAAGGCCTCGATTCGGACAAGGCTGAGCGCGCGCTCGTCGACGCCTCACACCTGCCCTTCGACGTTTCAGCAGTGGACCTCGCGGAGCAGGCAGCGCAGCGCGATGCGGCCACTGGCATTGGCGACAGTGAGGACGTCGAGATCGAGATCGATCTCGATGTTCTCTCCTTCAGCCCAGAGCTCCTTCCCAAGCCCGCGCTCACGGCCTTGGAGAGAGCGGCGCTCATCCAGAAGCTCGACCTCGCGCTCGGCGTGTTGGCTAGAGCCAGGCCTGGACAGTTGGAGAACACCATCTGCCTGCCGCTCGACGCTGCGGTCGAGGCGATCCACCTGCCAGTCTTCCTGGAGGAGAAGAGCTCTCGATCCCGAGAGCCGTCGCTTCTTCTCACGCCCACGCCGACGCCTCCAGTCGCGCCCTTGCGCCCGCCACCAACGGACCAGCTGAAGCGAGCCAGCGGCAGCGCCGTGAGAGCACCTGCCTCGGCGCCGCCCAAGAAGCCCCAGATCGCCTCGGAGTTCATCCAGATCGACACGCTGACAGATGTGCCCTCAGACGACATCGAGCTCGCGCTCATGGCGCTGGCCAACCGCGTCAAGCGGCAGAGCACCTCAGCGCCTCCGCAGCCAGTCAAAGCGCCGATCCAACGCCCTGGCCTGAGCAGTGGCGCCCCGGCCTCCAGGCCCCCGGTGCTGCCTGTTGCAAGACCTCCAGCGTCTGCCATCTCGCCCAACAAGCCCCAGCTCCCTCTGTCGGTGACAGTGCCCCAGCCCCTGAAGCATCTCTCCAAGAGGCCCGCTCCAGCGCAGGCCGCCGGGCGGCAGCCGTCCACCGTCCCCACAGCAGCGCTCACGCCCAGATACTCCCTGAGATCTGTCTCTCCTCTGCCATCCCATGTGCCCGTGGCCATCGCGCTGAACGGCACGTTTCGCGTGCTCTGCCGCACGAGCGAGGGCACCGTGCATCGAGGCACGCTGCGCCACCCGAACCTCACCGCGCCCACGCTCACGCTCGAAGTTCAGCCTGGTCCGACGTTCCTGACGCTGGAGACAGGCGCGCTTCAGGCCATCTTTTTTCTGCGACGGCCCAACCAGGAGAGGCCCAAGCCCGAGGGCAGGAAAGGTCGCCTGCTGTTCAAGAATGGCAAACAGTGCAGCGGGCTCATTCCGGCGCTCGATCAGAATCGCTCAGGCTTCTTCTTCTATCCGAACGAGGCGGAGGACTCGCCCACCGACTTCTGGTTCGTCTATGCGGCGGGACTCACCTCGATCGACCTCGAATAGGGCGCTCCCCCCCCATCGCCATCATCTCCCTCGTCGGGATACGGGAACGCGCAGGGGCACGACGACAGCGCCGTGCCCCGATGCATGTCAGGTAGGCAAACCCTTCGTCAGAGCATCGTTCGGCTGAAGATCACCGCCGCGATGATGAGCACCACGAGGATGCCTCCAAACATGAGGAGGCGGCCTGTGTGGAATTGCTCTCCGCCCGCATCGCCCATGGCGTGGGCATTCGTCTGGCTGTCCTGCTTCTGCTTTTCCTTGGAAGACATGTGATTGCATCCTTTCCCCGGGCAACACGGCTTTGGGAGGGAGCTGTGATGAGCGCCCGGAATCGACTTTGCGAAATTTCGGGACCTCGTCTGCGCGTCTGCAGAGCGGCAAGTGGCGAGATTTCAGCGGGAGGGCTTTTGAGCGGAAATGGCGGCTTTGAGAAGCGCAAAAGCCACGCCTTCGAAACCGAGCAACGGCGCCGTTCGCTCAGACAGTCGAAAAGAACGTCGTCATTGCGAGGATCGAAAGCGCCGAAGCAACCCATTATCCCCTTAGCCATTATTATCCATTGACGAGCCAACTCGACGACTACTTTGGATTGCTTCGCTTCGCTCGCAATGAAGAAATAGGATTTTCTCGGTAAATATAATCATCATTGCATGGAAACTTGAATCGGATTTAATAATTTCGTGTAGGGGCTACGATTCCATTGACGCGTCCGAATCGAATTGTAGGGGCGTCCGGCTGGGTGAGAGTTAATATCAGTTCGAATTGCTAGAGACATATTCGATGTCCCTATAATTTAGGACTTATCCCTGAATTATCCCGTCGCCCCACTTGTCCGTGAAACGCCAGTCTTCGTTGCT
>JAISIF010000031.1 GCA_031262165.1 Myxococcales bacterium | reverse complement strand
GGCATGTCCCCATCTCAGCTACGCATCGACAAGCTCCACCTCGAAAACTTCCGCTGCTTCGAAATGCTCGACGTCTCGTTCGAGAAAGACCTCACGGTCTTCTTTGCCGAGAACGGCGGCGGCAAGACGGCGATCCTGACGGCTTTGGCCATGGCGCTCGATCTTCTGCAGCCTGCTCACACCAAAGCTCTCTTGCTCGAAGTCGCACGCGATGTGCGACATGTCCCAAACCAGAGCGGGATGGTTGAGCCAACAGGAGTTTGTAAGGTCGTGTGCAGCGCAGAGATCGGCGCGAAGCATGACGTCGAGTGGGGTGTCACGGGGTCTGCGAAGTCACGGCGAGGTGAGCTCTGCCTTGCGGAGATCTCGGATGCCATCGAGGCAGTGCGTCAGCAGGGTGAACGGTGGCCATTGCTTGGCTTCTACGGCACGGGCCGATTCGCGAATGAACGAAAGCCTGGGCGCAAACCTCGCCAAGTGGCACGCATGGACGGTTATGCAGGCTGTCTTGATGCGTCAGCGACGGATGGGCCGCTTCTCGATTGGATAAAAGAGGAAGTGCTTGGCGATCTCCTTCGCTCTCAGCGTGGACAACCTCAGCGCTATTTCGCTCAAGGAGTGTTCGACGCGCTCGAGAGCGCCATGTCGGTGCGTAAACCGGGTTCGCCAATTCTGACAGACATTAGGTTTGACCCCGATTCACAGAGTCCAGTCGCTTGTTTTGAAGATGGCAGCAAAGCGACATGGGCTGAGCTCTCCGATGGATTCCATGTGTTCATGGGTCTCATCGGTGACATCGCGATGCGGGCGGTGAAACTGAATGGCCATCTGGATGGCGCGAAGGCACCGAGCCTCATCGAAGGCGTAGTGCTCATCGACGAGATCGATCAGCATCTGCACCCACGCTGGCAGCGCACGGTGCTCGCTGGGTTGAAAGCGGCTTTTCCGAATCCAAAGCTGCAGTTCATCGTCACGACCCACTCGCCACAGGTGCTCAGCAGCGTCGAAAACCGTCAGGTTCGTCTCCTCAAAGACAACCAGGTCCGCACGCAGGGCGTGTTCGTCGAAGGGCGGGACACGAACTCCATCTTGCGCGAATTGATGGGCACCAATGACCGTGACGAACGGGGTGAGAATGCCTTGGACGAGCTGTATGCGTTGATCGACAGCGGCAAGATCGAAAAGGCGCGTGTTGAATTGGAGCGGATGCGAGAGAAATGGGGGCATCACGATCCAGAACTCATTCGAGCCGAGGGCTTTCTGGACGAGGCTGCTATCGACGGAGAGGAATGAATGCGCCGCGTTCGAAAGACACGACCGCCAGCCAATGTTTCCCCCGAAGGTCAGGCCGCCTGCTCGCTGCAGGAGAAGGCGCATCGGTTTCTCCAGGAGCTCGAAAAAGCTCCCAACAGATCGAGTCATGCCCGCGCGACGTTCGACTCTCTTCACAAGGCCAAGCTCAGAGATGTGCTCCTTCGCGAGCAGCATCACCTCTGTATTTACTGTGAGTGCCGAGTGGAGGACGACAGCAGGCATCCCATCGAACACTGGCGACCTTTGGGCGCAGAGCCTGAGCACGCGCTGAACTGGAAAAATCTCTATCTCTCGTGTCCGACGAAAGAGACTTGCGATGGCGCCAAGGACTGTAGCCGACTCGCGGTGAGCGAGGAGGCTGAGCAACTGCCTTGGCCCACGGATATCGATTATGAGCGGTGTGTCGACTTTACGAGTGGCGGAAAAGTTTTCGTGCGTCCGGATTCGCCACTCACTCACGACCAGAGGAGCGCCTTGAATCTCGCGATCTCCTCGATCCTGAAGCTGAACGCTCCACGGCTGGTCGCGGCTCGCAAAGGCGCGATCGACAGCGAGAAAAGCTCGATCGACAGTGATTTCAATGACCGCAAAGTGCCGACGGAGGCGCTGAGCGTCCGAGTCAATTCCCTCTTGGACGAGAAGAACGAAAAGCACTTGCCTTACGTCAGCGCACGCGTGGCCTACCTCCAGAAGAAGATAGAGAGCAGGCAGGGGAAGGCATGACGCCCAGAGAGAGCAGTGTCATCGCAATAAGCTTCCCCCTCCTCCTGCTTCTCTTGGCGCTCTTTGTCCCGACGACTCAGAACCAGACCTTCGTCTATCAGCCCAGAGACCTCTCCCAGACCTCCAGGACCACCATCCCCGGTCAAACAGGCGACGAGACGCCGGGCGGCACCTGGACGTTTGGCCCTTATCTGTCGCTGGAGAAAGGGCGCGCGCAATTCAATCTGAAATACTGGGCCGATACCGACACAAACAAAGTCGATTACGCCTTCACGAAAGGGACGAACAGCTCTTCCCCCAAGTCATTGCCCGTCTCCCAGCGCTCCGCCTCCCATCGAATCTCCCAGCCCAAAGGCCAGGCCTTCGACGATCTCGAAGTCCGCACAATCTATGGCGGCACCGGGACACTGCGCGTCGAGCGCCTCACGATTCAGCACACCGCGCAAGCCAGCCCGGTCTTCATCTGGATTCTTTTCGGCATCACGCTCGCGTTGGGTGCGCTTTATTTTTTCATCAGGCGATCAATTTCCAATAAACAATATATTTTAATCAATGTTTGTTTTGGCGCGTTGTTCATCGGCCTCTTTTGTCTGCGGTTTTGGATTTTTGGCCTTTGGCCAACCCTTCCCGACAGCGCGCCGCTCCTCACGATCATCGCCGTCTTCATCGCGACGATCCTCTCCATCGAAGGCGCCATCCCCCTCCGGCGTCTCGTGAAGAGCTGGCTGTTTGGCCTGTGCCTCCCACTCCTCTCCCTCGTCCTTGGATGGCTTCTCGCCCAGGAGAAGACCATCTGCCTCGACAACACGCGGGGGCTGAAGCTCGGCCTGGGCATCGCGCTCGTCGCCCTGTTCCTGGAGAGCACTCTGGCCACGAAGGGCAAGGCAGCGCTCTTCGCCCGCCTCGATGAAATCCTTCCCATCACTTCGATGCCGCGCCGCGCGATCGACCGCGTGGCTGGCTTTGGGCTGAAGCTCCTCAGCGCGTTCGGGCTCTCGGCGCTGATCGTGGCCGGGGTCGAAGCTGCCCGCATCTATTTCAGCGGCGCGAGCAGGCTTAACCCAGAGATCGACACCCTCCTCGTCAAGCCCATCGGGATCACGGTGGTCGGCCTGGCGCTCGCGCTCCTGGCCATCCGCGCGCTCGTCAACCGCCTGTCCGTGGCCCTCCTCGTCTGCGTCCCGCTCGCGTTCGGCCTGCTCATTGGCCATCTCCAAAAACAGGCGATGCTCGGCAAGCCGCTCGCTCTGGCAGACCTCGGCCTGCTCCATGAGCTGTGGGACGTGAGAGCGGCCGTGGTCGCTGGCAAAGAGCTCCAGTTCGCTGCCATCGGCCTCGTCCTCCTCCTCGCGGTCGTGGCCATGGGCGTCTGCCTGTTCAAGAGGGCGCGCTGGCCCATGCGCTGGAGCGAACGCGCGCTGGTGCTCGCGCTCACCGTCGGCCTCCTGGGCGCCGAGCTGCGCTTCACCTGGTTCGTGCCCGCGCTGCAGAGCAACGGCGTGAAGAACGAGGTGTGGGACTACGAGCACAACCTGCGGCACAACGGGTTCTTTCTCCCGCTGTTCATGAACGCGCGTCAGGTCATCCCGCGAATCGAGGGCTATGGCGTGGCCAGCGTCGATCGGCTCTTCGAGGCCCTCCCCCCTGTCCCGCTTCAGGAGATGGTGGCGAGCGCGGAATCGATCTCCCCTTCGGCAGCGGCCCCTGGCGTGCGGCCAGATGTCATCCTCTACATGGCCGAGGCCTTCTGGGACGTGACGCGCCTCGGCCTCCACTTCAACCGCGATCCCATTCCCAACTTTCGCGCTCTCGCCGCCTCGCACGGCCTTCTCTCCACGACGAGTCCACAGCGCAGCGGAGGAACGGGCAACGTCGAGTTCGAGGCGCTCACGGGCATCCCGCACGGCCTGCTCCCGATCTCCTCGGTCCCCTACATCCACTTCCTTCGGCGCCCGTTGCGCGCGCTCCCGGCGCTCTTCCGGGAGCAGGGCTACGAGACCACGGCGCTGCACAACTTCTATCGCTACTACTACTCGCGTGAAGCGGCTTACCCGTTGCTCGGATTCGAGCGCTTCATCGCGCTGGACGAGCTCTCGCCGGTGGGCCTCGATGGCGAGCGGCCAGAGGGCAACGTCAACAACAGGCGCATCGCCAAATGGGGTGACATCGACGCGCTCACCGATGGCCGCTTCCCTTCGGACGAGCCGCTCGTCTGGCGACTGCTCGAAGAGCTCGACGCGCCGAGACAGGAGGGCGACCGCCCGCGCTTCCTGTTCGCCATCAGCATGGTGACCCACGCGCCTTATCTGAACGATCGCTGGCCAACGCTCGACGTCACGCTCAGCCCTGATGAGAGGAGCGTGCTCTTGTCCGAAGAGGCGGCTCGCGAAGTGGAGAACTACGCCAACCGCCTGCTGCGCGCGGACGCGGCGCTCGGTCACCTCATCCGTTCGCTCGAAAAGCGCGAGCGGCCCACGCTGCTCGTCTTCTTTGGCGATCACCTGCCAGGCCTGCTCAACGAGACGTTCGCCGCGATGGGGTTCGCCCCTGGGGAGCGCGAGCACCGGCGCTACGAGACCCCGCTCCTGTTCTGGTCGAACCGCCCGCTCCCTGGACTGGACGCGATGGCATCGGGCAATGCCTCGCCCGCGTTCAGCGTCTTCTATCTCTCGCCCAAGATCCTGAAGGCTGCGGGCCTGCCCCTCCCGAAACACCTCGAGCTGCTTGCCTCTGTCGAGAAGGAGCTTCCCTCGCTGAACGCCTCGCTGCTCCAGACCAGCGCAGGCGAATGGCTCGCCGGGCCGAACGACGCACGCGCCTCGCCCGCCGTCACTAAGATCGTCGAGAAGCTCAGGCTCCTCACCTACGACCGGCTCGCGGGCGAGTGCCTGAGCGAGAGGCCCTCACTGGAACTTCCATGACCCGAAAAAAAGACGACTCGTCGAAGCAGAATCAGA
>JAISIF010000019.1 GCA_031262165.1 Myxococcales bacterium | reverse complement strand
CGAAGCGATAGTCCTCCCCATCCCTTTCAGCGCCTCTGGGGGGCCGCGTCGTGTAGCTGATGGAGAACACGCACCGCTCGCCGAGTTCCGCTTTGAGGCGGTGGGCTAGGGACGTCTTGCCTGCCCCAGAAGGCGCCGAAAGTATCAGGAGGAGGCCTTTCTTGCTGGGTTGACACGTTTCATCTCGGCTCATGTCCATCTCGCTTGAACGAAGTTCGTGACTTGGTCTGAGGTCGCAGCCTCATTCGATGTTCTGGATCTGCTCACGGACCCGCTCGATCTCTGCCTTCAGCGAGACGACGATCTGGGCGATGTCCACGGATTGGCTCTTCGATCCGATCGTGTTCACCTCGCGGTTGATCTCCTGGAGCAGGAAATCCATTCGCCGCCCGACCGCGCCATCGCCATCCAGGAGCTTATCGAACGCGCGCAGGTGCGCGTCGAGGCGCGTGAGCTCTTCGGCGACATCGACGCGATCGGCAAAGAGCGCCACTTCCTGCGCTAGGCGTTGCGGGTCGATCACCATCTCACGCGTCAATTCGGCGAGCCGATCGTCGAGGCGCTGGCGATAGCGCTCGATGGTCTGCGGCGTGAGCTGCGCCACCGCGCTCACCTGCTCACGAATGACGCCGAGGCGCTGCCTCAGATCGACACGGAGCGCGTCGCCTTCGCGCCGCCGCATGGCCTGGAGTGCATCGAGGGCTTCGTCGAGGGCGGCGAACAACGGCGCGCGCAGCGCCTTCAGATCGATGGGCTGCGACTCGAAGTTCACGATGCCTTCGACCTGGGCGAGCGCCCGCAGATCGATCTCGCCCTTCAGAGAGAACTCGCGCGCGAGCGCTGAGGTCACGGCCAGGTAGTCGCGCGCCAGGTTGCGATCGACGACCAGCGACACGTGTGTGCGCGCGGCCTTGGGCCTCTTGATGGAGACGTCGATCGCGCCACGGCAGACGCGATCTTTGATGTGCCGGACCAGCTCGGTCTCGAGCGCGTTCAGCTCGTGAGGCATTCGGACTCTGACTTCGCAGAACTTGTGATTGACCGAACGCGCTTCGACCGAAAATTCGCCCTCACCTTCGAGCGAGCGGCCTGCCCCAAAACCCGTCATTGAAGAGATCATGGCGCGCGCCTCTAGTCAGAGCTCACCTCGAGGTCAAGGCTCATCTCGAGCGCAAGGTATGGCCCAACCATTTGAAATCACTGGGCTTTTTCAGATGAATCAGAAGCCTTCACGCCCGGCTTCGAGGCCCGCACGACCGTGACCTTGAGCTGGCCAAAGAGCACGGCCACGTCGTTCTGTCCCTCGATGCCAAAGGCGAGGTGGCCCGCGTCGGCGACGCTCTGGTCGAACGTGGGATCGATGGGGAGCCACTCGCCCACGAAGACCTCGGCCCACTCGTGCCAATAGAGGGAGGGGATACCGTCCGTCTCCTCCATATAGACGAGGCCGTTGACGCGACGCGCTGGGATGCCTGCGGCTCGCGCCATCGATGTGAACAGGAGCGCGTGCTCGGTGCAGTCGCCCTCCTTCAGATCGAGCACCCGCGTGGCGCGGTCGCTCGACACGCCGTAGCTCTTCTTGAGGTGGCGATAGACGAACCTCGACAGCTTCTTGGCCACCTCGAAAGCGTCCGTGCTCTTCCCGATCGTCTTCTTTGTCAGCGCGACGATCCGAGGATCCTCGGACTCGACCGTGAGCGTGGGTTTGAGCCATTCGCCGAGCCGCTCTTCCTGAACGAACTGAACGGAGAGCGGCAACTTCAGCGGCTTCGTGGGCAACGCGGCCGTCACCGTCAGCCGGACGCGGTCCTTGGCGCCCACCACAGGCGTGAAGTGCTGCCCCGTGCCCGGCGTCCAAAAATTCTGGGGCAGCCCTTCGAGCTCATAGACGACTTGGGAGGGCGCCTGACGCGTCTGCTCGGACAGGCGCTGCCCGGACGACGCGCTCCCTCCCCCGAGGACGACTCGGGTCGAGCCAAAGACCTCGATGCGCCCTTGCTCCGTGGCCTTCTCCCGCGGCTCGGCCTTGGCTGTCATCACGTTGCCGTAGTGGATCTCGTGCGTGCGGCCGTCCTCTCTCACCAAAATCGTCTGAGAGACGCGGCTGTCCTCCTCGGTGATGGAGAACGCGTTCAGCGGCGTCGGAACGCCAGCGATCTCCACGGTCTTCTGTCCCACGAAGGCCATGGTGACGCGCTTGTCGGCCATGCGGGTCTCGAGATCGAAGACGGCGTAGGAGATTGGGTTGCCCGCCTTCAAAACCAGCAGCGCATTGAGGACGCTGTCGAGGCTCTCGCGCGTGGCCGGGAGCCGATGGGTCTGTGCCTCTTTGCCCTTGGGGTGGCGCACGAGCTCGATGCCGTCTGAGGTGCAGCGGCCCGTGAGCGACTCATCGCCGCCATCGCCAATGCGTTCCTCACGGAAGGCGATGAGCTGGCCCGCGGCCGACAGGTCATAGACGCGCTCGCTTTGGACCTCGCGCTCGACCTCGTTCGCGCCGATCGAGGCGTGGATGCGCATCCAGGCGGTGACGAAGAGCGTCGCTCGCCCCTCGTGTTCACCAAGGCGGCTGCTCGTCTTCATGGCGCCGGCCTTTTGACCGAGCACATAGATCCCGAACCACTCCTCGCCCACGGCCACCAGCTGTTGGATCAGGGCCTCCCGCTCTGCTTGGCTCAGGCGTGGGGTCTCGGCCGTCGCGGCGAGCGCGCGCGGCAAGGGCGCGAGAAGAGCGAAGCAGGTGATGAGCGCCAGCGCGACGCGGGCGAGCGGGCAAAGGGCGAGGCGGTGGAGGGGGGGAAGAGAGGTCATTGTCGGTGGTCCAGGCGCGCGGTGAAAGGCAGGCCCCAACACGGGCCGCCGGGAGGAATTTCACGAACGACGAAGGGCATCCGGATCGGATGCCCTCAGGGGGTGAAGCTCGATGTGTGGCGACACGGCTTCAGTCAGAGCGAGATGTCGCCGCCGTCATCGTCCGCCATGAGCCTGGCGCGGCGCGCGGCCGTCTCTCTTTTGATCTGCTCGGTCAGCTCCAGATCGATGGCCTTCATATCTGGCGTGAGCCAGACACCTTCGCGCGCCCCCTTGGGCAGCTGGCTGCACGGCACGACGACCTCTTTGCCGTCGATGAGCAGGACTGCCTGTGAGCCTTCGATGCGGTCGATGAATGCGCGGTTTTGCATGGCGTGCCTCCAACAGGGTGCGGTCAGGGGAGAAGAGAAACTGATCGATCAGGGCTTGCAATCGGCGGCGGGCTCACGGCCCGAGGCCAGCGCCGCTTCGCGCGTCGGGAAGGTGAGCAGGTTCGAGGCCTTGATCCGCGCCGCACCGCCGCAGTTGGCCTTGTGGAACTTCTTGGAGTTCTTGCTGCTGCGGTAGCCGTCTTCCGTGATGTTCGCCGCGTGATCGCGCGCCGCACTGTGGGAGGAGTCAGGATCGCTGCCGCTGGCAAACTGGACGGCCGCACCTGCGTCCGAGGCCACGCCAGGCTTGGCCTTGGCCAGGTCTTTGGCAGGCGCGCTGCCCGCGTGCTTGGGCAAGCCCCTGTCGTTCAGACAGCACTTGGCCGGCGCCTTGTCCGTTGCCCTAGCCTCTTGGAGCGTCGCGAGTCGGACGCGGTTGCCCGACGCGATCTTGGCCGCGTTCGGACAGCTGACGTGGTGAAAGGTCCTGCCCTTGCGCGAGGCCAGGTAGCCCTCGGCCGAAACGTCTGTGGCAGCGGCAGCGGTGAGGGCAGGTGCAGAGGGGGTGGATCTGTCGAAGGTCGGATCGCCCGAGTGCTGCGTCTGCACGCGGACATGTTTGCCATCGCTCGTGAAGATGACCTCCCCGTCCGTGTCGGTCCGATAGACCTGCGCCCCCGCCTTCCGGCAGCGATCCAGCGCCTCCTGGGTCGGGTGGCCGTAGCGGTTGTTCTTACCCGCCGAGACCACGGCGAAGTCTGGCTTGAGCTCGGCGAGGATCGCGTCGCCCGAGGCGTGGCGGCTGCCGTGGTGCGCGATCTTATAGACATTCGAGCGGATCGAGCGCCCCTGCGCCTTCACGATTTCCTTGAGCACCTCTTCCTCGGTCTCTGCCTCGGAGTCGCCCGACAGGTAGAACGACGTGGCGCCATAGGTGAGGCGCGCGACGATGGTGTTGGCGTTGGCGTCCGAGCGCGTGTTCTTGTGGAAGGGCAACTTTGGCGCGAGCACTTCGAGCTCGGCGCCGCCCCCCAGATCGATCTTGCGGCCGGTCTGACCGAGCCGGACAGGGATGGCGAGCTCTTCGAGCGTGACGACGAGGTCCGCGTACATCTTCGACGCGTGGTCGAAACCCGGATCGAGAAAGAGCTTCGCGCCCTTTTTGCGCAGGATCTCCGCCATGCCGCCGATGTGGTCCGCGTGCGGGTGGGTCATCACGACGAGGTCCAGCGGGCCTTGGACGAGCTCATCGAGCCTGGCGAGGAGCGACTTGGTCGATTCGGGCGTCCCGGCATCGATGAGGACGTTCTTGCCCGCGGGTGAGGAGATGAACAGAGCGTCTCCCTGCCCGACATCGAGGACATGGAAGCGAAGCGGCGCCGCTTCGTCTGCCAGGGCCAGCGGCAGGCCGAGGAACAGGGCGAAGAGCGCGAGGAGGAGCTTGGGGAAGAGGGGCATTTTCATGGCGGCGCACCCTAGTCCCGGCAAATTCCATGGGAAGAGGGGAAATGCCGTGAAATCCAAAGCAACGCGGGCAGCGCGCCAAGAGGCGCGATGGGCGTGCCGAGGCCGACCTTGCGCTCGACATCGACATCGACGCGGCTGATGTCGAGTTGGGACGGGCTGTGGAGCGCCCGTCGTGCGTTGCATCGAATGCCGACCGCGGGGAGACACATCGATCCAGAGCGAGATCGGGAGAAGTCGATGGCCTGTCGGCTTCGCCGATATCCCTCTCAGCGCGGTGGATTTGCGGAGGAGACGCCCTACCCTCTCGGCGCCAGCTGCTCCCGCAGTGCTCCAGCGGCAGACGCGAGCGGGCGCACGTCGAAGTCACGCCTCAGATTCGAGAGCACCCGGGCCAGACGAGCGCGCTTCTTGGTAAAGGGAATGTTCAGATCGCGCTGCACGGCGCTCAGGTCCGGCAGGTTCACATCCGTGGCATCCAGCAGATCGATGCCGTGCAACTCGAAGTTGAAAAACGGCAAGCGCCGCACCCGCCGATAGACGAGGTCCAGAACGCGGGCAGGCAGGAGCAGGGCGCTCGTCCCGATGAAGGGCAGGCGCGCCAGCGGGGTGACGGTCATGGGCAGTTCGACGAGCCCCAGCCTCGTCGTCCCATCGTCGCGGCGATACGGCTCCAAGGCGCTCGGTCTGTAGGGCAGGCGCGGCGCGGCGAGCGCCCGAGGCCGATCGAGCATGGCGCGCGATGGACGGCCGAGCAGCTCCAGCGCTCCCATCACGCAGGCCTTGGCCAGGTAGTAGGGCACTGCGGGAAAGGCCGAGCTGTCGTAGGCGTAACCGCGCGCGTCCAGCACGGCGAGGAGCCGCGCATCGATGGCATAGCCCGGCGCCCGAAAGCCAATCGGTCGCCTCCCCGTCACGCGCTCGATGGTGGTCTCACATCGCGCGACCTCGGCCTGGAGCGCGTCGAGCGAGCGACGCGTCAGATCGTAGGGATGCGTCTGAGTGTGATTGCCGATCTCGTGGCCAGCGTCGAAGGCACGCCGGACGAGCGCGACCGTGCGCGCATCGTCCAGATCCTCGCCCACGGCAAAGAAGGTGGCGCGGACGCCGAGCTCCTCGAAGAGGTCGAGGAAGCGCGCGAGGGCCACGCGGCCAACGGCGTGCCGACGCTCTTCGGGCAGCTCTTCTGCCGACAGTCCATGCAGGCGCAGGTAGTGCGGCAGGGCGTCGAGATCCACGCTGGCACAGGCGAGCGCGGGAACCCTTCTCATCGCTGCCTCACCCTGATCACGACGATGAGCTTGCCCAAGTTCATCAGGACGTTCGGGACGCGGCGGATCAGGTTGATGGTGGGCCGACGCTTTTCGCGGACAGCGACAGGGAGCTCCACCACCCGCTTGCCCACCCTGGAGGCGCGCAACACGAGCTCGCTGGCGAACAGATCCCTGTCCACCACGCAGGTGTGAACCACATCGAGCAGGGCCTCGCGCCGAAACGCCTTGAGCCCGTGCGTGTCCGTGCCCTGGAAGTCGAGCGTCGCGCGGAGCAGCCCGTTGATGACCCGAGTGCCCAGTCGACGTAGGAGCGGCCGCTCGTCACTGGCCGTTGCCAGGGCCTTGCTGCCGACCACGAGGTCCGCGCCATCGGCGTCGAGGATGTCGAGCGCGCGCTGATGAAAGTCGAGGTCGCACAGGTCGATCTCGTCGCACAGCACGAACGTGCCTCTGGCGGCGAGGATCCCCTCGCGGAGCGCGCGGCCATAGTTGGGCGCGCCGATGTGGAGCGCGCGGACGCGGCCCTGCGACTCGGCAGCCAGCGCGTCGACCAGCATTGCGGTCCCATCGGTCGAACCATTCTCCGCCAGGATGAGTTCGAGCCGATCGCCCACGCCGAGGTCGGCCGCGTCGAGGGCTTCGAGGAAGGCATGGACCGCCGACTCCAGCAGCGCCGCCTCGTTGAAGACGGGGATGACGATGGAGAGGCGTGGCTGTCGATCGGGCACGGCGGTCATGTCGGGGCGTCCTTCAGAAAGCGGGACGAAAAAAGACCGCGCCCAAAGTTCAGAGCGCGGCCCCTCGCGTCAGTCTTCGTCATCATCAGCGACAGCAACAACGAGAGCGCACGCCCAGCTCGCAGGCATCAGGCGCGCTGGAGGTAATCGAGCCGAAAGAGCTCGGCGATGGCGCGCGCCGTCTCCAGATCAGGCACGCTCGAACGGTCGAGCGCCTCCTGGAATGGCCCGATGTGGTTGTAGATGAGCTGGAAGGCGTCGAGGAGCTCCGGCGACAGCTCGCGCAGTGGCTTGTCGAGGGGGCGAACCGGGCGAATTTTCGTCGAGAGGGGCAGCGTCTTCTCGATCCGCTCGAGCTCGTCGAGCTCGTGGTGGGCGTTGAGGAGCAGCGCGTCCGTGGCCTCGTCGAGCTCGTTCGCAAAGTTGGACAGCTCCGGAGGCAGCAGCTCGAACTGGCCCTGGCTCCAGCGCACCATCCGACGGAAGCTCTTGAGTGGCCCGAGGTCGTGCCGGTCGTCGATGACCGCGTAATGGACCTTGCCCTCGCGCAGGTAGATGCGGCCCTCCATCCCACCGTCTCGTTTGATGAGCAGAACGCCGTTCTTGCGCGAGGTGCCGAAGAGCTGGAGCAGATCCGCGATCGCCAGCTCTTCGATGCGGCCCGTCATCGAGGTCAGGCGCGTGCTGCGCTGAGCGGCGACCTTGGCCATCGCGTCCAGGCTCGCGTTGGCGCGCCCGACGCTCGATCGTCCGCTGGCATTCTCCTGGACCGCTGCCTCGAACGGGAGCTCCTGTGCCGATCCCTGCTGCACGAGCTTCAGGATCGAGGTCCCGATGAGCACGCGATCGCCTTCCTTCAAGCGCATCGGCTTCGTGATCTGCTCGCCATTGACGAAGGTGCCGTTCGACGATCCCAGGTCTTCGAGCGTGATGCGCCCATCGTCGGTGACCGTCAGCTTGGCGTGCTTGCGGCTCACCATGTCTTCGATGAGCGCCAGTTCGAGTTCTGGAGCGCGGCCAATGATGAGCTGCTTGCCCGACACGAGGGGAAACTCCCCGCCCTGATATTTTCCAGAGATGAACTTCAGCGAGAACATGCCTTGGTGCCCCTTCCCCTTGGTGTTGGGTTGACGCGTGAAGATCGACGTTTCGTGGATTCGAGGAAGGGCGAGGGCCCAGCGCCCGAAGAAGCGCGCCCCTAAAGCACGGTCGGGATTGGTCGGAAAGATCCGTTTTCGCGTTTGAGCGCGAATCTGCTGTTGCGCGTCTCGCCCTGCTCCAAGACCTCGGCGCCATCGCGATCGACGCGCAGGATCCAGCGCCGGACACGGAAAGGGTCCGCTGCACCGCCGCTCGTCGGACCTGGCTCGAAGCCCAGCGCGCGCAGCGCTGCCACGTCGCCCTCGGCCAGCGCCCTTTGGCGGCGGCACAGAAGAGAGAGCACCTCGTGGAGGGCTGGGAGCAGAGGGCCATCGAGCTGCCAGCGCGCGCCTTCGAACCGAAAGGGCGTGCGCTCCAGACCGAGGTAGCTGACTTGGACGCCGCCTTCGAGCGTCGCCTCGGCGTCCACGGTGGCGACCGCGACCATCCCCTGCCCTTCTAGCTTGAAGAGACGTCGCGAAAAGTCGGCCCGCGTGAGCATCAGCTCGCCACAATCCCGCACGGCGAAGCGCGCGCCTGGCTGGCTGGCGACCATGAGCTCCGTGGCCACCTGGGCCTGAGGCCCCGCGATCCGATCGCAGGCTGGCCATGCGGCGAGCGCGGTGAGGGCGAGAGGGAGGAGTCTGAGCACGCTCATCCGATCTCTTGCCGCCCGGTGAGCGCGCGGGCCAGCGTCACCTGATCGGCGAACTCCAGATCACCGCCCATGGGGACGCCCTGCGCGATGCGCGTCACGCGGATGCCGAGCGGTCGGATGAGCTTCGTCAGGTAGAGCGACGTCACCTCGCCCTCGACGTCTGGGTTCGTGGCCACGATGACCTCTTCGACGCCGCCCGCCAGGCGCGCAATGAGCTCCTTGATGTGCAGCTGGTCTGGCCCCACCCCATCGAGAGGCGAGAGCACACCGTGGAGCACGTGATAGCGGCCGTTGAACTCGCGCGTCTTCTCGATCGCCAGCATGTCGGCGATGTTCTCGACCACGCAGATGAGCCGTCCGTCACGCCTGGGATCGCCGCACTGCGGGCAGTCGTCCGTCTCGGTGAGCGCGCAACACACGGGACAGAGGCGCACCCGTTCGACGACCTCGGTGATGGCCGTCGAGAGGCCGCGCGCATAGGCTTCCGGCGCGCGCAGAATGTGGAACGCGAGGCGCTGCGCCGTCTTCTCGCCGATGCCCGGGAGCCGGGCGAGCTCGACGATGAGGCGCTGGAGTGGGGCTGGGGTCATGAGCGCCTTGGCCTCAGGTCAGTCCAGGGATGCGGACGCCGCCGGAAATCTTCTCGAGCTCGGTCTTCATGAGATTCCGCGAGTTCTCCAGACCCTGGTTCATGGCGGCCATGATCAGATCCTCGAGCATGGCCACGTCGCCGCCCTCCAGCGCCTTGGGATCGATCTTGAGCGAGCGCAGCTCCTGCGAGCCGGTGATCACGACCTTCACGAGGTCACCGGCACTGCCCTCCACCGTCTGGTTGGCGAGGTCCGCACGCTTGGCCTCGAGCTCCTTCTGAAGTTTGTTCGCCTGGCGGATGAAATAGTTGACATCGATTCCTGGCATCTGGGGACTCCTGCTTGGTTTGGGGGAAAGGGATTCGAATTGGAGTGATGCGTGTCGAAGAGGAGGCAGTCCCTCGTGACGGCCCCGTGCCATTCGATGCGATCGACGTGACGGGCGAACGCATGGATTCGCCCCTACGAAAGCATTCGGGAATTTTCGGGCTCAGTCCGCGAAGTCGTCCTCGAAGCTCTCGGCCATGGCGGCGATCGCGAACTCGGGTTCGACCGCCTCTTCGAAGGGCGTGATGCTCTCGATCCTCGCCTGGAAGATCTCCTGTGCCAGGGCCACCGCCTCACAGTCCTGACAGGCGAGGCGCTGGCGCGACTCTCGCTCCTCGCGCTGGCCACGCTCCTGCGAGGCGATCGAGCCGAGGGCCGCCTCGGACGAGAGGTTCTCGATCGACAACACCGTGGCCGCGCCGAGCTTTTGGGTGAGGCGGGCTTCGATCTCCTTGAGCGCGCGCTGTGTCTGCGAACGGGCCATCCGATACTCGGGGGAAAACCCGATGCGCACGAGGCCAGGCCGCGCTTCGAACGCGCAGGCCCACGCCAGGGCATCGGCGAGCAGGGTCTGCCCCTCGCGGCGCAGCGCCTCGACGAGCTGGGCCCACAGCGCGGTGGGCTCGATGGCTTCGGCAGGCGCCGGAGGAGGCTTTGGATCGGCGGAGCGAACTTCTGGCGATGGCTGAGGTGGCTCAGGGGACGCCGCGACGGGCGCCATCGTCGCCGGAGTGGGGGCTGGAAGAGAAGAAGGTGGTGGCGTGGTTGTCCGCGGCTCTTGTCGTCGCTCGTCTGGGCCAGCGCTCGCTTCCACGTGCGAGGCTGGCCTCAGCGAAAAGGGCGGGTTGCCCTCGGCGCGCCGTCGGGCGGGAGTGCGCTGCCCAGCCGCTGGGCGAGCTCATCGACGCGCGCGATCACGGCGGCGATGGGCTGGCTCGGCGCCAGATGGATGCACTTGAGGAGCGCCACCTCCACGGCCAGCCGAGGTTGGGCCGCGCGGGCGATCTCCCACGTGGCGCCGTGGATGATGTCGAACAGGCGGGCGAGCTGCGCTGGCTCGGCCTCCTTGGACATCGCCTCGATCGCCTCACGCTCCGAGTCGGCCAGCTCGCTCAGGGCCTCCTTGCGCGCGGTCGGATCGCTGACAGAGCGCGCCACGAGCAGGTGGCGGAACTGGAGGGAGAGCTCTTCGATGAGCCGCTTGAAGTCCACACCGCGACAGTGCAGCGCGTCGATCTGCGCGAGCAGCGAGGCCGCGTCCCGGCGCAGGAGCGCTGCGCACACGTTCTGCGCCGCGTTGCGATCGATGGCACCCAGCGCCTCGGCGACCTCGTCGTCCGTCGGGGTCTTGCCGCAGGCCGAGAGCACCATGTCGAGCATGGAGAGGGCATCGCGCATCCCGCCGTCGGACTGGCGCACGACGAGGGCGATGGCGCGGTCGGAGAAGGTCGCCCCCTCCGCGTGGAGGATCTCCGAGAGGCGCTTGGTCATGCTCGCCGCCGGAATGCGCCGGAAATTGTGGCGCTGGCAGCGCGACAAGATGGTGTCGGGCAGCTTGTGTGGCTCGGTCGTCGCGAAGATGAACTTCACGTGCGCCGGCGGCTCTTCGAGCGTCTTGAGGAGCGCGTTGAAGGCCTGCGTGGTGAGCATGTGGACTTCGTCGATGATGTAGATCTTGTGGCGGTCGCGCTGCGGCAGATACGTGACGCGCTCGCGGATCTGGCGGACGTCCTCGACGCCGTTGTTCGAAGCGCCGTCGATCTCGGCCACGTCGAGCGAGGTCCCGGCAGCGATCTCCTTGCAGGCCGCGCACACGCCACACGGCGAGGAGGTGGGGCCCTGCTCACAGTTGAGCGCGCGCGCCAAGAGCCTGGCTGCCGTTGTCTTGCCCACGCCGCGCGGCCCACAGAAGAGATAGGCGTGGGCCACCCGGCCCTGCGCGATGGCGTTGGCCAGCGTCCGAACGATGTGCTCCTGGCCCGTCATCACGTCGAAGGACTGCGGGCGCCATTTGCGGGCGAGGACGAGATAGCTCACGAAATGAAACTCCTTGGGGAAGATGGCTGTCCCCACAAAGGGAAGGGCGCCTCTCGTGGCGCCCTCGATTCCCAAAAAATTCAAAGTCGGCGAACGTCTCCATGAATGATTTATTTCTCGAACTCATTCAATCCGACTCAGATCGAATCGGCTCAATTTCTCGCTCGAATCGACTCTCTGTCATTCCCTGAGTTTTCTGGCGTGAAAAACGTTTGATGAAATTCCGGTCTCTCGGAAAATTCAGGAAACCCCGCGTTCACGATATATTGGGCTTGGGCTTGGGGAAATTGATGGAACTCTGGCATTTCTGAGAATTCAGGAAAACCCTCATTCATGAGAGATTGAGAACGACTTTCTCGCAGCTTGTTTTGCAATTTCATCGAATTCTTCATTCTTGCCTCAAACATTCCTTCCTATCTCCTTCTCTTCCTCTGGCTCGTCTTGGCCTGGACAGCGGCCATGACCTCTTTGGGCGGGTTGAATAGCTGCCATTGCCCTTTGTGATTGATGCCAACCAGCATTTTCCCTGAGAAATCTTCGAGATTTTTGGCCGTATAAGAATACGCATAGCAATGCGGATCTGATTCATACTCCGTGCATGGCTCTCGCTGGATGTATTCGATATCGACGCTCTGCAAACCTGCGAAGCGCCGACCATTGAGCGTCCCATCACTGAATCCATACGGATAAAGCAACTTGACGATGGCCTCTGGGGGCAATTTTTCCGTCGTCATCGAGAAGGCCATCCACCCGACCGACCCCAGGACGAACAGGAGGATGCCGCCATAGACGATCATGCCCAGGCGCCGCTCCTGTGGGGAGAGCGTGGCCATCTGTTGGGCCTGGATGGCTCGGGAGCGCTCCAGCTTGCGGTCGAGCTGATCGCGCAGCGGCCGG
>JAISIF010000165.1 GCA_031262165.1 Myxococcales bacterium | reverse complement strand
CAGCTGGATCTGCGTTCAGGTAGACGAGGACGCCCGAGTAGTCGGGGCCCGTGTAGTCCTGATCGCCTGGGACGATTTGAGCGAAGAAGCCCTTGGCGCCCGCACTGGTCGCGACGACGAGCATGTCTTGAATCGTGACGACGGCGCCTGGCTTGTAGGTGCCGTTCTTGACCTCGTAGATGGTCGCTGGGCAGCCCGCGTCGCCTTGGTTCTCTTTATCTGGACACGCGTCGCACACATCGCCCTTGCCATCGTTGTCCGTGTCCTCTTGGTTCGAGTTCGCGATGTCTGGGCAGTTGTCCTGGTCGTTTGCGACACCATCGCTGTCACGGTCGTTCAGGTCGAAGCCGCCCATGGATGGACATGTCGAATCGTTGGCCTCGCAGCGCGGGTATTGGTCGCAGACGTCACCGATGTCGTCGCCGTCCATGTCGCCCTGCTTGCCATTGTCCTGCGGGCGGATGGGATTGAAGACGTTGGGGCAGTTGTCCGTGCTGTCGGGGATGCCATCACCGTCGCTGTCCGTCGCGGTCGGCAGGCCGTCATACTGCGTCGTGCTCTGGCTGGTCGTGTCGGTGGCGCGCTGGCGCTCGGGGACGCAGGAGGGCTCGTCGTCTGGCTCGCCGCAGAAGAAGAGCGGGTAGTAGCCCTTGGGCGGGCAGTATTGTGGGTTCGTGCTGCATTTGGGCGACTGGGTTTCTGCGACCTCGACGAGCTGTGCGAGCGTCATCTCCGTCTCAGACTTGACGCAGGCCTTCTTGGCGCTGCCACAGACACCGCCCGGGAGCGTGTCGCACGCCGGATCGGAGATGAGGTTCGCCTCGCCATAGAGGAATTTGCCCGCGCGTGTGACGAGGAGCACATCCTGGGGTTCGGCGTCGATGACGGCCCGGTGGGCCTTGCGATCGAGCTTCGTGGCAAAGATGGCGAGATCTGCCCAGAGACCGACCTTCAGCTCGCCGAGATAGTCCGAAGCACCCAGGGCAGCGGCGCCGTTGATCGTCACCATTTTCCAGAGCTGCTCATCTGTGAAGTGGTTGTTGTAATAATTCCTGTTCAATTGATCGGCGCACTGGAGCTCGCGCAGCATGTTCATGGAGCCAGAGCTGACCCAGTCGGTGCCCATGCCGATCGTCACGCCGTAGGTGTCATAGACCGTCACCTGGGCCGTGTCGCCATAGAGGCTGATGTTCGAGCGCGGCGACCAGATGAGCTTCGTTCCAGCCTGGGCCATCAGCTCGATGATCTCTGGCGTGGCCGCGACGCCGTGGATGAAGGCGCTCGTCTTCTTGAAGATGTTTTGGCCACCCATCTCTGCGCCCAGGGGGCTCAGGCAGCGCAGCTCGTTCCACGCGCCCTTGTTGATGCCCTCGGCCACATGGGGGCCATAGGCACAGTCGAGCGTGTCCGCAGCCTGAGACTTGGTGCTGTTGTGGTAGCTGTAGTTGCAGTCGTTCTCTCGGATGGAGCCCGAGCTGTCGCCCAGGGGGAACGTCTGATAATCGGTCAGATCGAAGGATGAGCTGACGCTGAGCGGGGCCTGATCGAGGTTGCGCATCAGGCCCTTGCCGTTGCCCGAGCCAAAGAGCGAGGTCGCGCCGCCCATGATCATGCGCAGCTCGGCGTGCATGACGGTCCCGGCCTTGGCGCCGCTCTGAACGTATTTGCTCTGAGCGTTCGTGTGGCTGTTCTGACCTTTGCGCCAGTCATGGCGGTGATCGAAGCGCTCGGCGCTTGCTGGAATGGGCCAGTTGTTGGCGTAGGTGATGTGCTCGTGGGCGTTGATGAGGCCAGGGCTGACGACCGCGTTCGGACAGGTGATGACGCGGGCGCCTTCCGCTGAACAATCGCACCCGACGCACGCGATTTTTCCATCGGCGCCGACGAGGATCGAGCCACCTTCATAGATTTTTCCAGGGGCCAAAATGTCTGCACGGATGAGCAGCTTGTCACCGCTGCCCGTGAGCTCACAGGCGTCGCTTCCGCTGACTTCGAGCGTGCCGCAGGTCTCGGGAGTGCAGGCGTCGCCCACGCCATCGTTGTCCGAATCCAATTGATTCGGGTTGGCGACGGTCGGGCAATTGTCCTCGTCGTCCGAGACGCCATCAGCGTCGCGATCGTCGATCGTCACACCACCCTCGCAGGCGTCACCGACACCATCGTTGTCCGAGTCCAATTGATTCGGATTGGCAACGGTCGGGCAGTTGTCCTCGCCGTCCGGGACGCCGTCTGCGTCGCGATCGTCGATCGTCACGCCCTCGCAGGCGTCACCGATGCCATCGTTGTCCGAGTCCAATTGATTCGGATTGGCGACGGTCGGGCAGTTGTCCTCGTCGTCCGGGATCCCGTCTGCGTCGCGATCGAGCAGGCCCGCGTCGGTCTTCTCCTTCTCCTCCCCAGAACCGCCACAAGCCGTGAAGTTGCCCATTAAAAAAAGAGCCGACAGAAGCGTCGGCAGCCAGAACAGCTTTTTTCGTTTCATCATGGTGAAGAGCTCCTTGGAATCAATCATCGAGAGGGAAGAAGGGCCGGGCGGCATGACTGGAAAATGGGCTGTGCGTCAGAAGCCAGCGAATGAGCGGGCTGGGTGCCGCAGCCTGAGAAAAGCGCGGCGCAGTCTGATGAGCGGCTGCATAAAGTCAATTGATGCAAAAAAAAGATTTTTGAGGCGGTTTCTCAGAGGGAATGCTGGAGAGGACGCTGTCGAATTTCTTCCATTTCCGAGCCTGAGCGATTTCGCCTCGATGGCAGTCAGCGACACAAGGCTCGTCCTCCTCCCCTCCCCTCCCCTCCTCGCTTCGTGTCGACCCTCTCCCGCAAAGCGATAGACGGAAGTATCGAGCGCTTGAACTGACTGCCGCTGGAGCTCACCCCGCCTCGCCCACTACGAACAGGCGCCCCGAATCGCCAGGCAAGAGCGCGGGCGGCGTGCGCAGCGGCACGTTCACTTCGAGCAGGCAGCGCGCGCCCAGGGGCAGGCGGGGCATGGGAATCGGGAGGCGTCCCGCGTTGAGGTAGGCGCGCACGCACTGGCCTCCTGTGGCGCGCCGCTCCACGCCAAAGGCGCGCTCGGCCACGGGCCACGCCTTGAAGATGCCCCCTCGCAGCGCGGGCAGGCTCCGGCGCAGCTCGGCCAGGCGAGCGATCAGCGCTCCGGTCATGGTCGGCTCGCGCGGGATGGTTGGCATGGGCAGCCGCTCGCGGCCGAACTTGTCGCGCTCGTCGAGGGAAAAGCCGGGTGAGAGCAGGTCGGCACCCAGCCCCAGCTCTGTGCCATAGGTGAGACAGATCGGCCCAGGCCTGAGGAAGAGGCAGAGGAGCGATAGGCGCAGCCGCGATTGCAGACGCGCGGCGCCAGGGAAGCCCGGCGTGTCGAGCGCGTCGAGGGACTGGATGGAGAAGTCGGGCGGCAGCGGGCCGAGCCGGACGTCGTCGAACGACAGGCGATCGCAGAAGCTCGCGGCGTCGATGCTCTCCGCGCCAAAAAAGGCCAGGAGGTTCTCTCGTTGGCGCGCGTCATGGACCGCATCCACGCCCGCGCTGCCCGAGAGGTTGGCGAGGTTGTCTCCCCGAGGCGCGCCAAGCAGTAGCAGGTTCGGGTTCAGGCGCCTGAGGCGTTGCCGGAGCTGGCGCCAGAAGTCGACCGGCGCCTCGCTCATGCCCTGGAACAGCAGGCCGTCGATGCCGAACCTGAGCAGCGCTTCGAGCGAGCGCATCGCATAGCGCCGTGGGTTCTCCTGGCGCAGGTCGAGCGCTGGATCTGCGTTCTCTCGATGCTGGCTCTGCGGGTGGTGGTTCGAGGAGAGCGGCGTGGCCGTGCTGGCCGACGTCGTGGCTGTTCGGCGCGGCAGGTGGAACCACTCGGCGTATTCGGGCTGGGTCGGGTCTTGCGCCAGCCGCGCGTAGAGCAGGTGCTGCGCGCTCAGGTGCGTGATGGCCGTCTCCAGGACGATTCTCATCTGGCGCGCGTGCGCTGCCTCGATGAGGCGCCGCAGGCCTGCCTCGCCGCCGAGCGCGGGATCCACACTCAGGAGATCGGTCGAGGTCTGGCGCAGGGGCGAGGGAGATGGATGGACGGGCGTGAGGAGCAGCGCGTCGCAGCCGAGCGACTGGATGTGATCGAGGTGCTCGCGCAGACCATCGAAATCGCCGCCATAGAACGTCCGTGGGCCTGGCGGCATGGCGCGCGCGTGCGCCTGCGGCAGCGGCGGGGAGGCCTGGCCACGGTGCCAGCGGTCGATGAGGACGGCGTAGAACACGCTCTGTCCGAGCCACGGCGGCGCCTCACTCTGGCTCAGGCGCGACGCTGACAGCGGCCTTGGGGCGTGCGTTCGAGACGGCGAAGTCAGCGGAGGTGGAGGAGAGGGAGCGGTGGCTGGCGGTGTCGCGCGCTCCTCGCGAAACGCGGCGAGCGCGAAGCGTTGTTCTGGGTGCGTGGAAAAGCGGAAGTGGGCGGGCAGGGCCGGATCGGCGAGCTCGGGCAGCGTGAGCTCGGCGCGCAGGATCTTGAACCCGCGCTGACTGGTGATCTCGAAGAAGCGGGCGCGCTCATCGATCCGCCCAGTGCCTGGCACGTTCACGAGCAGCTCGATGGGCAGCGCGACGTGGCGCGGCAGCTCGATTTGGACGACGAGGCGGCCTCGCGCGCCGAGTGCGACGTGGCGCCGGTCTGGCGCGAACAGAAACGGCGCGTCGATGCCGCCGATGACGAGGATGGCGTTCTGGAATGGGTTGCTCGTGTCGATGAGCGTGGCGCGCGGGTCGGGAAACCAGAGCCTCTGATCGAGCCGGAACTTGTAGCGATAGACCCCGGGCGCGAGCGCGAGGCTGCAGTGGTAATCGCCGGGCGTCACCTCGGTCATGGCGATCGGGTGATTCCAGTCCGGGAACTCGCCGACGAGCTCCACCCGCTGGCCCGCCTGGCCCAGGTAGCTCATCGAGACGGTATGTCGGATAGGAGGAGGCATTCGCGGCCCTTGCTTCGAGGAAACAGCGCATCATGGCCGCGCTGCCATCGTTCGGAAAACTTCTTTGTTCATTGGATGACGAAGCGGGATGTCGAGCGCGCTCGCGAGTGTGCGAGGGCATCTGCCGAGCTGGATTCGAGATGTTTTTTTCCCGACGCATGGCGAGGCGTGGGCGCCCGTGCCCCTGTGCCTCGTGCCAGCCAGCCGACCGTGCCCTATTATTGAGGCCGGGGAAGGGGGAGTGTGGCGATGGCGCGTCGGTTCCGGGGATGGGCTGTGTGGTCGGTGGCCTCGATTCTATCGATGGGGATGCTGCTGGCGGTGGGAGGGCTCGCCGTGCCGCTCACAGCCGAAGGCGCGCCGCTCTGGCGCGAGGCGCCACGGAAGACCTCGAGGCCGCCGCTCGATTCGCCAGAGGCGCTCACACCGACCTCTTCGTCTTCCACTGTCTCCGCGCCTGCCGCCTCGGCGTCGGCTCAGCCAACGCCAAAGATCACGCGGACCCAGATGGCTGGCCGTGAGCGTGAGATCGCCGTTGGGGCAGAGCCATCCCTTCCCGAGTTCCGCAAGGTCGTCGCGCGGGCGCGCCATGCCGTGGCCTCCATCTCGACGCTCGAGCGGACGGGCGGCAAGAACCCACTCAATGGCGTGGTGCCCGCGCCCATCGACGCCGAACAGCAAAAGGGGCTGGGCAGCGGCTTCTTCATTCATCCGGATGGCTACCTCGTGACGAACGCGCACGTCGTCGAGGACGTGCTCGGTATCCGCGTCTTCATCCCCAGGGAGGGCGGCTGGCGCGAGTTCCCGGCGCGCATCCTTGGTCTGGATCGCTTCACCGACGTGGCACTGCTCAAGGTCGATGGCGACGGCTTCGAGTTCGAGACCCTGCCGCTCGGCGATTCGGACGCGCTGGAGGTCGCCGAGTGGGTGGCGGCCGTGGGCAACCCGTTCGGGCTCAGACACAGCGTCTCGCTCGGCATCATCAGCTTCAAGGGGCGCAACGACGTGAAGCCAGCGGGCCGCGAGGGCTACTTCGACTATCTGCAGACCGACACGGCCATCAACCCGGGCAACAGCGGCGGCCCGCTCATCAATCAGCGCGGCGAGGTGGTCGGCATTGCCAACGCGGTCAACGCCGTTGGGCAGGGCATCGGGTTCGCCATCCCCATCAACCTCGCCAAGGCCGTGCTCTACCCACTGCTCCTCGAAGGGAGGGTCCGGCGCTGCTGGCTGGGCATCCGCGTGGACGCGCTGACCCCTGGCGTGATCCGTTCGCTCGACCTGCTGCCCGACCAGCGCGGCGTCATCGTCTCGCAGGTCCTGAGCGGCTCGCCCTGCGATCGCGCGGGGCTCAAAAAGGGTGATCTCATCCTCTCGTATGGCGGCCAGAGCGTGGACGAGCCTCAGAGCCTGCGCTGGTGGGCGTCGCTGGGCAAGGCGGGTGACCGGGTTGCGCTCGCCATCCTGCGCGATGGACAGCCTCAGACACTCTCGCTCGAACTGATGGACTCTCCTGAGGAGACGACTGCGCTCTGGAAAGGCGCGCAGGGCGCGCTGGGCATCACCGCGCGCGGCGTGGGCGTCCCCAGGGCCAGGGCCGACGGGCTGTCGGTTCCGATCGGCGCCGAGGTGGTCAGCGTGGCGCCAGGCTCGCGCGCCGACAAGGGCGGGCTGATCGCCGGGGATCTCCTGCTCAAGGTGGACGAGACGCTGCTGCTCGAACCGAGGAATCTCGCGGCCATCTTCGAGAAGCTCGACAACGATGCCCAGGCAGAGCCGACCGTGCTGCGCGTGGTCGTGCGCCGATCGGGCAAGACGATCTTCCTCGCGCTGTGAGGCGCGCGCCCTGTTGGCCTCCAGGGATCGCGACGGGCGGCCCAACGGCCGCCCCCATATCTGATTCAGCATTCGTAGGCTGGGTTGGGGTGAAGCGAAGCGAAGAGGGAAGCCAGCACATGCGGGCCGTGAACCTCGTCTCGGCGCAATGAGGAAGCGCGAATGCTCGATGCTGGGCTTTCTGCGTTTCAACCCAGCCTATGGACTGCGGCCTGCGGGCCTACTGACTGATCGATGAGGATGAAAATCGCCCCCTCGTCTCTTGCTTCGTCCGCTAACCTCTGCCGCCATGAAAAGCTCATCCCTCTCGAAGCTCCTCGTGGCCGTGTTGGCCGTTTCCTTTGCACTCCTCTTCACCGCTGCCTGCGCGTCCACGAACGCGACCACCGCCGGAGAAGCACCTGCCAAGATGAAAGAGATCTCCGGCCGGGCGCCCATCACGGGCGGGCTCCAGCGGGACGGAATCGAGGTCGTCCAGGACGACTTCGTCGTGGTTGCCATCCTCGATCTGGGACCTGGCGAGGTCGCGCTCGTGGACGCGGGGAACGCGCAGGACGCTGGCCCAATCCTGTCGGCGCTCGCGAGGCGTGGGCTCGGCCCAGAGGCCGTCAAGGCCATCCTCCTGACCCACGGCGACGGCGATCACATCCGCGGCGTCCCGCGCTTTCCGAACGCGGAGGTGATGGCGCTGGAGGCGGACCTGGCCCTCGTCGAGGGCAGAGCGGTCAAGGTGCCGTCGCGCCCGGCCAAGCCGACGGGCATCGCGGTGACGCGCGCGCTGCGCGACGGCGAGATCGTCGAGCTGGGTAGCGTGCGGATCGAGGTCTTTGCCGTGCCGGGCCACACGCCAGGGAGCGCGGCGTTTCTGACGAACGGCGTGCTTTTCCTGGGCGACAGCGCTGGGGCGTCCGTGGACGGCGAGCTCCTGCCGGGAGATCCCAAACACACGGTGGATCAGCCGCTCAACCGCGCGTCACTGCGGAATTTGGCCGCCAGGCTCGCGCCCCGGGCATCGGAGATAGACCTGCTCGTGCCGTCACACACGAGCGCGCTCGATCGAGGCCTGACCCCGCTGCTCGACCTCGCGGCACGGCCAGAGGAGTGAAAGGCAATGCGAGGGATGAAGCGCTGAAGCGCCGTCGTCAGCGCCGCCCACGCTTTGTGGGAAGCGTTTTTTGATGGCGCGCGCACGTCTCTGAATTGACGTGGAGGCCGCCGCGACTATTTTCCGCGCCCTTTTTCGACCAGGCCCTCAGGGGCTCTCCCAAACGCTTCACGCCTCTCACCCCCAAGAAGGTTCCCAGCGCCATGTTCACAGAATCCCCCTTCGTCAGACGTGTGTTCGAGATAGGTGAAGATCAGCTCAACCGGGTCGTCCAGCAGCTCCTCACCAGCGATAAGTTCGTCGCAGCCATCCAGTCCGTCGTGAACAACTCGCTCAAGGCCAAGGGCTTGTTCGACAAGAACCTGCGCATCGCGCTGTCCGCCATGAGCCTGCCGACCATCTCCGACATGGACAATCTGAGGTTGAAGCTCGACGAGCTCGATCAGGCCATCCAGCGCATCGAGCTGGCGGTTGGGCACCTCTCCGACAAGGACAAGCCCGTCGCGGAGAAAAGCCCCAAGCCTCGCAAGAGCAAGACATCGTGATCGAGCCGCCGTGCTCGACCGCAGGAGAGGCGATCGTCGGAGCGACCGCCTTTTTTCGTGTCCGCCGCTTTTTCGTAAGAGACTCCGCTCGTCGGCGCGGCTGATCTTCCAGACGAGGGAAGCCATCCCATCGCCCGTCGCGGGAGCCTGCACGAAGACGAGGGCTCAACCCCCTCGTCGAAAATCTTGGAGCTGATCGGTTCAGCTCAGCCCACCCATCCGTGAAAAAGAGGGGGATCTCTTGCCCTTCGAGCCGTTCGACACCTTCCGTTCGCCTCAGATCGATCCGCCGCCGTTTCGCTCGATGGAAGAGCTCGGTCTCAGGGAGCTCGAACAGCTCCGACTGGTGCTGCGCGGCGATTCGGTGGTCGATTGGCGGCACCTGAACTTCACCTCGCGCTCGCAGATCGACGACTTCCTGCGGCTGCACCTGCTCGATCACGAGGATCCGAACGATCGGGCGCAGATGAGGCGCCTGCTCAAGGAGGCGGTCGATTACCTGCGCTCGACCTACCACTACCGGCTAGCCGACGCGGTGGCCGAGCCCTACGAGATCCAGGATCTCTTCCTCTATGCCTCGGGCCGTCACCCGAGGCGCGTCGGCCTGTTCCAGAAGATCGCTTGCATCATCCTGAAGGTCGTCCACGTGATTCACCACATGGAGGGCCGCGAGCTGCTCTTCCGAACGCCCATCGCCCCCTCGGTGCTGGCGCGCATGGTCGATGAGAGGATCATGCAGACGTTTGCCGAGATGAAGAAGCAAGGGCTACCCATCGTCGAGGTGAGCGGCAGCATCAAGACGCAGCACTCGCTCATCACGAAGCTCATCGCCAAGCGCGATACGGTCGCGGCGCAGGTCTATGACAAGATCCGCTACCGCGTCATCACGCGCGAGCGGGACGACGTGGTGCTGGTGCTCGACTACCTGATGCGCACGCTCTTCCCGTTCACGCTCATCGTCCCGAGCCAGACGGAGAACTCGCTCATCGACTTCGAAAAGCTCGTCGCTGGCAACGACCACCTCAGGACGTTCGGCCACAAGCTCCACATGCCGATCAAGGCCGGGCAGCGCGACGTCTCGCAGACGATGAATCCGTTTTCGGGCAGGAGCTACCGAGTGCTCAATTTCGTCGTGGACATGCCCGCGCGCATCGACGCCTTCCTGCCCGCCGACGATCCTCGCCCGGATCGGCCCCGCACGGTCTTCAGCTGGGTCGAGTTCCAGATGATGGACCTCGCGACGGCGACCGAGAACGAACGCGGCGAGAACAGCCACGAGCGCTACAAGGCCCGCCAACTCGAAAAGGTCCTCAGCCGTCTCTCCAAGGGCCTCGTCGTTCCCAAGGGCCGCTCGGTGATGAAGCCTTGGGAGGAAGACGATCAGGGGCGAGGTGAGGGCGGGTTGTTCTGAATTGCCTGCCGACGAGAATAGATTTCCACGCAGACGGATAAAAAAAGAAAAGCCCCTTGAGAGACGCTCTACTCTCAAGGGGCTTTTTGTGAGCGGGAAACGGGATTCGGACCCGCGACCCTCAGCTTGGGAAGCTGATGCTCTACCAACTGAGCTATTCCCGCGAACGAAACGTCATGCTGGACAACGGGTCGTCGCCTATTTCGGCTTCTGACGGAAATCAAGAGGGAAAATCCATCGGGGACGCCAATCCCCAGAATTCAGCTCCAGAGTCCAGCAAGCACGAAAACCCCTCCCCTGCCTCCTACATCGAGCGCTCTTGCCCGTCTGAGATCAGCAATCCGTCCCTCTCATCCGACGAGCGTCTGGAGATCGCCCTCGATGTGATGCGCGATGCGCTGCATCACCTGGAGGCGGACACGCGCCGCTCACGACTGCACGCGTTTCAGCTCCTCCACGAGCTGGAGGCTCGCTCGGCTGGCAAAGCCGATGGCCGCCTGATGCTCTTGGCTAATGCGGCACGAGCGGCGCTCGGAAAATATGGCGTGGGCGACCTCGTGGCGTTCTCCGACGGCTCGGAGCGCATCGCACTGGCTGCTCAGTTCGTGCGCGCCGCCGTTGCTGAGTTTGGGCGCGATAGGCGCCCGCGCGCCGAGCTCCGGCGCGCGCTTGAACACATCAAGATCGGCAATCGACGCGACCTCTGGCAAGCATTTGAAGCGCTCGACCGCATCGAGGCGAACCACCTCCTGACCAGCGATGCAGAGATCCGGCGCATTGTGACCGCTGCGCTCAAGATGCAACGCCATGTGGCCGTGGCGCTGGAGAAGGAGCAGCCGAGCTATGATGCGCTTGGATGCGCGATGGACATCGCCAAGGCTGCGCTCGGAATCGAGGTGAGACCATGATCGATTCCAAAATGGGCGAACGCGTCGCCGTCTTGATCCGCGATCTGGAGGGCATTTCTGAGCAGCTCTCCACTGAGATTTGCCCACAGATTCGTCCTGCTCGTGAGCTGATCGAAGAGCTTGAACGCTCGCTGGGGCGCTGCTTCGCGATCTGCGAGCAAATTCGCAGGAAGCCGCCATTTCTTGGGCGATGGGACATCGGTGAATTCGACGCCCTCAGGGAATGCCAGCGCCAGATCTCCGCCAATAGAGGCGGCGAAAGGCCCGCCATGGTGCTACCTGGCCAAGAGGAGTTCAATTTCAAGGCGCCGGAGATCTGGGGTGACCGATGAAGGACACCCGACAGGAGTTAGAGCGCCTGCGCGAGCTTGCCGGGCGTCTCACCGCGGTCTGCCACGAGATTCTCATGGAGGATGCCGAGGTGGCCTGCATCTACAATCCGGCGGTCGAGCTCGATGAGCTCCTCGACGTTCTCGCCGATCGCGACATGCCCGAACTGCCGCTCAAGATGCCGCCTGATCCGCTTCATGAGGCACTCACGGCGCTGCGAGCCGCACCACTGAACGACGAAGGCCTGCGAGAGTGTCCGTTCTGCGGCGCCCTGGGTGACGTCATCCTCCACGCAACCCGGCTTGGTGGTTTTGTTATGTGCGATGGATGCGGCGCTGAAGGCGCCCGGGGAGACACAGAAGATGAGGCGCAGCGGCTCTGGAATGGCCGAGCACTCGTGCTCGAAGTAGTCGGCTCGCCGCCGACATCAGATCGCGATCTGACCTGGCATCCGATCGAGGTCGATCGTCGCTCCGCTCGCATCATCATCGATGGCCAGAGCGTGCCGGAAGGTGCATGGATCGAGGTGCGCGTCGATGGGCGTCCGCTCCTGGTTCAGCTCATCGAGATCGATCCGCCAAACGGGATGCCGACATGCGTCTGCTCGCTCGATGCACTGCCCGAGGCAGGTGGATTCTGCCCAATCGCGGTGTCTCTCTACTCTGGCGTCTTCGCGCGCCTCGTTCACAAGGCAGAGGGGAGGCGCGACTGATGGAATGGATCGACATCCCCCTGAAGGATTGCCCGTTCTGCGGGAGCCAAAAGGAGAAGGTGATGGAAGAGAAGAACGGGCCCTACATCTGGTGCCAATCCTGTGGAGCACGCGCCGGAGAAACGGGCTCGCTTCTTGACGCAGTGGTGCACTGGAACCATCGCATCAGCGAACTGGCAGGGAAGAAGGGCGGTGGCTCCTCCAGAAGCGCAGCGAGGGGAGCCTGAAATGACCTCCCGAAGGGTTCGTTTCTGCCGGGCACGGCTGCCCGGAGCGCTACAGTTTTATCAAGAGCGCCATGGGATTGCGCTGCACGGTGGCGGTTCCTGGCGCAATGCGCTCTGCCCATTCCACGCTGATAAAAACCCGTCGCTGCGCATCCACATCGAAAACGGCGCCTACTGGTGCCCGGTGTGCGAGGCCAAGGGCGACATCCTGAAGTTCCACCAGCAGGTGATGGGGATGGACTTCCATGAGGCAGTGCTCGACCTGGGCGCCTACGAAGAGGAGGTGCGTCGTGGCTGACGTGATTCCTCTTGGGCAGCCGATGAAACAGGCTGCTGACGCGCTGCTTGGCCATGTCGTCGCCTTGCACCCCTACATGGATGAGGATGGCAAGTGCTTGTTCGTCCGCGTCCGCCGCTCGAAGGTCCCCAAGGTCATGCCGATGCACTTCGACATGACCTTGGGGAAATGGGTGCGTGGTGAGCCGACGGCCTTCCCTGGCATCCCAGAGGGCAAAAAACCTCTCTACGGAATCGACCGTCTGAAGCGTGCCGCGCCGAGCGAAATGGTGTGGCTCGTCGAGGGCGAGAAGTGCGCGGACTCGCTCACGAAGCTCGGCATCCTCGCGACGACGAGCGGCAGTGCGAGCTCGTGCGGCAAGGCAGACTGGACGCCGCTCAAAGGCCAGTCGGTGTGCATCTGGCCAGACCTCGACGACGCTGGCCAGCGCTACGCCCTGGCGTGCCTCACCGCGCTGAAGAAGCACGGCTGCACGGTGCGCATCATCGACGCGGGCAAGCTCGGCCTGCGCGAGAAGGGCGCCGACTGCGTTGACTGGCTGGAGCTGCATCCAGAGGCCAAGGCTCCCGGCGAGACGCGGAAGGCGCTCGAAGCGCTGCCACTGCTCGAACTCAAAGCGCGGGCAGAGCCCCCTCCAACTGTCGTCTTGCCAGAAGAGGCCCCTATCGAGCAGGCCAAGCCGATCGATCCGAAGATCCTGAAGCTCGAAAATGACGGCCAGATGTCGAAAATTGGCTCTGTCACCTACGTGCTGAAGGGCGACGGCCTATTCGCCCAGGAGTTCAGCGCGGCATCTGGAGGCAGCTCGACGATTTACCTCGGCCACCCGCTGCGCATCCTCGCCCACACGCGCGCCGCGGATGGCGGCGAATGGGGACGGCTCGTCGAGTGGAGAGATGGGGATGGCCGGAAGCACACGGTCGCCATCCCTGTCGCTGTTGCCTACGGTGATGGCGGCGAGCTCATGAAGTTCTTGAGCTCGCAGGGCTGGAAAGGCCGCTGCGGCCGCAAGGTGGTCGAACTGATCTGCAACTACCTGATCAGTTGGCCTGTCGATGCGCGCGCCGCCTGTACCGCTCGCGTTGGGTGGATTGGCAATTCCTACATCACGCCAGAGCGCGTCGTTGGCCAGTGCGAGCGGGAGCGGATTGTCTATCAGCCAAGTTCGACCATCGTTCACGGGCTCAGTCGGAAGGGCAACCTCGACGACTGGAAAGAGAACGTGGCCGAGCTCGCGCGCGGCAACTCCCGCATCATGCTTACGATTTCAGCCGCATTCGCGGGTCCGCTCCTGCGGCGCACTGGGACGCCCGGTGGAGGCCTCCACCTATACGGCGATTCATCGTCCGGGAAGTCGAACGCGGTGCGCGCCGCTGCCTCGGTTTGGGGCTTCCATAAGGACCTCATGAGGCAGTGGCGAGCCACCGACAACGGCCTAGAGGCGCTTGCAGAGGCCGGAAACGATGGGCTCTTGATGCTGGATGAGATCAAACAGCTCGACGCGCGCCTCGTTGGCGCGGCGGCCTACATGCTGGCAAACGGACAGGGCAAAACCCGCATGACAAAGGGGCTCGTCGTCCGTCCACCCGCGACGTGGGAGCTGATTTTTTTGTCCAGCGGCGAGCACACGCTTCAGCAAATGATGCTCGAAGTTGGACAGAAGTCGGCGACGGGCCAGGCGCTTCGCATCCCCTCGATTCCATGCGACCTCGGCGAGCTTGGGCTCGTGGAGGACCTGCACGGATTCGAGGACTCAAAGGCCTTCATGCAGTCGGGTCTAGAGCCAGCGATCGCGGACTACTACGGACACGCAGGGCAGGCCTGGCTGGACAAGATCGTCCCTGACATCGATGCGATCTCAAAACGGGCGCTCGAACTGCGCGATCGATTTGTCACTGAGGCGATGGTGCGCTCGAGGAGCGGCCAGATCGCCCGCGTGGCCACCCGGTTTGGGATCGTCGCGGCAGCGGGTGAGTTGGCGTCGAGCCTCGGCATCACCGGGTGGTTCATGGGAGAGGCCTGGAATGGCGTGCGGCAGTGCTTCGATGCCTGGCTCGCATTCGAGGGACCGACTGAAGAAAAGCGTCAGTCAGACCTATTCGCTCGGATTCGAGGGATCATCGAGCAGGGCGCCGCGTTCTTCCCAGAGCTGGACACGCCGATCGATCGCCTGCCGAAGGGGAAAATCCTCGGCTACCAGCGCGACAGAAACGGTCGAACGGAGTTCCTTGTCAGTGGTTCTATTTTCAGGAGCGAGTTCTGCCTCGGGAAAAACCAAAACCAGGTCGTCGAGGAGCTCAAAAAAAATGGGATCCTCGAACCTGGGAGCGAAAGGCTCCAACAGCTCGCGTCTCCGAAGTCGGGCAGACAGTGGTTCTATGTCCTGAACGATAAAATCCTGGAGTATGAGAGCGAGAAGAGCGGGGCATCCATTGGAGCGGTGTGACGGGTGTTGACCTCCACCCCGGCCGCAACTTTGGCCGGGGTGGATTTTCGCGACATACTCTGACGCGGTTTCGCGACATACTCTGACCGAAGAGGAAGAACCCTATGGCCTACACGCCGATTTTCACCGTCACCGATAAAATCCTCCGCGCCATCGCCGAGATAGAGTGCGCGCGCGGTTTCCTCAAAGGCGCTACCATGGATGAGCGCTGGGTGCGCCGGATGAGTGAACGGGCATTGCTGCTCGAAGCCCATCACACGACGCACATCGAGGGAACGCATCTGACTATCGATCAGTCTGCCGAGGTTTGGGCTGGTCGCGAGGTCACTGCCAATAAAGACGACATCAAAGAATTATTGAACTACAGGAATGCCTTTGAATTCATCAGTGAATACGTGGTGGCGGGATACCCGATCACTGAAGGGGTGATTCGCGAGATCCACCGGCGGCTGGTGAGCGGCGTTCGTGGCGACAGGGCCGCGCCAGGGGAATGGCGGCTGCTCCAGAATTGTGTTGCCAATAGTAAAACAGGAGAAATCGTTTATATGCCTCCGCCTCCCTCGGATGTTCCTGCCCTCATGCGGGAATTCGTCGAATGGATGCAGGCGACTGAAATCAATCCCATCATCCTTTCTGGAGTTGCGCAGTATCAGCTCGTGTTCATCCATCCATTCATTGATGGGAATGGTCGTACTTCTCGCCTGCTCTCCACGCTGCTGCTTTACAAAAGTGGATACGACTTCAAGAGGCTATTCACGATCAGCGAATTTTACGACAGGGACAGATTTGCATTTTATTCAGCCATCAGGAGCGTTGAAAAAAACAATTTAGATTTAACGGGATGGCTGGAATTTTTCACAGCGGGCCTTGCAGAGCAATTGGGCGAGGTCGTGAAGCGTGGGGAGAATGCCATCAAGTCATCCGTGATTGCATTTAGGCACGGCATGAACGCGCGACTTGCAGAGGTGATCGCTGAATTTCTTGAGAAGAAAACCGTCCTCACCTCTGACCTCGAAAAACTCCTTCCAGACATCGGACGACGCACAATTCAGCGCGATCTCAAGAAGCTCGAAGAAAAAGGCATGATTAGGCTCGTCGGTGAGTCGAGGAAGATGCACTATGAGTGGATTTTCGAAGAAAAAAATGCAGGTTGAGCCCCCCCCCCTGAAA
>JAISIF010000157.1 GCA_031262165.1 Myxococcales bacterium | reverse complement strand
TCTCCGGGCGGCCACAGGGGGCCGCCCCTACAAAACCTTCGATGAATAGCGTCAATTATTTTTTGAGAATGCTGTGATTATAGATTTAGCCACAAAGCGGGACGGACGCCACGGTAGTCGTCGAAAATATTGCTGCCAGAGACATAGACAATGCCGTCGGCGCTGACGAAGGCGGCGCTATAATTAATGAAGCCGGGCGACCGAAGCCACCATAAGGTTGCGCTGCCATTATATTTGGCTATTCGTTCCGAATTATATGTATCATCTATCCAAGGAATGGTTCCCGGCCCGCTCGCCAATTGGCCACTGTCGCCAAAATATTTCACCATCTCCGATAGCGAGAGCAGAAATATCCGATCTTGCGTCGTATCACCTCCCGCCGTTCCATACCATTGATTATTCTCATTAACATTTGTGGTAAGATCTATTTTTGCCTGCTCCTGCGAAGTAAATTCATTGAGAAATTCATTGTTCAGCCACGACCGAAGTATGCAGCTCGCCCATGTGACGGGGAGATCCGTTGTATTGTATGGCTTTTCAACGAGGACATCTTTAGCCAACAGCAACGCTTTATTATTTTGCTTATCGAGAACGAGCCACTCGTAAGGGCCAAATACGCACGTCGCCCCTTTTGTCGCTGTCGATGCACTGCAGGTCTGATCGGATGTTAATGATAGATTGTCTTCACATCCTGTCCCCGAACACTCGTCCCCGCACGCCGACAATCCAAAACAAATCAATCCGGCGATGCAATAAACGAGTAGTTTACTGCATTGGGAGAGGATGCTTCGTCGTTTCATTTGACTTCTCCTTGTTTGCAGCTTGGTGGGGGAGACTGCTTGTTATGGCGTTGCGCGCAACGCCTTCCAGGAAAACGTCCGACATTCATTCAGATTGTAAAATGACAGCGGGCCTCAGGTCGGCGCTACGACACCTCGTCATTGGCCCTAAAGAGCCTTTTCGCAGCGTTTTTCAATATTCTCTGCCTGACTTCTAATTCCGACTTAAATCATGCGCGAAAAGGCAAGTTCTCTTAAAATTATAGTTTTTATGTGCTCACCCTTACAGAAATATGAGTAAAGCCAATTACCATAAAGGTTAAACCTTTGGGTCGTCTTTTTCGCGACTTGGTGATAAAAAGGCTTTTGAGGAAATCCAACTATGCTCCTTCTTTATCGCTACTCTGGATTTCCTTGAAAGATGGCCCGACACATCTCATTTTAATTTCCAGCTCCCTGTATTGTTTCTCCTGGTCATGGCATCTTTTAGATAATTTAGAAGAGTAGAATGCCGGAATAAAAAAGAGAATACCAAGAGAAAACTTAAGAATAAAGGTTTCCGATGGTTGACAGGATTGCTTGGGTTCAGAAACACACATACATATATTGAACACATCTGGACAAAAAAGGAATAAAAATAAAAAAATTATAGCAAAAATCATACATGCTATGGAAAGAATAGCACATCCCTTTGAGTAGCGTCCTGCGTCATCAGCGTATCCTTTCTGAGCTTTGATGAGTGCATCGTTTGTGTCCCTTTTATATATTTCATCAGCTTTCTCAATTTCTTTAATCTCTTTTTCAGAATTAGTCTTTAGCTTCTGGAGTTCATTATTAGGATTGTCTTTCTGGCACAAATCACGGGCTTCTTCATAATAATTTAAAGCAGTTTTAACTTCATTCTGTCGTTCCGTTAATCTCCCCAAGGAAATCAGCTTCAAATCGCCCTTGAGTCTCAAGGCATCCGCTTCATAAATCTTACAGTCGTTTGTTTCTTCGTTAGATATTTTTTCTAATAATTTTAGAGCGCCTTTGAGATCTTTTTCGGCTTCCTTGAACTCGCCCAGTCTTCTCTTCAAATCGCCCCGGGCTATCAGGCCCTTCGCTTTATAAATCTTACAGTCGTCGGCTTCTTCGTTAGGTGTTTTTTTTAATAATTCTAGGGCGACATTGAGATCTCTTTCGGCTTCCTCGAACTCGCCCAGTCTTCTCTTCAAATCGCCCTGGGCTATCAGGCCCTTCGCTTTATAAATCTTACAGTCGTCTGTTTCTTCGTTAGATGTTTTTTCTAATAATTCTAGGGCGACATTGAGATCTCTTTCGGCCTCCACGAGCTTACCCGCTCTTCTCCTCAGTTTGCTTTTTTTTATCAGTTCCGCTACTTCCTGAAAGTTCATGTTCTATACCCCCGAAACGACTTGTCTCTGCGAAAATCAGTCGTTATTATTATTACAGTCGTTGGTTTTCGATAAGAAATAGCTGGGCCAATTTGATGAAGATAGGCCATTTGGGGTCATGCTTGCATCGGACAAAGTAATGATCCCCTGGCAAAGCCGGGGACTTTTTGCCGCTGGCCTCTCAAAGAGGCCTTTTCGCGGCGTTTTTCAAATATTCTCTGCCTGACTTCTAATTCCGACTTAAATCATGCGCGAAAAGGCAAGTTCTCTTTCAGTAATACCCTATGCATTCTAAAACCATTAAAGCTTCATCAGCACATTGACCTGCTCCATCCGAGTTTCCGTCGCACACATTTTCGGCATTACGATTCATGCAATCTGCAAAGTCATCCAATCTGCTTGTGCAGGTGCTACACTCGCCCTCGAGGCAACCGCACTCATCGCAGAAATCTTCGCAGGTATATTTGGTATCGCATGCCGAGAAAGAGAGAATGGTGGCGATGCTCAATAGCCAAAAGACTTTTTTCATGGGAGAATCCTTCCGAGATAGGGTTATCTCAGTATTTGGGGCATTATTGCCCTATTGCATTCAGCGAATAGATTGCAGCGGATTTTAAAATAATGCACAAGAATGTCTTGCCTTTCGGTAACACCCCGCCTTGCACGCACAAAGACGCCTTAGGCCTCTATTGCGGATGAGCATCTTTTGACGAAAGTCGACATCTTTCCCCCCCCCCCCCAAACGAATGAACAGCGGGGGGGGCCTCTGGGAGAGCTGGCTCTCTCTGTCAATAAGAAACTCTTGGAAATCTTGGCGCGGTTGAAGTCCTGGCTCTCGCCTTCTGATGCGCGCCTAAAGCAAGCGCTCGAATCTCGGTGAGGCCGTCATCTCAAAGGGCGCACAGCGACCTGTCGCATCGCCGTCGCGCCCTTTTTCAAGCTGACGCCATCAGCCCTTCACCACCGCGATGGGCTCCAATCGAAACAAAGGCCGGACGAGGTCTTCTTCATCCTCCAGGACCTTGCCAATGCAATGGCGCGGTAGGCCATCGAGGCTTCCTCGATCAGAGAACTTCTCTTGCGCTGGTCGAACACCACGCGGTGCCCAAAGACCAGGTTGACGCTCCTGGTAAGGCCGAATAGAGGACGCCCCTTTTTTGTGCCATCCGAAGAGCCGGGCTTCGTCTGATCGTCAAATTGTCGGAGCGCGAGGAAAACGTCATGAACCTCCTGAAATGTCCCTCCCGAGCATTCACCAGGCGTGCGTTGTGTGCTGCCCTTCTGGGGACAGCGCTTCAGCTGACGGGGTGTGGTCCCATCCTGACTATCTCCTACATCCAGCAGACGAAGGCTGAGCTCCAGGCCGCGCGGTCCGCCGACGCCCAGACGCTCGCCCCCTACGAATACACGGCTGCTGTCGCCTACCTGGAGAAGACGCGCGAGGAGCACGGCTATGCCGACTTCGCCGTTTCGACCGACTTTGGCGAGAAGGCGCTGAAGTTCGCCCGAAGCGCCCGGACAAAGGCGATGGAGGCCAGGGCCGAAGGGGCCCAGCCCCTGCCCGGCACTGCCGCGCCCCGCTCGACCGTCGAAGAGGTGGGCGTCATGGGCGACGAGCCGAGCCTGCGCTGATGCACTTGTGCGCACCGTGCCCCGCTGGCCGGTGCTCCAACGCTCCAAAGGAAGAACTGCGATGCGTTCTGCCATTCGAATTTTTACGGCAACTCTTGTCTGTGTCCCCTGCCTGGCGTTCGTCGTCGGCGGTTGCGTGAGCGGCAGCGCCCTCCGTGCCCGAGGGCAGGTCATCCAGGCCGAAGTCGATCGCGCCCGCGCCAACGACGCCTATCGTTGCGCGCCCCGGGAGCTGGCGCTGGCCGAGGCGCACCTCGACTTTGCCGACGGCGAATACTCCGAGGGCAACAGCCTGCGCGCCCAGGAGCACATGGACATCGCCGAAAAGAACGCGCGTGAGGCCGTGTATCTGTCGCGGGACTGTGGCCCCAAGAAGGTCTTCATCGCCGAGGCCCCGCCCGTGCTCCGCATCGAGCACAATGACAGGGACGGCGACGGCATCCCCGACAACGAGGACGCCTGCCCCGACGTGCCAGGGCTCGTCGAGAATCGCGGTTGCCCCGTGATCACCGACACCGACGGCGACGGCATCCCCGACGACGTCGATCGCTGCCCGACCAATGCGGAGGACGTCGATGGCTTCGAGGACGAGGACGGCTGCCCCGACCCTGACAACGACGGTGACCGCATCCTCGACATCGACGACGCCTGTCCGCATCAGCATGGCGTGCCCAACAGTGATCCGAAGCAGCACGGTTGCCCCGACCGCGATGGCGACCGCATCCTCGACATCGATGATGCCTGCCCAGACGAGCCCGGCGTGCCCAGCAGCGATCCGAAGCAGCACGGCTGCCCGGTTCTGGATCGCGACGGCGACGGCATCCTCGACGAGGTCGATGCGTGTCCGGATCAGCCCGGCATCCCTGACGCGGATCCGAAGAAGCACGGCTGCCCGCGCAAGCTGAAGATGGTCATCGTCAAAGAGGACAAGATCGAGATCCGGCAGCAGATCAACTTTGCCACGGGCAAGTCGCTCATCAGGGGCGCGAAGAGCTTCCAGATTCTCGACGAGGTCGTCTTGGTCCTGTCCGACAACCCGAGGATCAAGAAGCTGAGCGTCGAGGGCCACACCGACTCGACCGGCAAGGCCACCATGAACAAGAAGCTCTCACAGGCGCGCGCCGAGGCCGTGGTCGACTATCTGGTCAGCAGAGGCGTCGATCCCAGCCGTCTGGATGCGATGGGCTTTGGGCCGGACAACCCCATCGCCACGAACAAGACGGCCGCTGGCCGCGCCAAGAACCGCCGGACCGAATTCAACATCGTCCAGCAGTGAGTCTGCGGTGAGGTGCGGTGAGCCGGACCGGTCGGGTCGACGGCAGGCCTCACATCGATCCAACGACCATCCCAACGACCATCGAATCAAAGGCGGGGCGGCCAGAATGGGTCGCCCCGTTTTTTTGACGGCGATGACTCCTGACGACTTGGCGGCCACAATCACAAAATGCCGCGCCCCGTGGCGCAGCCGACAAAGGGAAGCCGCGGTAGGAGTCGGGAGAACTCTGGATCGGGGAGGAAGGGCCGACGACGAGACACTTCTCCCCTCCTCCGAGACTCTTCTCTCCTCCTCAAAAACGACACTCGATGGCCCTGATGGCCTCCTCGTTCGGATCGTCGAGCGACTCTCAGCCACCAACCTGCCCGAACCTCAGGACAGGAGGTCCCATGCGCTGCATCAAAACCGTCGTCGGCGCGCTCATCACTCGGGATGGCCGCTATCTGATCACCCAGCGGCCAGCGAAGGCCGTCCTCCCGCTGCTCTGGGAATTCCCGGGAGGCAAGGTCGAGGCGGGTGAGAGCGATGAGGCGGCGTTGCGGCGCGAGCTGAAGGAGCTGATGGGCATCGAGGCCGTGGTCCACGAGCAGGTCTTGCACGTCCACCACGCCTATCCCGACTACGACATCGACTTCCGAGTCTATCGCTGCGAGCTGAGCGCGTCGGCGCGGATCGCCCACCTGCGCATCCACGATCACCGCTGGGTCGTCGAGGAGGCACTGGACGACTACGACTTCCCATCCGCCGATCAGAAGACGCTCGACCAACTCCTGAAGACGCCGATCTGAAGTGCGTCTTCGTCAGGCTGGATGCGCTTTTTGTAGGGGAACGGCGTGCCGTTCCCATCGCGCTCGAGTCGCTCGACAGTCGACAGGGCACGGCACGCCGTGCCTCAACGCCACCCATCTCGCGGCATCCGAAAATCAGAACGATTGTCCAGAGGGTGCGGAAGTGAGCCGATGATGCAGAGCTGGTCGCAGCGAGCGCTGATGGTGACGGGCAAGGGCGGCGTGGGGAAGACCAGCCTGAGCGCGGCGCTGGCGCGCGCCCTGGCCGAGCAAGGTCACCGCGTGCTCGTGGCCGAGGTCGGCAGCGACGCGGACGAGCCCTCGCCCTTGATCCGGGCACTGGGTGGCAAGCGCCCGCGCGACAGCGGCGTGCGGCCTGTCCTGCCCAACCTCGAAGCCGTCCGCCTCATGCCCTACGCTGGCCAGCAGGCCTTCTTGCGCGACACCCTGCGCGTGAAGCTGCTCGTCGATGCGGCCCTGCGCCTGGCCGCGATCCGCCGCTTCCTCTCGGCAGCGCCCGCCTTCAACGAGCTGGGCGTGCTCTACCAGCTCTTCCAGCTCATGCGGGAGCGGCGCCCCGATGGCCACCCGCGCTTCGAGCGCGTCATCGTCGATACGCCGGCCACGGGCCACGCCCTGGCCATCGCGCAGCTTCCCGACATCGTCCTGCGCCTCATCCCCGGCGGTCCGATCGGCACGGTGACGCGCGAGGGCCTCGCGATTCTGCGCGACCCAGCGCAGACGGCCAGCATCGTGGTGACGCTGCCCGAGGCGCTGCCCATCACCGAGTCGATCGAGCTGATCGAGGGCTTTCGGCAGAACAAGACGCCGGTCGTGGAGGTTTGGGTCAACCGGATGCCGCTCAATCCATTCGAGGGGCGACCCGAGGCAGAGCGCGCCGCACTGGCGCTCGCCGCGACCCAAGCGCCGCCTTTCTGGGGAGCGCAGACACTCCAGCGCCTCGCCCGCGCCCAGGATGCCCTCGGCGCGCTGCGCGCTCAGACCTCTCTGCCGATCCGCGTGTTCCCAGAGAAGCTGCTCGAAGATCCCGCGCTGAGTGCGGCGCTGTCGAAGGACGTGGCCAAGTCAGACGATGACCGCGCCGTGCCGCCATCGAAAACCAATTGAGTCAGTCGATTCCAATGCCGTGGATGGATGTCTTGAACGAGAGAGCGCTGAATTCTTCGTGGGGCTTCATGTGGTTGAGCGCGCCGTGGCGCCTCCTCCTCTCCCTCTCCCTGGCGTTGCCGCTGACGATGGCCCTGGGCTGTGGTGGCTGCCGCGAGCGCGCGCCCGATCCCTGGGACATCGCCTCGTTTCGCGTCGCTGCGGGCACGCCTGAGCCAGGGATGCGGGAGTTCGACTTGACCGAGGCCGAGCTCCACGCCGCGCTCGCTCGCGCGCTGAGCGCCGTGCCGCGCTTCCACCTCCTCGACGCTGGCCACAAGCCGCGGACGCAGAGCCGCGCCTTTCACTGCCGCATGGAGATCGTCCTGGCGCGCGAGGGCCCATCGAAGATCGTGAGCAACGCGCTCCAGGCAGAGGTGGGCGTGATCGTCGAGCTGTGGCGCGCCGAGGGCCTGCCCCGCCTCTCGGCCGATGGGTTTGCACAGGTCGTGTTCAGCCCTGGCGCTACCGAGGGCGGCGATGAGGACGAGGATGAGATCGAGGGCGCCTCCGTGAAAGATGCGGCACGGCGCGAGGCCTTTGCCAAGGCGCTCGATCGCGCGCTTCGCGAGGCCATCGGCGACCAGGCGCTCCAGCTCGAATCGCTCGACAAGACGACCGCCGCGCTCATCGCCGATCTCGACTCGAGCGATGTGCGCCGTCGCGACTTTGCCATTCGGGCGCTGGGCGAACGGCGAGCACGTGAGGCCGTCGAACCGCTCATCGCGCGCCTGTCCAACGAGAGCGAGGAGCCCACGCTCGTGCTGCGCGCTGCCGGTGCCTTGGGCAGCCTCGGCGACGAACGCGCCATCCCGCCACTCATCGCGATTGCCGAGCGCGAGAGCCTGCCGGAGAAGGCCGCGCTGCTCGCCATCATCGGCTTCATCGGAGGCCCCACGGCCGAGGGCTATCTCTTCACCCTGAGCACGGGCCACGTCTCCGAGGACGTGCGCCGCATTGCCCAACTCCAGCTCGACACCATCGAGAAGCGAGGACAGACGCCGCCGCTTCAGCCGTGATCCACCCGAACAAACTCAGAGCCATCGAGATCTCCCCATCTCAACGCCATGCCCCTTGTCGGCGACGCCGACATCCCCCTCACCGAGGGCGGTGGCCAGGTGGGAGAGGCATTGCTCAGCGAGCAATCGGCTCCCCCTGCCCAGCGCCAGGTCCCAGATGATTCGACCCTCTCCACCGATCACCAACCTCCGATTGCCCTCGTTCCTGACGTCGCTCCTGCTCCTGACGCTGGCCGCGCTCTTCACGCTATCCAGCGCGCGCGCCGACGAGTTCCACTACAACGATGTGTTCATGGGACCGCGCGCGTCGGGTCTGGCAGGGACCATGATCGGTCTCGCCGACGATCCCTCGTCGGCCTACTACAACCCGGCAGGCCTGGCCCGCGCCCGCAACACGACCGTCACCGTGAGCACGACGGCCCTGCTCGGCAAGCAACTCGCCGTCGGCGATCTCTTGGAGATGCGCTCGACCGTGGCGTTCTCACCCGCTGGCATCACGACCACGCAGGCTGGCTCGGGCAACATCGCGTTCATGGCGCTCTCGCCATCGAACGACGCCTACCAGGTCGATCGAACCTTCGAGGGTGATGAGCTCGTCAGCGCCCGCATGAACATCGAGCGCTCCGATTCGAGTTACCTCGTCGGCCTGTCCTACGGGGTGAACATCGGGCGTGACATCGATCTCGGCGTGGGCGTCGGCTACCTCTACAGCTCGCAGAGCATGAAGTACTCCACCTTCAGCCACTACCGGACGCCGCTCGAGGACGGGGCGATCGCCATCGACCTGGATCAGACCCAGCGCGGCATCCAGCACGGCCTCATGCTCCTGGCCGGGATCCTCTGGCACCCGATGGGGATCGATGGGCCGTTGCGCATCGGTGCCTCCATGCGGACCGGCGTCAACGTCTCGACGAGCGCCTCGCTCCAGGAGACGACCTTCCGAGGCTACGAGCAGCGGCCAAGCTCGGGCGGTGAGCTCTTCTATGAGCGCTCCTCCTCCCCGAACGAGAAGAAGCGGGGCGCGTCGCGCACGCCACCCATGTTCGGGCTCGGCGTCGCCTGGCGCATCAAACCGTTCTGGGTCGTGGCCGCCGACCTGACCTTCCACGGCTACGCCCACTACGAGAGCTTTGGCAGTGAGGTGACGAAGCTCGCCACGCTCAACGGTTCGATCGGGACCGAGTTCCTGATGCGCGACGGCATCGCGCTGCGCCTGGGCTTCTTCACGAACCGTTCGAGCGCGCCCGCGAGCGTCGAGCGGCTCACCGAGAGCTGGGATCAATACGGCGGCACACTGGGCGCCACGTTCGAGCGCTCGGGCTACGCCTTCACCTTCGCGCTGCGCTACGCCCGGATGATCGGCGAGACGCACATCGACACCATGGACGGCGCCGACGCGCGCTACAGCGTCTCGGGCCGCGACATCGGCGTCGTGTTCGGCGGCAGCTACTTCTTCTGACGATGCGCCTCACTCGCCTCCTTTGATTCGGATGATTCGGAGCCTCTTCGACATGATCCTCGACCGCGCGCTCTGGCGCCTCTCGTTGCCGCTCTGCCTCTTCAGCTTGGCCGCCGCCTGTAGCCCCAGCCTTTCCCAGCTCAGGAGGGCTCTCCCACCGCCCGAGGCGTCGGTCGATGTGGCCCTGTTCGACGCCGACCGGCCAGGTCAGATCGCCGCAGCCGAGCGCCTGTGCCACCCGCTGGCAGACGCGCCCCAGCGAGCGCTGGGCTTCGAGCTGGCCAGGCGAGCTCACGTCGCGCTCCCGGACGATCCAGAGACAGCCCTGCTGCTCTCCAGTTGCGCCTACCTGTTGGGCGAGGCCGAGATGGATCCGGCGCGGCTCGCGCTCATCACCGACATTGGCATTGACGCGGCGCAGGCCGCTGGGTCGAGCCAGGCAGGGGACTGCCTGGGCCACGACGCGCAGGCGAAGGCGGCGGCGGAGTCAAATGGCCAGATGCGCGCCTGCACGCCCGAGGTGGCGCGTGCAGCCTACCGCCACGCCCTCCTGATTGGCCTGAGGATGCGTGTGGCAGGGATGAGTGAGGCGCTCCAGCTGCTCGACCAGGAGCTGGCCCTGCTCGACGTGGCGCGCCTGGCTGCCGAGGAAGAGCAGGGCGGCCCCTTGCGCGTGCTCGCCATGATCTATCTGAAGGCGCCTGGCTGGCCCGCTGGCCCAGGCGATCTCGACCTCGCCCTCGCGCTCCTCCAAGAGGCCGTGGAGCGCTTCCCGACGCACCCGCTCAACCGAATTTTCCTGGCCGCGGCGTTGCTCGAAGACGGTGACGAGGAGAGGGCCAAGGCCGAGCTCGAGATCGGCCTCGAGCTCGCGGACGAGGCCTTGTGGGGCGAGATGGCGCGCAGCTGGCGCGACATGGAGGCGCTCACCGGCGGGAAGTGAGGCCAGATTTTTCAAGATCTCGTTCAAAAAATGGTTGACATCGAGAAGCGAGATCACTAAAAGCCCGCGCCGTTTTCCAGACCTCAAAAATCAGTGCTGAGGTCAACTGGTTGAATGAGTCGTAGACATCGTTCAGTGGAGTTCAGAGAGGCAGTAGCCACCGACGATGAATTGGGAAATCGTCTAACGGCAGGACAGCAGGCTCTGAACTTGCTTATCTAGGTTCGAATCCTAGTTTCCCAGAGTTGAATGGCCCCGTTGTCTAGCGGTTAGGACGGTGCCCTCTCACGGCATAAGCCCGAGTTCGATTCTCGGCGGGGTCACAAAACAGCACGGGTGAGACGTGCAGCAGAAAAAGAAAAGCCTCGATGGAGAAATCCATCGGGGCTTTTTTTGGTTTAATAGAAAAACCCCTGGCTTTGCCGGGGGACTGAAAAGGTTTGACCTTTATGGCAATTGGCTTCACCCCATATTTCTGTAAGGGCGAGCACATGAAAACTACAATTTTAAAAGAGCTTGCCTTTTAGCGCATGATTTAAGGCCTTATTCATTAATTACACCGTCGCCCCGCTCTTCCGTGAAACGCCAGCCTTCGTTGCTTCGCTCTTCTGACATTCCCCGTCCTTCGCGGTGCAAAGGTCCTAATTCAGGGATAAGTCCCAAGGAATAAGGCCTAAGTCGGAATTAGAACTCTGACAGAGAATGTTTGAAAAACGCGGCGAAAAGCCCCCTGCTTTGCCGAGGGATCATTGCTCGATACAATCTACATCTCATTCTTCAAAACATTCATTTCAACGATCCGTCATTGTAGTCGAAGCGAAGCAATCCACGGTCATCGACTCTATCGATCGATGATTTCCTGGATTGCTTCGTCGCTCCGCTCCTCTCGATGAGGAATTCCTTCCAGAGTGGCATTTGAAGAATATGCATCGAACAATGATAGAAGTTTGAATTGATATTGACTGTATTATCTATAGATCTCCGGATCACAGAGGCATTCGGACACAACTATGGTGTCTGTCGATGTCGATTCAAATCGCTCTAAGAACTTATCCCTCGATTATCCGGTCGCCCCAATTATCGGTAAAACGCCAGCCTTCGTTGCTTCGTTGGTCATTTCCCTCTGGAAGCTCCCGCCTCGTGCCTCTTCTGGCTTTCCCTGTCCTTCGCGGTGCAAAGGTCTTAATCGAGGGATAAGCCCTAAATAAAAACCGGACAAAGGATTTCTCCAGTGCCCGGCAGTCGATTCAATTCGGTTGAACCGAATCTCATTCAATCAAAATCTGTTGGATTCAATTCTTGTTGGCCGCGACTTCCAAGAGGCCGAGGTGCCCGTCCTTGCGACGATAGAGGACGTTCATCAGGCCGGTCTCGCAATTGGTGAAGATGCGGAAGTCATAGTCGGCGAGGTCCATCTGCATGATGGCCTCATCGACGGTCATGGCCTCGGCCAAGATCTCGTGCGAGGTGACGATCTTCGGTCCTTTGCTCCACTCCTCTGCCTCGATCTCCTGCGCGCGGCTCTCTTCGGCGGCCGTCAGTCCCACCTCTTCTTGAGGCACCTCGATGATGTCGTTGCGCACGCGGAAAGCGGCGAATTCGGAGGCGGCCTTCAGGTGCGTGGCGCGCAACCGCCCCTTGTAGCGATTGAGCTGCTTCTCGATCTTCTCCACGGCGTCATCGATGGACTTGTACATGTCCTCGGATTTGACCCGACCTCTCAGGACGTATTGGCCCGCGTAAATGGTGATGTCGGCATTCTGTAAGTAGCGCTCGATGGACAACACGGCCTGGGCTTCGAGCGCGCGATCGAAAAATTTCTCCAGATGGCTCAGTCGGTCTTGGAGGTGGTTCTTCAGACCCTCGGTCGATTCGATTCCACGGAAGGTGATGTTGACCTGCATTTCGTCTCTCCAATGAAAGAGGTGGTGGATGATCGGGGCAGTGGCTCCGACGTGGGACATCATGCCGACATTCATTGGTGGCGCGTCTTTTTTTTCGCGTTTTTCCGAATTGGCGCGGCAGCAAAAGATCGAAATTCGCGCTCTTTGGTCGAGGTTGGCGGTCGCGGCGCTTCGCGCTTCGCAATGACGTTCGAAGACAGGCCGATGGGCAGCTGCGCCGGGGCGTCGAACGCTATCGCGAGAGATGTGGCGGAGCGCAGCTCTTCGAGAAGGAGGCTTCGCCGACAGGCGGAATCGCGTTGGGCTCGGGAGAACGCGATTGCCCTCGAGAACTTGGGAGGAGAGAGCGCTCAGATGAACTTCTTGCGCTGCGCCGACGTCGGGATGCGCATCACCTCGCGGTATTTCGTGACGGTGCGCCGCGCGAGCTCGATGCCCTCGCTCTGGAGGATCTCGACGATCTTCTGGTCGCTATAGGGCTTCTTCGGGTTCTCGTTCGCGATGATGCGCTTGATGTGGTTGCGCACCGCCTCGTTGGCAATCTCTTCCCCGCCCGTCTTGGCGATGGCCGCGTTGAAGAAGAACTTCAGCTCATGAACGCCCTGTGGCGTGTGGACGTATTTGGCGGTCGTGATGCGCGAGACGGTGGACTCGTGCATCCCGATGTCCTCGGCCACGTCGCGCAGCACGAGCGGCTTGAGGTAGGCGATGCCCTTCTCCAGGAACTCGCGCTGATACTTCACGAGCGACTCCGTCACCTTGAGGATGGTGCGCTGGCGCTGGTGCAGGGCGCGCACGAGCCACGCGGCGTTGCGCAGCTTTTCCTGGATGAACTCGCGGTCCTTGCCCAGGGCAGTGCCCGACCTGATCGCGTTCCGATAGAACGCGCTGATGCGCAGTCGCGAGAGGCCGTCGTCGTTCACGACCACCATGAACTCGGAACCGACCTTGTGGATGTAGACGTCAGGCGTGATGTAGCGCGCTGGCTCTCCGGAAAAGCGGCGCCCTGGCTTGGGCTCGAACTCGGCGAGCTCGCGCATGGCAAAGTCGAGCGCCTCGAGGGTGACGCCCAGCTTCTTGGCGATGACCGGGAGGCGCTTGTTCGCGAGCTGGGGCAGCCAGTCGCGGATGAGCTGCCCGACGAGGCAGTCGCTGACGCCTCGCGTCTCGGCTTGGACCATCAGGCACTCACGCAGATCGCGCGCGGCGACGCCCACGGGATCGAGGCGCTGGATGCGCGCGAGGAGCATCTCGGCCTCGGTCAGTGAGAGCCCGATCTCGGCCGCCACGTGGATGATGGGATCCCCCTCCAGCCCTTCGAAGCGGAGGTAGCCGTCCTCGTCGAGGTTGCCCACGATGAGCTCGCAGGCGCGCTGCTCCGCCTCGGTCAGCCGGAGCTCGCCAATCTGCCCCAAGACGTGATCGGCGAGCGTGCTCTGCCGCGTCAGGATGGCCTCGAACGTCGGCAGATCGCTCTCGCGCGCCTCCTTGTTCGAGGGCGTGGTCGGCCCGGACTGAGCGTTTTCGAAGAACTTCTCCCAGTCGATGTCCGGCGCCTCGTCCTCGCCTCGGACCTCCTGCGTGTCGTTCGACTCGGGCGGCGGCCCTTCCTCGCGCGCGTCGGCCACCATTGAGGCCTGCCCTGGCGCCAGCTCATCCTCGGACGGATCGGAGATCTCGTCCTTCTCCTCCAGGGTCGGGTTCTTCTCCAGCTCTTCGCGGATGAGTTCTTCGAGCTCCGCGCGAGAGAGCTGGAGCATCTTGATGGCCTGCTGCAGCTGCGGCGTCATCATGAGCTGATGCGTCAGCTTCAGGCTCTGCTTGAGTTCGAGTCCCATCCCGCACTCCTGTCGTCCGTCGTCATCTCATCGAGAGAAGTCGAAAAGCCCTCTGAGCGCCCACCTCGTCCGTTCACCCGTGGCCGCGTGTGACGTGTGTGACGGACATGCGCGGTGTTCGGGTCAGCTGTCGAGGTGGAAGCGTTCGCCCAGATAGACCGCCTTGGCCTTGGGGCTCTCGGCAATTTGGGCAGGTGTCCCGGATTCGAGCAGTGCCCCCTGCGCGATGATGTAGGCGCGATCGCAGATGCCCAGGGTGTCGCGGACGTTGTGATCCGTGATGAGCACGCCGATGCCGCGCTCGCGCAGGCTGGCGATCTGGCGCTGGATCTCGCCCACGGCGATGGGATCCACACCCGCGAACGGCTCGTCGAAGAGGATGAACGAGGGCTCGCGCACGAGCAGGCGCGCGATCTCGGCCCGGCGCCGCTCACCGCCAGAGAGCATCTCGCCGAGGCTTTCGGCCACGTGGCCGAGTCGGAATTCGTCGATCAGCGCCGCTGCCCGGCGCTCGCGTTCGGCGCGCGGGAGCTTCATCGTCTCCAGGACGGCGAGCAGGTTGTCGCGCACGGTCAGCTTCCGAAAGATCGACGCCTCCTGCGGCAGGTAGCCGATGCCTCGGCGCGCGCGGCGGTGCATCGGCAGAGCGGTGATGTCGAGGTCGTCGAGCCGGATCGTGCCCGCGTCGGCGGTCAGCACGCCCACGACCATGTTGAAGCTAGTCGTCTTGCCCGCGCCGTTGGGGCCGAGCAGGCCGACCACCTCGCCGCGCGTCACCTCGAACGACACGCTGTGGACGACCTGGCGCGCGTGCCTGTTCCAGAACTGCCAGCTCGGCGCGATGCGGAAGCGCTTCTGGAGGTTTTCGACGATGAGCCTCTGAGGGCTCGATCGCTCCGTCCGTTCCGTCGTCATCACGGGGCGCTCCCTGTCGCGACCTCGGTCTCCAGCACCATCTTGGGCTTCTCGACGACCACGCGATCCTCCTCGACGTAGATGAGGACCTTCTCGCCGTGGATGCGGTTCTCGCCCTCGCGTGCCTTGGGGTTGCCGGTGACGGTGACGAGGCCGCGCTTGTTGTCGAAGTGCGCCCGATCACCCCACGCCTCGCGATCGGCGGCGTTCGATTTGGCTGATCCCGGGCCGCTCGCGCCGCGCCGCTGCAGCATGTGGACGTTGCCCTCACAGACGAGTGATTTGATCCTGCGGCGCTCACCAGTGTCGAATTCGGCGGTCAGCTTGTCGCAGGACAGGCGCAGGTCGCCGCGCTGGGCCACGACCGAACCAGTCCAGAGGGCGCGCTCGGCGTTGGGCAGGATCTCGAAGCGCTCGGAGGTGATGTTCACGGCTGGCTTGTGGGCAGGCGCGCCCGAGGCCGGAGCGGCGAGCGCAAAGAGACAGAGGGTGATGGCGGTGAGGGACATGGGCAGGCCTCGAACGTGAGAAAGCCGACGCGTCGTGATTGGTCGGTCGATCGGTTGGTTGATCGATGTCGATGGGGCGGGTCGAGTCAGTGCTCGAAGACACGGGTGAGGATCGGCCCCTGGAAGTGGAGCACGCGGGCGGTTCGGAGGTTGAGGGAAAAGCCCGAGGTGGCCGTGGCGTCGAATCCCTCGCCGAACACATCGACGGGTGTCTCTCCGAAGAAGCGCCGCCGCCGGGCATCGAAGCTCGCGCTTTCGGTCGTGGCCTTGGTGCCGTTCACGTCGAGCATCTCGACGCCACCTTCGGCGTCGGCCCACCTGAGCAGGAGGCTGCCGAGCACGTGGCTGCCGCGCGCCTCGACCGAGCCCTTGGCCTCGTCGTGCAGGAGGGCGAACAGCTCGTCCGCCCCTATCTCGCCCGTCTCGTTCCGGTAGGTGGCTCGGGCCGCCTTGCCGCTCACGGTCTGCGTGCTGCCCTCGTAGTAGCGGTAGGTCACGCCCTCGAGGATGAGCTCGGGCGGCAGCTCGCCCTGAGTCTCGGGCGCGGGAGCAGCGGCGCACGATAGCCCCGTCAGGGCGGCGAGGATCGCGGATAGGAGGATGTAAGATCTCGGAATCATTGGAGATTTTTCTCTCCCGCCTCTTCGGCGGCCCCTCGCCCACGAGCGGGAGAGGAAAGAGAGGCGTGTCTCATCGAACGCCCGCTCCCTTGAACAGGAGAGGGCCGGGGAATGGGCGAGGGCGGTCGTCACAGCACCCGCAAAAAGAAGCACTTGAGGTAGCGCGTCTCGCGCACGCCGAGCAGGACCGGGTGATCGCGGCTCGCGCCCCGGCGCTCGACGATCTGGACCGAGCGCTTGGCGTCGCATGCCGCGGCGTGGAGCATCTGTTCGAAGCCCGCCTCATCGACGTGGAACGAGCAGCTCGCGCTGATGAGGTGGCCACCTGGTTTGAGCAGCTGCATCGCCCGCAGGTTGATCTCCTTGTAGCCGCGCAGCGCACCCTCGATGGCGCCCTTGTTCTTCGCAAAGGAGGGCGGGTCGAGGACGATCGTGTCGTAGCGCGTGCTCGTCATGGACTGGGCCTTGAGAAAGTCGAACACGTTGGCCGTCGTGACCTCGACGTTCGACAGGCCGTTGCGCGCGGCGCTCTCCATCAGCAGGGCCGAGGCGCTTTCGCTGCACTCGACGGCCGTCACGCGCGTGCAGCCGTGCTTGGCGAGCTGGAGCGCGAAGCCGCCCGTGTAGGAGAAGCAGTCAAGCCCGAGGCCAGACGCGAAGCGCGCAGCGAGCAGGTGGTTCTCGCGCTGGTCCAGGAAACCGCCCGTCTTCTGGCCCTCCATGGGATCGATGCGCTGGGTGACGTCGCCCTCGCGCAGCTCGATCGGGCCGGGCGCCTCGCCGAACAGCACCCGCTTGATCGGTTCGAGGCCTTCGAGGAGCCGCACCTTGGCGTCGCTGCGCTCGATGATGGCACGAGTGCCAGGGAAGAGCTCGCGCAGCAGCGAGACGAACAACTCTCGCAGTGCATCGGCGGCCTGGGTGAGGAGCTGGATGCAGAGCACGTCGCCGTAGCGATCGATGACGATGCCCGAGAGCAGATCGGCGTCGCCGTGTACGAGGCGATAGGTCGTCTCGCCTGGGAAGAGGCGCTCTCGGAGTGCGAGGGCCGCGCGCAGGCGATCGGCAAAAAAGGCGCGATCGCACGCCACGTCCTCGCGCGTGAGCAGGCGCAGCGCGATCTGGCTCTGGCTCGAATAGAACGCGCGCCCCTTGAACCAGCCGCGACCATCGACCACGCGCACGATGGCGCCCTCGGTAAGGCCCTTGGGGACTGACTTGAGATCGGCGCGGTAGATCCAGGGCAGGCCCTGCTCGACGCGCTCGTCGCCGCGGCGCGTGATGGCGATGCTGTGTTCGGTCATGACGGTGGTGCTTTCGAGGTGTGTGAGGTGATTTCCAGGTGATGGTCTTGGGGCTTATCCATGAATTATCTCGTCGCCCCACTTGTCCGTGAAACGCCAGTCTTCGTTGCTTCGCTCTTCATTTCCCTCGGGAAGCTCCTGCCTCGCGCCTCGTCTGACATTTGACATTCCCCGGCCTTCGCGTTGCTCGGTCCTCATGAAGGGATAAGTCCTTATGAATCGTAGAGGGGCAAAGCCCCTGTGCCTGCCCGTCGACATCGCCTGGATGAGCGACGACTCAGCTGGGATTCGGTTCGTCGGCCATCACCGCTTTGGATGGCGGCTTGGATGGCGGCGTTTTGCGCCGGAGGTCCCAGCGCTCGTAGGCCTGGACGATCTCCTGGACCAGCGGATGGCGGACCACATCCACTTCGCTGAATTGGCAGAAGCGCAGTCCCTCGACATCTTGCAGGATCTCGCGGACCGCGATGAGCCCCGAGGGCTGGCCTGTCGGCAGGTCGATCTGCGTGATGTCGCCCGTTACCACGGCGCGCGATCCAAAGCCGAGACGCGTCAGGAACATCTTCATCTGCTCGGGCGTGGTGTTCTGCGCCTCGTCGAGGATGACGAAGGCGTCGTTGAGCGTCCGGCCGCGCATGAAGGCCAGCGGCGCGACCTCGATGGTCCCCCGTTCCATGAGCGAGGCGACCTTCTCGGCGTCCATCATGTCGTGGAGCGCGTCGTAGAGCGGCCGCAGGTAGGGGTTGATCTTCTCGGCCAGGTCACCGGGCAGGAAGCCGAGCTTCTCGCCCGCCTCGACCGCAGGCCGTGTGAGGATGAGGCGCTTGACGCGGTGCTCGACCAGCGCGGCGGCGGCCATGGCCATCGCCAGGTAGGTCTTGCCCGTGCCGGCCGGGCCAATGCCAAACACGATGTCGTGGCGCCGGATGGCCTCGACGTAGCGCTTCTGCGCGAGCCCCTTGGGGGCGATGGCGCGCTTGCGGTTCGAGACGAAGACCGAGTCCATGAAGATGTCGCGCAAGCTCACGCGTTCATCCAGGGAGAGCGTCTTGATGGCCTGATCGATGTCCTCAGGATAGAGCCGGTAGCCGCGCTGGAGCAGCTCGTAGAGCTCGCGCAGCAGGCGGTCGGCAAAGGCCACGGCCTCGGTCGCGCCGCTCACGAGGAGACAGGAGCCGCGCTGGCCAACGCTGACGCCGAGCTTCTTTCCGATGAGTTTCAGATTTTCGCTTTGGCCACCGCACAGGGTTCGGAGGATTTCGGGATCGGCGAGCTCGACGCGGGCAGGTTGATTCATTCTTGGAAGGGCTCCTTGCCAGAGAATCTCTGGCACCATGGCGCGGATGAAATCTGGGGATCTTCCGCCGGGCGGAGGAGGGGCCCATCCGGCGCGAGGGCGTGCTCTTTACAACATCACGACCGTCGAGCGCCGCTCATCCGGCCTCAACAGGCGACAGGCCTTCATAAATCCGGCGCAAGCCCTCGGCCCGAGCGGCCGGTGAGAACGCCTGTGCCCGCTGCCGTGCGCTCTGCCGCATGGCCTCGCGTCGATCGCGATCGGCCAGGTCGAGCAGCGCGCGGGCGAGCGCGTCGAGCTCCTCACGGCTCGAGGCCATGCCCGGCGTCCACGCGGGATCGAGCGGCACCACGCGGCCATCGAGGCCATCGCGCACCACCTCGGCCTGCGCACCGCCGCTGCCCGCGATGACCGGCGTGCCGCACGCGAGCGCTTCGAGCACGGCTCGGCTCGTCCCATCGTTGCCCTGGACGAGCCACACCTGCGCGTCGAGCGCGCGATAGGCCGTCACCAGCTCGTCGCCCGCCCGATAGCCCGAGAACACGGCGCGCTCGCGCAGGCCGAGCTCATCGACGAGCGCCTCGATGGCTGGCCTGTGTTCACCTCGACCCACGACGCACAATCGAGCGTTGGGCAGCGCGGTCGAGACCTGGGCAAAGGCGCGTAGGAACAGCTCGTGGCGCCGCTCGATCTTGATGCGCGAGACGATGCCAAAGACGAGCGCGTCGCTCGGCAGGTTCAGCTCGGCGCGCAGGGCGCTCCCATCCCCTGGCGTGAAGCGCGCGCCATCCACGCGGCCCGGCAGGACATGGAGCCGCTCTTCACGCAGAGCGGTGCCCGAGCCCTGGACTTGGACGAGGCGCTCCAGCGCGTGGCGGCTCGGCAGGACGAGCGCGTCCGCGGCCCTCAGGGCCCAGAGCCCACCCTTGGTCGGCGGCTTCTCGACGCTGTGGACGACGCGCGGTGGCCGCCTCGAAAGTTTTGCTGCCGCGAGCGCGACGAGCAGCTCGTGCGAGAAGCGCGTGTGAACGATGTCCGCGCCCTCCATGCGGCGACGCAGGCTCCACACGTCGCGCGCCAGCTCCAGGGGCGTCGGTTTGCTCTTGCACAGCGTCAGCTCGGCCATGCGCTCGAAGCCAGCCGCGTCGATGGCGCGCGCGAAGTCCTGGTGGGCGAGCGGATCGACGGCGGACGCCGTGTCGCCAAAGTCCTGCGTTCCATCGGCGCACACCGAGCGCTCGATCTTTTTCAAATCGCGCCGCGTGTCGCAGCCGAACAGGACCGTGTGCCCCGCCTCGCGCAGGCCCCGCGCGTCGCTCAGCGCCAGCTCGGCCGGGCCGGTCAGCCCCGGATACGAGAGCAACATCAGGACCTTCACGCCGCGCCCTGTTTCTCGTCGCGTTCGGAAGGTGTCTCACTCGATGGGGCGAGCCGATCCGATGTCGCCTCCACGGACGTCGGCAGTGCCGCTGGTTCCGCCGATGTCTCCGACGTCTGGAGGGGCGTGGCCAAACGCGGGATGATGGCGCTCTGCGCGATCGTGTCGGGGGAGAGGCTGCCCGCGCGGCGCTCGATGTCGAGGAGCTTGGCCTGCGTGATGAAATCGAAGAGCGATCTGAACGAGGCGTGGAGAAATCCTGCCCAGCCATCGAGGAAGCCGAGCAGCACGACGTAGTGCCAGAGGAAGAGGAACGGGTGTCGGAGCAGGTGCAGCCTGGAGGCGCGCACCCCGCTCTGGTGCAGATCGAGGGCGCACTGGCTCGTCTTCGTGTTGAGGCGGTCGAAATACTCGGCGAGCGAGGCATAGGGGATGTGGACGATGGGGTCCTTGAGCGCGCCGAGCTCGCCCTCCACCACGGCGCCGTCCATGCCGCAGCCGCTCTGAGTCCAATGGGCTTTGGCCTTGCGCACCAGGCGCAGGTTGCGCTCGCCACGATCGCCGCCGTGAAGCAGCGCCTTGTCGAACATGTGGGTGACGAACGGGATGAAGTAGCCGTTCACGTTGTCCCGCGTGATGGCCACGGCGATCTCACCTTGCAGCTCGGGCGAGACGCGCTCGTCCGCGTCCAACATGAGGCACCAGTCACCCTGAGCGCGCTCCAGCGCGAACTGACGCTGCGCGGCATAGCCTGGCCACGGGTTCTCGATGACGCGGGCGCCCATCTGGCGGGCCAGCTCGACCGTCCGATCCGTGCTCCCCGAATCCACGACGAGGATGTCGTCGGCGAACGCGACCGAGCGCAGGCAGTCGGGCAAGTCCTGCGCCTCGTTCAGCGTGATGATGGTAACGGCCAATCTGGGCATGTCTGCCTCCAATGCGGCATCACGTTCCGTCGAATCGAGTCGAATCGTGCCAGCGCGACGAGCAGGTCTCAGACGAGTCGAACTTGGCTCGGTCGCGCGTTCATTTCCAGTCCGGGTCGGCCCAGGGGGCCCGTCATGTCCCGTGAGCGCGGCGCAGCCGGGCAATGGTCTCGGTGGACGAGTGATCCTTGGGATCGCCCGCGATGGCCACGCGGCCGCCATAGGCGAGGACCTCGTCGCGCTCGGGGACGGAGCCCTCGGTGTAGTCGGTCCCCTTCACGTGGAGATCTGGCCTGAGAGCGCGCAGGGTGGGCCGCACGTCCAAATCGTCGAACACGATGACGTGATCGACGCACGCGAGCGCTGCCACCAGCTCGGCGCGCTCGGCCTCGGGGATCATGGGGCGGTCTGGGCCCTTGTAGGCGCGCGTCGAGGCATCCGAGTTCACGGCCACGACGAGGCGGTCAGCCATCTCGCGGGCGGCCTGGAGGTAACGGACATGGCCGACGTGGAGCAGGTCGAAGACGCCGTTGGCCATGGCCACGACCTCTCCGCTGGCCTGCGCATCGCGGATGCGCGCGGCGAGCTCCTCGCGGGAGGCGATTTTCGAGAGACTCACGAGCAGGACTCCGACAGTTCGCGCTCCAGTTCGGCCAGACTGACCGTCACCGTTCCGAGCTTTCGAACCTTGAGGGCGCCGGCCACGTTGGCGAGGCGGGCGGCTTGAGGGAATGACGCGCCCGCGGCGAGCGCAAGGGCCAGGGTGGCGGCGACCGTGTCGCCCGCGCCCGTCACGTCCACGGTCTCGTGCGTGCCGTGTGGCGGGATGGTGACGAGCTCGCCCTCATCCCCAGCGCCACTACTGGCGCAGAGCATCATTCCGCTGCTGCCGCGCGTGACGAGCAGGGCCTTGGTCGAGGTCAGGCGCCGCAGCGTGTGGCGGACGAGGTCGCGCAGCGTGGCCTCGTCTGGCGCATGCGCTTGGGCGAGAGCCTCGAACTCGGCCTCGTTGGGCTTGAGGACCGTGGCGCCGACAAAGGCCGGGAGGTTGTAGCGGGAATCCACGCAGACGATGGCGCCGGTCCGGGCCAGCGCGAGCACCTCGGCGATGAGCGGGGCGCCCAGAACGCCTGCCCCGTAGTCCGAGACCAGGATGGCGTCGCAGCGCGGCGCCTCGCGCCGGAGCAGGGCGCACAGCGCCTGTTCGATGTCAGCGGGCAGCGCCCTCTGGCCTCGGTCGATGCGCAGCATCTGCTGGCGCCGCGTGTTGCGGCCACCGGCGAGGATGCGCGTCTTCGTCTCGGTCAGGAGCAAGTTGCTCTCGGGCGAGACGAGGTCGATGCCCATCTCGGCTGCCCGGGCGCGCACGCCACGCCCCATCTCGTCACAGCCCACGATGCCGAGCAGGCAGACCTCGGCGCCCAGGGCGCGCAGGTTGGCCGCGGCGTTTCCCGCCCCACCGAGCATGATCTCCGACGACTCATAGCGGACGATGAGGACCGGCGCCTCGCGCGAGACCCGATCGGTCTCTCCATAGATGTATTCGTCGGCCACGATGTCGCCGACGACGAGGACGCGCTTGCGGGGGAAGGCGCTCAGAAGGGCCTGCGACGACAGGCCCTCGGCAGAGGCAGCGGAGGCATTCGATGCGGGGGCTGTGAGGGGCATGAACTCTGTCCGGCCACGGAGAGCGACGTTCGAGGGCTGGGGGCAAAACATCGAACATCAGCCCTGAAAGAAAGACGGCGCGCCCTAGCCGTTTGGATTTCCTAACTCAAGCGAAAATGATTTTTTGGAGAATCGATGAAATAATATCGAAGCAATCGCGATCGAACCAATACCCGCCACGTGATGATAACTTTGATTTTCTAAAGGCAACCCCCGGCTTTGCCAGGAGACTGAAATGGTTCGACCTATCAGTAAATCATCCCTGGATTCCATTTTGTGAGCCGCCAAGCACACAAAACGAACGAATACTCATGAATGGTATAGAGGTTTTAAACCACTCGACATGGGAGTGAAAACACCACTTGAGGATTGCTTATAATAGCATGTTCATACTATAATTTTTTCAATAAAGAATGACATATACATCCAGAGTATCTCCCAGAAAGATTGTCATTTATATCAATAGCGTCCGAACCAACCGACTATATTAGAAATTGCAACCCTCTGAAATCCAATTAATTCGAGCTCGAACCTTTCGGAACCATGCTTTGATTTTTGACCACATTGATTCTATTGGATTTACAGTGTTTCCAAAAATAATTGACGCTATTCATCGAAAGTTTTGTAGGTGCGCAGCGTGCTGCGCCCGTCTAGAAAATAAAATGAACAATCTCATTCTTTCTCGAAAATGCTGTAAATTGCAAAGAGAAGCGAAACACCGCTAAAAGGCGGCATAATTTCACAGCGAAGCTGCGAATGATTGATTCCCGCGAAGCGGGATTCGAATTCACGGGGCTTTTGGGTGTCATGGATGACGCCCCTACAAATCCCGTCAATAAATACCACGGCTTTGATTGTTTGTTATTTTTCATAGGAGCGTCGTTCATGACACCCATGTTTTGTTTGTAATGAATTGCCTCATTCTTTCTTGAATACGCTGTAATGTCATTTCGAGCGGCCACAGGGGGGGGCTGCCTCTACATAATTATTATTGTTTTTTAAATATAGCCGTTGCCTTGCATTATTGTTAGTGGACTGAATAATTTTCAAAAGAATGCTTCTGTCGGTCATTTCTCAATCCCTTTCCAAAACCAGGATGTTTGGTGAAAATGACAGTCTTTCTGGGAGATTCTATCGTTCCACTGAATCGATTCGACGCCGATCAATCGCGTTTTTCCAATGTCGAAGGGGGAGATGTCAGCAGAGCCCGTAGGCTGGGTTGAAGTGAAGCGACGACCCAGCCTCGAACGCCCCTCGCGAAACTCGCCGCATCGCTGCGTCAGACGAGGCGTTTCGAGAAGGCCTTTCATGAGCTCGTTCGTGCTGGGTTTCCGCTTCGCTTCAACCCAGCCCCTGCCTACATCGCGCTACGTCCGCTGGAGTTCGTTGGCGCCCCCACCCTGCTTCAGAGGGCTCTGGCCGCGACGACCGTGATGTTGTCGTCGCCACCGCGCTCATTGGCCAACGCGACGAGTGCACTGGTGACCGCGTCCAGATCGCCCTTGGCGGCGAGCTCCAGGATGTCGTCCTCGTGCACGAGGTTGGACATGCCGTCCGAGCAGAGGATGAAGGTGTCGCCGGGTTCGCAGACGAGGCCCATCACGTCCACCTCCACGCTCCGTTCGAAGCCGACAGAGCGCGTGATGATATTCTTGTAGCGGCTCTTCAAGGCTTCCTCGGCGGTGATCATGCCAGCGCGCAGCTGCTCATTGACCAGGCTGTGATCCTCGGTGACCTGCTGCACGAAGTCGTCACGCACCAGATAGATGCGGCTGTCGCCGACGTGCGCGAAGAAGGCGTGCTGGCCGTGGATGAGGAGGACGACCGTCGTCGTGCCCATGCCTGCGAGGTGTGGGTTCTCGCGCGACGCCATGTAGATGTTGCAGCAGGCGGCCTGAACCGCCTGGCGCAGGAGCGAAGGGATGCGCGAGGCCTGAATCGGGCAGTCTTCGCGCAGCGGGCTGTCCTCTTGGGCCCAGGACTCGCGCATGATCGTGGCGATCGTCTCGACAGCGAGGCGGGAGGCCGTGCCTCCGCCCGCGTGTCCACCCATTCCGTCTGCCACGACGAAAAGAGAGAGCTCCTCATCGATCAGGAAACTGTCCTCGTTGTGATCGCGCTTGCGACCCGTGTCCGAAAGGCCTCTGGAGATGATTTTCATGATTTTCATGAGGGGCGAGAGGGGAGACGCTGAAAAAGAGGCCCCCTTAGGCTGGCGCCCCCAGGCGATTCAATCAGAATTTTGTTCGAATCGCGGATGATTCAATGACGCTCGCTCGGTCGCCTGGATGCTTGAATCGTCGCCTCGTCTCTTCCAACTATTGAAACGAAATACCCGCGAGCCCCAAAATGCTACTCCTCGATATTTCGTTTTTTCTCCAAATGTCGAAGCAAGATAAACCGAACTCTTTCCTTTGATATAATCGACCACTGATGCCACCGAATGTTTCGACAGTGTCGAGATCAATGTATAAATATGTTCGGGCATCAAACACCCTTCCTCAAATAACGCATTCTTTTTGTCATGCGAGTTCCCTCATCACGTTCACAAGAGCTTTCCGAAGTTCGCCATAGAGTGCTCTCTTTCGATACTTCGGCATGAAGACCACGTGGTATTTTCATTCCCCTGTCGAGCAATTGAAAAATTTCATACCATCCATGGACATCTTTTTATCTTGTGTGCTTGGCGGCTCCCGAAATGGAATCCATGGATGATTTGCTGATAGATCAAATCTTTATTTCAATCATCCGTCATTGCGAGCGAAACACAGCAATCCATTTTGTTGATCGATAATGAGTTTTCCGAAGCTCTCATTCAATCCCGAACCGCGCGAGCAAGCTCAAGGTCGTCTCAGCCATGAGCTTTTGTCCGAGCAACTCCTTGAATTGACGGGACTTCGTTTTCCCTTCGGCACGCAGCCGATCCAATTCCACCGGGATCGATTGCCTCTGCCAAATCAAGTGCTCGTAGAAATCCTCGAATCGAGCGAGCCTTCCAGCGGCATCGCCAGAGAGCGCTTCGCCCGAATTCTCGACGAGTTGACGAGCGCCTTCCGAAGAAATGTTGGCCTTTCGCGACATGTTGCGTCTCCATGTTTGTTTGCAAACAGCTTTTGTTTGTTCACGAACCTTTCAGAGCAAAGATCCGTGGGGGACAAAGTGTTTGCATTTCAAGGGGCGAGGACTATGCAGCACGCGCTCGCCGGGCGCGCCATCCTCTTCATCGATGGTGCGCCCGATGTGCATCTGACACCAAAAGATTTCCCCCACATCCCGTTTCAGAACACCGCGTGCGTCTGACCGTACGTCCAAGAGGAGTCGTCGTTATGAGCAAGGCTGTCCAAGAATTCATGGCCGACGTCATCGCCAAAAACCCCTCCGAGCCCCAGTTCCACCAGGCCGTCCAGGAGGTTGCCGAATCCGTGATGCCCGTCATCGAGGCCAATCCCGCGTATCGCCAGGCGAAGATCCTCGAACGGATGGTCGAGCCCGAGCGCGTCGTCCTGTTTCGTGTCACCTGGGTCGATGACAAGGGGCAGGTCCAGGTCAATCGAGGCATCCGCGTCCAAATGAACAGCGCGATCGGTCCTTACAAGGGCGGCATCCGCTTCCATTCGACCGTGACGCTCGGTGTGCTCAAATTCCTCGGCTTCGAGCAGACGTTCAAGAACGCGCTCACGGGTCTGCCCATGGGCGGCGGCAAGGGCGGCAGCGACTTCGACGCGCGCGGCAAGAGTGAGCAGGAGATCATGCGCTTCTGCCAGAGCTTCATGGCCGAGCTCTACCGCCACATCGGACCGAACACGGACGTGCCCGCCGGTGACCTGGGCGTGGGCGGTCGCGAGCTCGGCTTCATGTTCGGCATGTATAAGAAGCTCGCCAACGAGTTCACCGGCGTGCTGACGGGCAAGGGTCTCGACTTTGGCGGCTCACTCATGCGCACCGAGGCCACGGGCTACGGCGTCACCTACTTTGCCAGCGAGATGCTCGCGCAGCACGGTGAGTCCTTCGAGGGCAAGACGTGCGTCATCTCGGGCGCTGGCAACGTCGGCCTGCACACCATCGAGAAGGTCAACGCGCTCGGCGGCAAGGTCGTCGCGATGCGCGACTACGACGGGACGATCTACGACCCGAACGGCATCGACGCCGAGAAGCTCGCCTGGACCAAGAACCTCGTGTTCAAGCGCGTCAAGCCGCCGTCGGCCAAGGGTGGATTCCTCCACCACTACGTCGAGAAGTTCCCCGGCTCGCAGCTGTTCGAGGACAAGAAGACATGGGCCATCCCCTGCGACGTGGCGTTCCCCACGGCCTGTGAGAACGAGCTCGAGCTCGACGACGCCAGGGAGCTCATCAAGAACGGCTGCAGATACGTCGTCGAAGGCGCGAACATGCCATCGAGCATCGAGGCCATCGAGGCGTTCCACGCGGCGGGCGTGGTGCTCGCACCGGGCAAAGCCGCGAACGCGGGCGGCGTCTCGACCTCGGGCCTGGAGATGGCCCAGAACGCCATGCACCTGAGCTGGGAAGCCTCTGAGGTCGATGCCCGACTGCACGGGATCATGAAGTCGATCCACCGCGCCTGCGTCGAGCACGGCAAGGAGGGCAACGGAATCAACTACGTCAAGGGTGCCAACGTGGCCGGGTTCATCAAGGTCGCCAACGCCATGCTGGCCCAGGGTGTGGTCTGATTCGGTTTGATGAACGTGTGAGCCGAATCGGTGAAATGAATCGAATATTTGGGGCGCGATTCGTCGCGCCCTTTTTTTATTGGCATCGAATGGATTCGTTGGAATCTGTCTTCAAAGGCACAATATCTTTCTTGAGGGGAGTCATTCATGGCGCCCTATTCGGTTCAACCATTCGAAATAGAAATAGAAAATTTGATAAGGATTTATCCCTCAATCATTCCGTCGCCAAAGCTCGTCCGTGAAACGCCAGCCGTCGTTGCTTCGCGCTTCACTTTCGTCTGGAAGTTCCCCCGCCTCGTGCCTCTTCTGACATGCCCCGTCCTTCGCGCTGCAAAGGTCCTAATAGGAATAAATCCTTAGAAAGACCTTTTGCGCGGATGCGGTTTTGGAACAGGTCGATTCATTTCAATGATGTGTTCAATGAACCATCATTGCGAGCGAAGCGAAGCAATCCCTTTTGTTTGTCGAGGCAAAGTGTCGATGGATTGTTTCGTCACTTCGTTCCTCACAATGACGGTTCGTTTGTCGAAGACGTATTATCGATTCGTCACATTTCACGGCTCATTCGACACACTCGATTCCAATACCTCTCCCAAGCCCTGTTCCTGGACGAAGCGGAGGAGCTTCTCGGAAGGCGCGGCGAACGTCTCGCCGGGCATGGGGATGTCGAACGAGTAGAGCATGCCGTCGACGGGGAAGGAGAGTTTGGCCGTCCGATAGCCTTCGATGATGCCGACGAGGTGGCCGCTCTCGCGGGAGAAGAGCCCGCCGCCCGAGGCGCCGTAGCCGATGGAGGCGTCGGTCTTGAGCAGCGCCGCGCGGATCTCGCCGCCTGGACCGCGCTCGTAATCGACGCGACTGAGGATGCCAGCAGAGACCGACAGCTCGCGGCCATAGGGCGCGCCGATGGCGAACAGCGCGCTGCCGACGCTCAGCTCTTCTGGCTTGGCGAGTTGGGCTGGCGTGAGGCGTGGCCCATCAAAGGTGAGGAGCGCGAGGTCCATGCTCGGGGCCTGGCCGAGCGCGAGGAGGAGCGCCTCGAACTCCACGCTGTGTCCATCTGGACGCGGGCTCTCCAGGATGACGCGGTAGCGCAGGGCTTCGTTCGGCTTCTGCGGCGCCACCACGTGGGCGTTGGTGACGATGACGTTGCGCGCGAGCGCCTCGGCGCGCTGGTGCTGGTCATCGTCGGCAGACAAAGGGCGTGAACCGAGGACCACGCCAGAACCACTGCGTGCGATCTGGCCGTCTTCGAAGACGAGGATGCGCACACTCTGAGCGAGCACGGCGGGCATCGGCTCAGGCGCGCGCGGGCGCTCGATCGGATCCGCGCTCTTCGGCGGTGGGGGGGCGCTGTCCATCGAGGAAGCCTGGCCGTGCCCTGCGTGTGAACAGGCGAGCGCCGTGAGGCTGGCCAGCAGGAGCGGCAGGCCCAGGACCGAGATGCGGCGCCAACGCGCCTGCCTCCTCGAACTCTGGTCATCGCCTGCGCCGCGAGGGGTGCTTCGCTGAGCTCTGAAGACTTCGAATCGTCTCAAGGGAAATCGCGCTTTCGGAGCGTCTCGCCTCGACAGCCAGCAATCCAGCCAGGCCGTGATGCGGGGGCTCATCACTCGACTGCATCTCAAACTCGAACGGCGCGCTCCAGAGGGCAGGTCGCGGGCGTTTCTCCTCTGGAAGTTTGATGGGCGCAGAGTCTTTCGCCGCACCTCTCTTCTGGACTAGAAGCGCTCGTTTTTTCGTCCCAAGCCCTCTGGTGGAGTGCTCTTGCCAAGCCATTCAGAGCACTACGGAGAAGGCGCGGCGCTTGCCCTACAAAGAAGGCGCGATCGCCATTCCCTCCCGAGCCTCGGTGGCAGCGCGCGACCTCGAAGCCAGGCGTCGGTGAGCGCGTCGTCGCTGCCACGAGACGGGCCTTCGGCCTCTCCCTGGTCCATGCCCATTCATCGCCTCAATCCATCCTCTCCCGATCCTGGAGACACCATGTCCTCGGCCCCATCCTCCGCGCGCCGCCTCGCCCACTGGAAGCCTCTCGCCGCGCTCCTGTCTCTGGCAGCGCTCCTGCCCGCAGGGAGCGCCTTGGCAGCGGCGCCCGCATCCTCTCTGGCACAGCCGGGCAAGTATCTGCGGACGAGCTACGACGACGACGCGAGCTACCTGATCGGTCGCTTCTTCCGAGACGATGCCGCGCCAGAGCGCCTGGTCGAAGGCCTGGCGGTCCAGACGCTGTGCTCCGCCTTCATCAAGCACCGCTCCGTGGCCATGTCGGGTAGCGAGGAGGCGGTCCTCCGGCAGGGTGACGCGATCCGCCGCGTCCAGCAGACCTATGAGTCCAAGCTCGTGGCCGACGTGGACATGGCGGGCTTTCAGAAGTGCTGCCTGGAGCACCCGGATCAGTGCCCGCGCCGCTACATCGACTCGGTCATCAAGGGAGAGGTCTTCGATCGCTCGGACAAAGAGGGCAGCGAGACCAGGCAAGAGATGCAGCGGCCGCAGTATTTCGCCTTCACCGTGGCCGACGCCCCGCTGCACAGCCAGCGCACGGCCGAGGCTGCGAGCGCCGCCGCAATCGCGCAATTGCTCGCGCGCCTGCCCTCGGGAGAGAAGGCCATCTCGGTGGCCATCGCGCCCGTCACGGGGCTGGACGACGCGCAGGCGATCGCTCGGGCCGAGTGGGCCGCGATGCTGATGGCCTCGGAGCTCTCCGAGCACCACGAGCGCTTCGTGCTCAAGGAGGTTCCTGCCTCATGGAAAGCTGGCACGGGCGGTGAGCTGCCGCCAGGCGTGCAGCTGCTCCTGACGGTTCGAACCATGGAGAAGGGCGACGCTCTCGAGTTGGCCTGGAGCGCCCGGCTGGCGGATCCGACGCATGGCGTGCGCCTCATCCAGCTCAAGCCCGTGAGCATCGCGCTGAACTTCGTTCCCAAGAACCTCGGCACACTGGCGGTGGCGGTCAGCGCCGGGGCAAGCGCGAGGGCGGGCGACTCTGTGGTGAAAAGCGCGGCTCCGAACGTCGGGAAGCAGGGCAGGACACCGCTCATGCAAGCCGTTCTCGACGGTGACCAGAAACAGTTTCAGACGCTCCTGGCGGCGGGCGCGGCTGTGAACGCTGGGGACGCGGAAGGCTGGACAGCGCTCTCGTATGCGGCGGCCAATCAGAGGCAACAGATGGCGCAGGCGCTTTTGGCGGCAGGCGCAGACGTGAACGCCTCGAACAAGGATGGTTGGACCGCGCTGATGACCGCCGCGGAGAAGGGCACGCCGCAGATGGTGCAGCTGCTCGTCGCGGCAGGCGCGGATGTGAACGCCTCGAAGAAAGACGGTGTGACGACGCTCATGGTGGCGGCGGGCAATGATCGGCTGGAGCTGGTGCAGGCGCTCTTGGGAGCGCGCGCGGACGTGAACGCCACGAACAAGAACGGTTGGACCGCGCTGATGCACGCCGCGGAGAAGGGCACGCCGCAGATGGCGCAGGCGCTCTTGGGAGCGGGCGCGGACGTGAACGCCACGGACAAGAACGGTGTGACGGCGCTCATGGTGGCCGTGGGTAACACGAGGCCAGAGATGGCGCAGGCGCTGTTGGGAGCGGGCGCGGACGTGAACGCCACGAACACGGACGGTTGGTCGGCGCTCACGTATGCCGCACGCCAGACATCGCCCGAGCAGGTGCGGCTGCTCCTGGCGGCGCGCGCGGACGTGAACGCCACGGACAAGAACGGTTGGACCGCGCTGATGCACACCGCGGAGAAGGGCACGCCGCAGATGATGCAGGCGCTGTTGGGCGCGGGCGCGGATGTGAACGCCGCGAAGAAAGACGGTGTGACGGCGCTCATGGTGGCGGCGAGCAATGAGCGGCTGGATCTGCTGCAGGCGCTGTTGAGAGCGGGCGCGGACGTGAACGCCACGGACAAGAACGATTTGACGGCGCTCTCGTATGCCGTGCGCAAGGCCTCACCCGAGGTGGTGCGGGTGCTCCTGGCGGCGCGCGTGAACGTGAACGCCGCGGACAAGAACGGTTGGACCGCGCTGATGCACACCGCGGAGAAGGGCACGCCGCAGATTGTGCAGCTGCTCGTCGCGGCAGGCGCGGACGTGAACGTCGCGCAGAAAGACGGTGTGACGGCGCTCTTGGTGGCGACGCTCAATGAGCGGCTGGAGCTGGTGCAGGCGCTGCTGGCGGCAGGCGCGAACGTGAACGCCGCGCTGAAAAGCGGCGAGACGGCGCTCTTGGTGGCCCGCGCAAAGGGCAACACGAAGATCGCCGAGCTGCTCGAGAGGGCGGCGGCTTCGGGCAGCACTGTGGTGAAAAGCGCGGCTCCGAACGTCGGAGAGCAGGGCAGGACACCGCTCATGCAAGCCGTTTTCGCCGGTGACCAGAGACAGTTCCAGACGCTCCTGGCGGCAGGCGCGAACGTGAACGCCACGGACGCGGATGGCTGGACCGCGCTCATGTATGCGGCGGCCAATCAGAGGCAACAGATGGTGCAGGCGCTCCTGGCGGCGCGCGCGGACGTGAAAGCCACGAACAAGAACGGTGTGACGGCGCTGATGGTCTCTGCGCTGAAGGGCGTGCCGCAGATGGTGCAGCTGCTCGTCGCGGCGGGTGCGGACGTGAACGCCACGGACAAAAACGGTGTGACGGCGCTCATGCTGGCGGCGAGCAATGAGCGGCTGGAGCTGGTGCAGGCGCTGCTGGCGGCAGGCGCGAACGTGAACGCCACGGACAAGGATGGTTGGTCGGCGCTCGCGTATGCCGTGCGCAAGGCTTCGCCTGAGGTGGTGCGGGTGCTCCTGGCGGCGCGCGCGGATGTGAACGCCGCGGACAAGAACGGTTGGACTGCGCTGATGTTCGCCGCGGAGAAGGGCACGCCGCAGATTGTGCAGCTGCTCGTCGCAGCAGGCGCGAACGTGAATGCCACGAAGAAAAACGGCGCGACGGCACTCATTGTGGCGGCGGACAATGAGCGGCTGGAGCTGGTGCAGGCGCTGCTGGCGGCAGGCGCGAACGTGAACACCGCAGCCAACAGCGGCGCGACGGCGCTCTCGCTGGCCCGCGCGAAGGGCAACACGAAGATCGCCGAGCTGATCGAGAGGGCGGTGGCTTCGGGCGGCACTGTGTGAAAGGCGCGGCTCCGAACGTCGGAGAGCAGGGCAGGACACCGCTCATGCAAGCCGTTTTCGACGGTGACCAGAGACAGTTCCAGACGCTCCTGGCGGCAGGCGCGAACGTGAACGCCAGGGACGCGGATGGTTGGACAGCGCTCGCGTATGCGGCGGTCAATCAGAGGCAACAGATGGCGCAGGCGCTTTTGGCGGCAGGCGCGGATGTGAGCGCCACGGACAAGGATGGCGTGACGGCGCTCATGAGGGCAGCGAGCAATGAGAAGCTCCTGGAGCTGATGCAGGCGCTGCTGGCGGCAGGCGCGGACGTGAACGCCACGGACAAGAACGGTTTGACGGCGCTCACGTATGCCGTGCGCAAGGCATCGCCCGAGGTGGTGCGGGTGCTCCTGGCGGCGCGCGCGGATGTGAACGCCACGGACAAGAACGGTTGGACCGCGCTGATGCACACCGCGGAGAAGGGCACGCCGCAGATTGTGCAGCTGCTCGTCGCGGCAGGCGCGGACGTGAACGCCGCGCAGAAAGACGGCGCAACGGCACTCATGGTGGCGGCGGGCAATGAGCGGCCGGACCAGGTGCAGGCGCTGCTGGCGGCAGGCGCGAACGTGAACGCCTCGGAGAAGGATGGTTGGACCGCGCTCACCTTTGCTGTGCGCAAGGCATCGCCCGAGGTGGTGCGGGTGCTCCTGGCGGCGCGCGCGGATGTGAACGCCACGGAGAATGATGGTTGGACCGCGCTGATGAACGCCGCGGAGAAGGGCACGCCGCAGATTGTGCAGCTGCTCGTCGCGGCAGGCGCGAACGTGAACACCGCGAAGAAAGACGGTTTGACGGCGCTCATGGTGGCGGCGAGCAATGAGCGGCTGGAGCTGGTGCAGGCGCTGCTGGCGGCAGGCGCGAACGTGAACGCCAAGGCCAACAGCGGCTCGACGGCGCTCTCGCTGGCCCGCGCGAAGGGCAACACGAAGATCGCTGAGCTGATCGAGAAGGCGGCAGCTTCGGGCGGCGCCTCTACCTCAGCGCCTGCCTCGACCGTCATAGCGACCGGCCACAACCACACGTGCGCGTTGACGAGGACGGGCGGCGTCAAGTGCTGGGGCGAGACCCTCGGCGGTGCGCTCGGCGACGGCACGATGACCGACCGTCACACGCCGGTCGATGTCGTCGGCCTGAGCTCGGGTGCCGCCTCCCTTTCTGCCGGTTGGGGCTACACGTGCGCGTTGATGGCGACGGGCAACGTCAAGTGCTGGGGATTCAACGCCAGCGGCGAAATCGGCGACGGGACGACGACCAGCCGCCTCACGCCTGTCGATGTCGTGGGCCTGGGCTCAGGCGCCGTCTCCATCTCTTCTGGGTATCAGCACGTGTGCGCGCTGACGAAGGCTGGCGGTGTCAAATGCTGGGGCGAGAACGAAAAAGGCCAGCTCGGCGATGGGACGACAACCGACCGCCACACGCCGATCGATGTCGTGGGCCTGGGCTTAGGCGCCGTCTCCATCTCTTCTGGGTATCAGCACGTGTGCGCGTTGACCACGGCAGGCGGCGTCAAATGCTGGGGAGAGAACGAAGAAGGCCAGCTCGGCGATGGGACCACGACCGACCGCCAGAGACCTGTCGATGTCATTGGCCTGCGTTCGGGTGTCACCGCTATTTCCGCAGGGGCCAATCACACGTGCGCATTGATGGCGACGGGCGGCGTCAAGTGCTGGGGATGGAACATTGGGCAGCTCGGCTATGAGACGACGGGGGGCAACAGCACCTCGCCCGGCGATGTCGTTGGCTTGAGCTCGGGCGTCGCCTCGATCGCTGCTTCGAGGGGGCACACGTGCGCGTTGATGAAGACGGGTAGCGTCAAGTGCTGGGGATGGAACAAAGATGGCCAGCTCGGCGACGGGACGACGGACTTCCGTCGCACGCCGGTCGATGTCGTGGGCCTGAGCTCGGGCGTCACCTCGATCGCTGGCACATGGAAGCATACGTGCGCGTTGATGACGACAGGCAGGGCCAAGTGCTGGGGCAAGAACGAATATGGCCAACTCGGCGATGGGACCACGACCGACCGTCACACCCCGGTCGATGTCGTCTTCAGATAGGGCCGCGCGAGATGTCAGAGGTGGGCCTCGAATCAACCCGGCGCGTGACACTCTAAAGAACGAAGAGACTTCAGCACCCGAAGCACCCGAATGGCCGGTCACAAGGAACCGTCAACCGTCATGTCAGCCCTCCCCGCTCCACATCCCATCGCGCCCCCACCTCGGTGGTGCCTGCGCGCCGCCGCGTCTCTCCTCTCCCTGGCGTTGACCATCCCAGGGATTGCCCTGGCAGCGGCGCCCAGCGTGAACATGGCGCAGCCAGGTCGAATCCACCTGCGCTTCAACTACGACGACGACGCGAGCCACCTCGTCGGTCGCTTCATCCCGAACGACATCACACAGGGGCGCCTGACCGAGGGCATGGCGGTGCAGACGCGCTGCTCGGCCTTCATCAAGTATCGCTCCGTGGCCGCGTCGGGCAGCGCCGAGGACGTCTTTCAAGAGGGCGACGCGGTGCGCCGCATCCAGCACACGTCCGTCTCCAAGCTCGTGGCCGACGTGGACGTGGAGGGCTTCCAGAACTGCTGCACCGAATTGCCGGACCAGTGCCCGCGCCGCTACATCGACTCGGTCATCCGAGGAGAGGTCTTCGATCGGACGAGTCGGCAGGGCCGAGAGACCATCCGCGAGACGCAGGGGCCACAGTATTTCGGCTTCACCGTGGCCAACTCCCCGCTGCCCAACCTGGACGCCAGGTCGGTGGCCGCTGCCCCTTCATTGGAAGATGTCTGCGACAGGGCCAACACCTGGATGCGCCAGCTCCCGGTGACGCGCGATGGCCAATTTTTCGTTGGTGGGGCGCCGCACAACGCCCTGACCGGAGCAAAGGCGAAGACAGCGGCGTTCGGCGCGGCGCAGGCCAAGGCGTCGGCCTTCCTCCAGGAGCTGTTCGACTCGACGCGCGTGCGCGTGGAAAAGGAGCACGGCATCGTCGAGCTCTCGGCTTCGGATCGCCGCGAGCTCATCGAGCAGAGGGCGCGCCTAGCGGCGCAGGTGACTGGCGAGTGCAGGTATGTGCCGCAGAACAACCGCCCGTCCGCGCTGGAGGGTGGTGGCGTCGTCACCGTGCTCGCGCGCCTGCCGCAGAGCGCTATCGAGTCGGCACGGATCTTTGCCGAGGATTTCCATGTGATGCGCAGCCCGCGCGCTGCCTCTGCCGCGAGCGCCGCGGCCATCGAGCTGCTGCTGGTGATCCTCGCCTCGGAGAAGGCCGCCATTCCCGTGGCCATCGAGCCCGCCAGCGGCAGCCACTTCGGCGCCAATGCAGACCCTCGTGCCCTGTGGGTTCGAGAGCAGATGGCGTTGGAGCTGTCGGGGCGCCATGAGCGCTTCGTGCTCAAGGAGGTGCCTGCCGACTGGCAGAACGGCCAGAGCGACGCGCTGCCATCCGGGCTGCGCCTGCTCCTGTCGGTGCGGATCGCGGAGAAAGACGGCGCGCTCGAGATGGCCTGGAGCGCCCGCTACGCAGACCCGGTCCACGGCGTGCGCCTCATCCAGCTCAAGCCCATGAGCATCGCGCTGAGCCTCGTCCCCCACGAGCCCAACATCAGCGCCGCTGTCCTCAGGTCCAGGTCGAACCTCCCGCCTCTGTTCCAGCCCTCCGTGCCCGCGCCCGTGGCTGTTGCTACGCCCGCGTCTGCTCCAGCGCCCGCACCTGTGGCTGTGCCGATACCTCCAGCACCGCCTCCTCCTCCCGCACCCGCATCTGAGCCAGCGTCTGCACCTGTGGCTGTGCCGATACCTCCAGCACCGCTGCCTCCCGCGTCCGCACCAGCACCCACCCCCGCGTCTGAGCCAGCGTTCGCGTCTGAGCCCGCGTCTGCACCGCCACTCTTCATGCCTCACCCAGTCATCGAGACCGCCGTCGTCCCAGCTTTGGCGCCCGGAAGTGCCGCCTCCAGGCTGATCGGAAACTTCGTGTTGCGCGTGGACAGGCCCCGGGGCGTGGCCCTGTGCCCTGGTGAGAAGGTGTTGGTGCAGGTGACGTCGCGCACACGCCGTCACGTCCAGGTCTGGAAGTTCTACGGCGTGGATGGCGGCCAGGCCGCGCTGATCTACCCGAGGCAACCGGGCGAGGGCGTGCTCCAGCCAGGTCAGACGCTGGTGCTGGAGGATCGGGTGCCCGCCTCGTCTGGCCGTATGCCGGGCAGCCGTTACGTCGTGATCGGCGCCGATGCGCCCCAATCGCTGGGCAGACTCGAGCGCTTCGCGGGCTGTCGCCTCGACGCCCGCAACGCCCGCAATCTCCTCGACGTCAAGGACCTGAGCGCGCCACGCCGCGGGTTGCAGGTGGCGCAGGATGCTTTCAGCATCCAGTCGAGCGCCAAATGCGCTGGCGGCCATCCGACATCGATCGCCAGCACCGTCGACGCGGCCCTGAACGCCCTGCCCGTGTGTCGCTAGCTTCAGCGCTCCCTCTCACGGCCTCTCACGGCCTCCCCGTCCCCGTGGCTGCCCTCTCCCGCTGAACGGGAGAGGGATTTTGGTGAGTCGGCTTGGAATCGGATGTGACGGCTTCGATTCCATCCCTCTCTCGTTTCTCGTTTGACGGGAGAAGGGCGAGAGGCCTCCTCCGGCTAGATGTGCAGCGGCGTCCCGAGCCCGACGAGCGCGGCCTCGCCCACGATCTCGCTCAAGGTCGGGTGTGCGTGGATCACCTCGGCCATCTGATGGAGCGTCGCGCCAGTGGCGAGCGCTGCACCGATCTCGGCGATGAGCTCGGTGGCGTGTGGTCCGATGAGCTGCGCGCCGATGAGGCGGTCCGTCGCGCCATCGGCGACGAGCTTGGCAAAGCCCTCGGTCTCGCCCTGCACGTTCGCCTTGCCAATGGCGACAAACGGGAATTTGCCGACGCGCGCGTCGATGCCTCGCGCGCGGGCCACTGCCTCGGTCAGGCCGACAGAGGCGACCTCTGGGCTCGCATAGACGGCTGCGGGGACGCGATCGAGCTCGATTGGCGCGACCGCTTTTCCAACGATGGCATCCGCGGCGATGCGGCCCTCGTGAGAGGCCACGTGCGCGAGCGCGGGCGAGGCCACGATGTCGCCGATCGCATAGACCCCGCTGACGCGCGTCCGCATTGCCGCATCGACCGGGATGAAGCCGCGCTGGTCGAGCTCGATGCCAGCCGATTCCAGGCCCAGTGCTCGCGTGTTGGGCGCGCGGCCGACGGCCACGAGCAGCGCGTCGGCCTCGAGCGTCTCCATCGTGCCATCGGCTTTGAGCAGGTGAGCGTGGACGCCGCTCCCGCTCGTCTCCACGCGGGCGAGCTTGGTCGAGGTGAAGAAGCCGATGCCGCGCCGTCGAAAGGCGCGCTCGAGCTCGCGGGAGATCTCCTCGTCCTCGATCGGCAGCAGGCGCTCCATGAGTTCGACGACAGTCACCTCGGCGCCAAAGCTCCTGAAGATCGAGGCGAACTCGATGCCGACCGCGCCCGAGCCCAGGACCAAGAGGCGCTTGGGAAGCTCCGTCAGGCTCAGGGCCGAATCGCTCGTCAGGATGCGGCGGTGATCGGGCGTGAGGTTCGGCAGATCTCGGACAGAAGAGCCGGTCGCGAGGATGACGTTCCGAGCATCGATCGTCTCTTCGCCGCCGCTGGTGAGCTCGATCTGGACGGTGTGGGGCGAGGTCAGACGGGCCGTTCCCTGGAGCACTTCCACGCCCGACTTCCGACACAGGCCGCCGACGCCCGCCGCGAGCTTGGCGATCACGCGCTCCTTGCGCCGCATCACCTTGGAGAGCTCGACGGTCGGCGTGCCCACCCCCTCGATGCCAAAGTCGGCGGCGCGGCCCAGCTCGTCGAGGCGCCGCGCGGTCTCGAGCAGGGATTTCGTCGGGATGCAGCCGCGCAAAAGGCACGTGCCACCCAGTCGCTTTTCCCGCTCGATGAGCGCGACAGACAGGCCGTTCTGCGCCGATCGAAGCGCCGCCACATAGCCGCCAGGGCCTGCACCCACCACCACCACGTCGAAGGTTCGAGACATTTGAGGGTTCTCCTGAAAAATGATTGATTCGTCATTTCAATAGAAGACAAAATACAAACATTAAAAATTCTTTTTTTCAGCGCGTGGATTGGATTGGAGCGAAGCAAAGCGGAAGCCCCGCATGGAGCGTTCGCATTCACCAAACCTCGCGACCGTTGAATCAAAATACTTTCGACGACAGGCGATTGATAATTGCCCCGACGAAGACAGACGATTGATAATCGTCCTTACGATTGGTTCGATCGGAGAATTGAATTACCGCGAAAACAAAAAGGGCCAGGCATTTGATGACCTGACCCTTTTTTCATTTTCTTTATTCACCAACCGATTGGCTCGGCTCTATTCGTCATCCTCGTCCTTGGCCTTGACGCGACCAGCCACGATCTTCTCGGCCAGGTTCGCCGGGACCTCGTCGTAGTGCGAGTATTCCATCGTGAAGCTGCTGCGACCGCTCGTGATGGAGCGCAGGTCGGGCGCATAGGTGAGCAGCTCGCTCATCGGCGCCTGGGCCTTGATGACCTGGTTTTTGCCCTTGGCATCGACGCCCAGCACGCGACCGCGGCGCTGGTTGATGTCGCCGATCACGTCGCCGGTGCTCTCCTCGGGGATGGTGACCTCCAGGTTCATCACCGGCTCGAGCAGGATGGGCTTGGCGGCCATGAACGCCTGCTTGAAGCCCTTGGATCCGGCCATCTGGAAGCTGAAGTCGCTGGAATCCACGTCGTGGAATTTGCCGTCGATGAGCTCGACCTTCACGTCCACGACCGGGAAGCCCGCATAGACGCCCTTGACCATGGCGCCGCGGATGCCCTTGTCCACCGAGGGGATGAAATTCCTCGGGATGGCGCCGCCGACGATCTTGTCCACGAACTCGTAGCCAAGGCCTCGGTTCGGTTCGAGGTTGATGATGGCCACGCCGAACTGCCCGCGACCGCCGGATTGCTTCTTGTGCTTGCCCTCGACGTTCTTCGCGACGCCCTTGATCGTCTCGCGATAGGGGATCTTCGGCGGCAGCAGCTCGACATCGACCGAGTATTTGCGGCGCAGGCGCTCGACGGTGATCTCGATGTGGGTCTGGCCCACGCCCGAGAGCAGGGTCTCACCCGCCTCCACGTCGCGGCCGATCTCCAGGGTCGGGTCCTCGTCGGACAGACGGCTGAGCGCGTTGGCGATGCGGTCCTCGTCCTGCTTCGTCTTGGGCTTGAGCGCGTAGGTGATGACCGGCTTGACGATCGGCAGATCGGACAGGAGCGTGGGCGACTTGGTCTCGCTGAGCGTGTCGCCCGTCGCGGTGTCCTTGAGCTTGGCGATGACCACGATGTCGCCACTCACGGCCTGAGGCACGACCAAGCTCTTCTTGCCCTGGAGCGTGATGAGCTGCGTGTAGCGCTCGTTCGAGCCCTTGCTCGTGTTGAGGAGCTGGCCGTCGCCCGGCAGCGTCCCGGACCACACGCGCATGATCGAGAGCTTGCCGACGAACTGATCGACGATCGTCTTGAAGACCTGGGTCGCGAGCGGGCCCGCTGGATCGCAGGCGCGATCCACGCGCTGGCCATTGCGCGGGTCCGTGGCCTTCTTGGCCGGGCGCTCCATGGGCATCGGGCTGCTCTCAACGAGGAAGTCGAGCAGGTTCGTGGCGCCGATGTTCTTCAGGCCAGAGGCACACAGCAGCGGGAAGATCTCGGAGGCGGCGATGGCCTTGCGCAGCCCCCTTTGGAGGTCGTCCGTGCCGAGGTCACCCTCTTCGAGATACTTCTCGGTCAGCGCGTCGTCGGTGGCTGCCACGGCATCGACGAGGAGTTCGTGGGCCGCCACGGCCTCGGCTTCGAGATCGGCAGGGATCTCCTCCTCGACATAGGCGCCGGACTCGTCCTTCACGCGGCGCAGCTTCATCGCGACGAGGTCGATGACGCCGCTGAAGCCCGCCTCCTTGCCGAAGGGCAGCTGAACCGGCGTGACCTTGGCCGAGAGCGATTCGCGGATGTCGGCGAGCGTGGACTCGAAGTCGGCGCGCTCGCGGTCGAGCTTGTTGACGATGACGGCGCGCGGCAGGTGCTTCTCTTCGGCGATGCTCCAGATGCGGTCGGTCTGGACTTGGACGCCGTCGGTCGCGCTGACGAACATGGCGGCCAGATCGACGGCCGAGATGGTGGCGCGCATGTCCATCGCGAAGTTGGGATCGCCCGGCGTGTCGAGGACGTTGATCTTGTGGCCATTCCATTCGAGCGCGCCCAGGTGCAGGCCGATGGAGCCCTTGCGCTTGATCTCCTCGGGCTCCGTGTCGAGCTGACTCGTTCCATCGGCGATGCTGCCCAGCTTTGGAAAGACCTTGGCCGAGAAGAGCAGCGCCTCGGCAAACGAGGTCTTGCCCGTGCCCTGGTGTCCAAACAGCCCAACATTTCGGATTTTGCGTGGGTCGAGAACGTTCATGAAAGCCTCAAGAGGCCCCCGATGTTCGGGGGGACGTCGCGTCGCCGCGTGGATGTGGATGGAGATGGGTGGGATGGCGCTCGGGAGAGGGGTTCGGGGAGGCCGTCGGATCGACCGAAGCCAAAAAAAGTCCCGAAATGCCCAAGGGCCTTTCGGGGACACGCACCTGCCGACAGACGAGGCAGACGGGCGTTCTGGAGAGGGGTCGCCAGGGCCGCACTCCCTCGGAGGAGGGGGCGCTTTCGAGCGGCGCGCTGCCCTAGCAGAAAGCGATCTGTGGGGTCAAACCTGTTTTGGAGCGCGCGCGGGCCGGATGGGGATCGAAAAATCCCTTGAGATTTCGCGGGGTTGGCCAACTCTGGCCCGCTTGACTTGGCAGATCGGAGGCGGGTAGGAAGCGCGGCTTTTTTGATGACCCAAGAAGGGCGCCACAGGCTGCGGGAAACCGAAACGCCGCGCGCCGTTCTGGCTTTCGGCGTCCGCCGTTCGATCTTCAGATCTTTCGATCTCTTCGACGCTCGATCCGACATCCGATTCGAGAGTGATTGGATGGATGAGGAGTTTCCCCATGTTCCAGACGTTCACGATGAAGCCATTTGCCCTCGCCGCGCTCGCCTCTCTCGGCCTGGTCCTCTTGCCAGCACCTGGGCACGCCGCCTCGATCTTCATCAATGGAACCAAGGTCGATGGCGTGCTGGCCAATTACAAGCTGACCAAGTGCTCGGCCTCGTTCGACGCGCGCGGCGACCTCTTCCTCGATTGCCCTGGCTACAATCTGAGCGTCGAGATGGACGATGCCCCGGTGTCACGCGCGGCGCAGGCAGCCACCCCTCCCCCTGCCTCTGGCCCGGCGTCGTCCGCGGACAGGACGCCGAGCGCGCCGCAGCCCATGCCCCTGCCCGCCAAGCTGAGCGCCCAATACGTGCTCTTCACCTCGCAGTCGCAGGTCGGCGCCACGGGCTTCGACGTGGACGTGTTCATCAATGGCGTGCTCGCGGTCCGTCTGAAGAACGAGGACGTGCAGGCCGTCGAAGACGTCACGCGCTACCTGCGGCAGGGCGAGAACGCCGTTACGTTCGTGGCCCGCAAGAAGCCCTCCGTGCGTCAGATCAAGGCGCTGCCGAACGACTTCTTCGAGATCCAGATCACCGAGGGATCGATCGATCCAGCCACTGACTCGCTCATCATCAAGGCGGGCACTGGCATCAAGCACCGGGTGACGGCGTCCGAGGCGCTCGACAGCACCAGGGAATTCCAGCTCAACGTCAGGTGATGAGGTGCCAAGAGCGCAATAGACGATGACGCTGGCGGGTGATCGACGGCGCCGACACCTGAGGTTCACGGCTCGGCGCTGCGCTCCATGACAACGAGGGTTTCCGAACAGGTCTGTCGAAACATGATCGCATCGAAACAAAAACCTCACGGCGCTGCCCAGACGTCGCGGACGAACAGCGGCAGCCGCCTTCCCGCGGCCGAGTCGCGTGAGGAGTCGTTTGGCGCCTATCTGACCCGTGCCCGAGAACTCAGAGGGATCCCGATCGATCAGATCGCGGAGGCGACGCGCATCCACACGACGTATCTCCGGGCGCTCGAAGAGGACGATCTGGAGCGCCTGCCGGAGCGTGTCTTCGTTCTGGGCTACATCCGCGGCTATGCCAAGGCGATCGGGATCGACCCGAACGAGGCGCTCCTGCGCTACGACGAATACGTCCAGAAGTGGGCGCCCGAGCCCTCCGCGCCGCCCACTCTCCAGCGCCCGCACCGCCGTGCGGCGCCCGATCCCAGGTTCGCCATCCTGTTCGCCGCGCTCCTCGTCGTCGCGCTCGCCGTCGCGGTGACCGTCTGCGTGAAGCTGGCAATCGGGCCAGACGACGACGCGTCGGCGCTGGGTGCGGCGCCGAACGCCAGTGAAGCGCAAGTCCTGCCCGAACTTCGACAGGCTCAATCTCGCTCCAACGCCGCCCCAGCTCCAGTCGCCAACGCCGTTGGCACCGCGGATCCGGCAACGCCAGCGCCAGCGCCGAACGAGGCCGCCGCCGAGCTGCCCAAGCCCCAGGCGCCGTCCAAATCCACCCCCTGATCTCGGGGCAATCGAGCTCCATCGAATCCCCATCGCTCCCTTCTGTCGGGCTCACCGACATGGCCCTCTCTCCACAGAAGGGGGCGTTGGGGGCCGCCTCCCGCTCAGGAGGCGGGAGCGCGTCGCTCGATGAGAGAGGCAACGTCCGAACAAATATGGAACGCTTCAGCTGCACAGCCCTGATCCTCTCCCGGATCGACTTCGGTGAGTCCGACCGCATCCTGACGTTGCTCACCGAGGAGCGTGGCAAGCTGTCGGCGTTCGCCCGTGGGGCACGCAAGAGTCGTCGCCGCTTCGTCGGCGTGCTGGAGCCGTTCTCGCTGATCCAGGCCAACCTGAGATCCGCGCGCGGCGCGCTGCACACCTTGGAAGAGGCCTCGCTCGTCGATGGCTTTGACGCGCTGCGTCGCGATCTGGGCGCGATGTCGCGGGCTGCCTATGCCTGCGAGCTGGCCCGGGAGCTATGCCGCGACCACGCGGCCTCGCCCGAGTTCTTCTCGCTCCTGCGCGCGTTCCTCGGCGGGAGCGTCGATCCAGTCGAGCTGATGCGTTTCGAGCTGGGCGCGCTGAGCCTGTCCGGCCTCAGGCCGCACCTCGATCACTGCGTGCAGTGCGGCGCGGCGGACAGCGGCAGTGTCGAGCTCGACTCCCGATTCGATCCAGAGCGCGGTGGTCGCCTGTGTGGCCGCTGTGCCCGCTCGCGGGGCACCCGCATCTCGAACGTGACGCTCGGCGTCCTGGCCGCGCTCCAGACGGGTGTGACCGAGGGACACGGCGCCCTGGAGGCGCCAGCCTGGGTGCGCGCCGAGGCCAGGGCCGCGCTCACCGGGTTCGTCGTCCACCACATGGGACACAGGCTCAAGAGCTACGATTTCATGCGCGATATCGGCCTGGACGCCTGAAGGCGCCGCCTTGAGCCGGTCCCGCTCGCCAGCCGAATCTCCGGATTCAGAAGACTCAGAGAGGCATCGATGCCGTCGCCCAACACCATCCCGTCCGACCGCTACGGCGCCTACACCTTGGCTCGCAAGCTCGGTGAGGGCGGTATGGCCGAGGTCTTCCTGGGCAGCGTGATCGACGAGTCGGGCAACCTGCTGCCCGTGGCCATCAAGATCGCCAAGCCGCTCGACGGCCTGGGGCTCGACGTCGAAGATCTCTTCACGACCGAGGCAGACCTGATGCGGCTGCTCGCGCACCCGGGCGTCGTGAAGCTCTACGAGGTCGGCCAGGTCCAGGAGCGCATCTTCTTGTCCATGGAGTTCCTGAGCGGCGGTGACCTGGCCGCCGTGCTCGCGGCCCTGCGCCGGAAGGGACGCCACTTTCCCGCACCGCTGGCCGTCCAACTCGGACTTCAGGTTTTGCGCACCCTCGCCTTCGTCCACACCGCCAAGAGCGCGTCGGGCATGGCGCTCCAGATCGTCCACGGCGACGTGAACCCGGGCAATATCTTCCTCGACGGGACCTCGGGTATCGTGAAGCTCGGCGACTTTGGCATGGCCCACAGCCAGACGATCGGCGTGGGCCTGCCCGACGGCATCGCGGGCGGCAAGCTCAACTACCTCTCGCCCGAGCAGGCCGCTGGCCTCCCCGTCACCCCGGCCACGGATCTGTTCGCGATGGCCACGGTGCTCTACGAGCTCCTGTTCGGTGTGCGGCCCTTCGAGGACAGCAGCTCCGAGGAGATCCTGGAGCGCATCGCCCAGTGCCGCTACAGCGAGGACGTGCCCATGACGCTTTGGCAGGAGGAGTTCTTCTCGCGCGCCTTTGCCCGGAGCGCCAAGCACCGCTTCAAGACGGCCGGGGCTATGGCTGGCGAGCTCTACCGGGTGCTCTTCGACGAGCTGGGTGAGGCGTTCGATGGTGAGCTCGGGCGCTTTCTCGAAGAGGCGATCCAGGAGTGATTGGCCGAAGCGACGGGGAGAGGGTTGAGCCAACGATGTCGAAGATCTCCAAATCTCCAGAACTCCTGGCTCCGGCAGGCGGGATGGAGGCGGCGCTGGCCGCCTTTCTCTTTGGCGCGGACGCCGTCTATCTCGGGCTGCAACGCTTCTCGGCGCGCGCCGAGGCCGAGAACTTTGGCCCGGACGAGCTGAGCGCGCTCGTGGCCCTGGCCCACGGTCAGCACCTCACGCCTCGGCGCAAGGTCTTCGTGGCGCTGAACACGCTCCTCGTCGAGGCCGAGCTGCCCGAGCTCATCGACTGCTTGGGCCTCGTGGACGAGCTCGGCGTGGACGCGGTCATCCTCCAGGATTTGGCGGTCGCTCGCCTCGCGCGGCGCCACTTCCCGAACCTCGCACTGCACGCCAGCACTCAGATGGCAGTTCACTCGCGCCAGGGGGTCGAGGCGCTGGCCAGGCTCGGCTTCGAGCGCGTGGTCCTGGCGCGCGAGTTGTGCCTCGACGAGATCGCGGCCGCGGCGCGCGTCGATGGCGTCGAGATCGAGACCTTCCTGCACGGCGCGCTCTGCTACGCCTACAGCGGCCTGTGTCTGTTCTCGTCGCAGCTCATCGGCAAGAGCGGCAACCGAGGCGCGTGCGCCTACCCGTGCCGCGACCTGTGGCGTGTCGAACGAACGGGCGAGCGCGGCCACTGCTTCTCGATGAAGGATCTGGCGCTGGGCAGGCGCCTGTCCGAGCTGCGCGCGGCAGGCGTGGCCTCGCTCAAGATCGAGGGCCGCAAGAAGAGCCCGCTCTACGTGGCGGCCACGGTCGATCACTACCGGCGGCTGCTCGACGGCAAAGACAGCATCGATGGCGAGGCGTCCATCCAGACGATCTTCAGCCGCCCCTGGACCGAGCTCTACGCGCGCTCGCGCCGTGCTCAGACCTGCGTGGATCCGAGCTTCACTGGCCACCGCGGCGCGCGGCTCGGCACCATCCAGTCGGTGCAGCGCAGCTCGATCCGTCTCGTGCCAGAGCGCTCGATCGAGAAGCACGACGGCCTCCAGATCGAGCTCGCAGAGCTGGAGCGGCCCTTTGGATTTGGCGTGGATGAGCTGCGGCTCGTCCAAGGATCGAGACGGCTCGCCCCTGTCGTCCGAGTGGAAGCTGGAGCGCTCGTCGAGGTGACGCTGCCCAAGGGCGCGCCCGCGCTGCGCGTCGGGATGGAGGTGCGCCACTCGGCCTCCAACGCGCTCAAGCGCGCATACGATTTTCCCAGACCAAATGTGGGCGCGCTGCGCTGTCAGAGGCCTCTGTCGATCTCGGCCCGCCTCACGCGCGAGGCGCTGATCCTCGAGGGCAGGAGCGGAGCGATTTCGGCGCGCGAAGAGGTCCTCGGCCCCTTCGAGCCTGCCAAAGACGCGACCCAAACCGCCGACGCCATGCGTCGCGCCTGCGTCAAACTGGGCAACAGCCAGTTCGAGCTCGCCCTATTCGAGCTCGACGACGTGGATGGCTGCTTCGTCCCGCTCTCGCGCCTGAACACTGCCCGCCGTGCGCTGATCGATCGATTGGGCGCCGCGTTGAAGGAAAACCAGGCTCGCCGCCTCGACACCGCGCTGGAAGAGATCCGCATCATGACGGCACGGCCATCAGCGGCCCCGACCCGCTGGATCCTCAAGGTCGATCGCCTCGGCTATCTGGAGCGTCTCACCGCAGAGGACTGGGCTGGCATCGACGAGATCATCATCCAAATCCCACAGACCGCGGACATCTCGACGCGCCTGACCGACGTGAACCTCGATCGCTCGAAGCTGCGCTGGGCCTTGCCCGTCCTGACACGGGCCCACGAGGCGGACGCCCTGCGCGCGAACATCGCCGCGCTGCGCGTCGAGGGCTTTGCTCGCTTCGAGATCGCCAACCTCTCGGGCTTCTCCTTCTTGGACGTGGGTGACGCGAGCGAGCTGGACATCACCGCCGACTGGCCGCTCTACGCGCTCAACACCCAGAGCGCCGAGGCCCTGTTCGAGATGGGCATCCAGCGCGTCACGCTCTCGCCCGAGGACAGCCTCGACAACTGGCGTGCGCTCGTCCCGCGCCTCGCCTCGCGCACGGTGGCCATCGTCTATCAGGACACGCCGCTCTTCCTTTCGGAGGCCTGCCCCAAGGCTGCGCTCGCTGGCCGCTGCCCTGGACCGAGCGCCTGCGATTTCTCATCGATGAAGCTCGTGGGCAGCCATGGCACCGAGATCGACGTGTTCAGCGCGGCCTGCCGCACGGTCGCACTCAGCGCCGCGCCGCTCAACCTGACGCGCCAGCTCCGACAGATCCTCGAGCTCGGCGTGGGCGCCGTGCGCGCCGACTTTGCCTGGCGCCCTTACACGCCGGACGAGGTGGCCCGGCTGTGGCGAGAGATCCGCGCCCGGCGGGCGCTGGCTGGTGGCCATGGCGCGAACTTTCAGCGGGGGCTGTAGCAGGGCAATCGAGCTCGAACGCTCCACCCCGCATTTCCCCCCTGTCGACTTCGCCGACCTCCCCCTCGCCGAGGGGGGCTTCTCCAAATCTCCAAAAGCCTCCCGCTCAGAGGGAGGTGGCCCGGAGGGAGTGATCGTATCAAGCATTCATCCCGTCGCCCCGCTCGTCCGTGAAACGCCAACCCTCGTTGCTTCGCGCTTCACTTCCGTCTGGAAGTTCAAAGCCTCGCGCCTCTTCTGGCTTTCCCAGTCCTTCGCGTTGCTCGCTCCTGATGGAGGGATAAGTCCTTGGAACTCGCCCGCCCTGCTTTGCCCCTGGGAAGGCAATTGCAAAACGCGCCAACCCCTGGCTAGAAGGCGCGTTCTTTGGCCCCAAGAGGTTCGTCTACCCATGCGGGTCTCGCGCGTCTCCAGCGGGCCGATCCAGGGATCGGGTAGATGCGAAGATCTGGGCCAACCCTTTGAATTCATTGGACTTTTTAGAAGACAAGGTGAAGCGCAGGTGAACTGTCCCAAGTGCCAGAAAGCGATCAACAGCAAGAGTCGCTTTTGCAATTTCTGCGGTGCCGCCGCTCAGCCCGAGGTGGACGATCCCAGCTTCAGCAAGGTCCACGCGGGCGACATCTTCGAGGGCAAATGGCGCATCGAGTCGAAGCTCGGACAGGGCGGCATGGGTGCGGTCTTCCTGGCGCACGACATCTCGCTCGAACGACAGGTCGCCATCAAAATCCTCGCGGGCGAATTGTGCCACGACGGGGAGTTCGTCGATCGCTTCGAGCGCGAGGCCAAGCTCACTGCCAAGCTCGAGCACCCGAACATCGTTCCAATCTACGCGGTCGGCCGCTTCGGAGCGCGCCCGTTCATCGTGATGAAGGTCCTGGAGGGCGTGCCGCTCGGCAAGAAGATCCGCGAATCCAAGACCGGGATGTCGGTCGCCGACATCCTCTCGATCCTCAAGCAGCTGTGCTCTGGCCTGGGCTTCATCCACACCAAGGGCTTCGTTCACCGCGACATCAAGAGCGCCAACATCCACCTGTCCGACGCAGGCCACGCCACCATCCTCGACTTCGGCATCATCCGCGACACGAAGGAGAGCGAGGGCCTCACGCGCGCCGGGATGCTCATGGGCACGCCGCACTACATGGCGCCCGAGCAGGCGATGGGGAACCCCATCGATTCGCGCACCGACCTCTATGCGCTCGGCTGCATGGTCTTCGAGATGTTCACGGCGCGCCTGCCGTTCATAGAGGATTCGGACTACGCGATCATCGCGGCGCACGTTCAGAAGCCACCGCCCAACCTGTGCGACGACCGCAAGGACGTGCCGAGCGTGGTGGGCAAGATCGTCCAAAAGATGCTCGCGAAGAAGCCGGGGGATCGCTACCAGACGGCACAGGAGCTCTACGACGCCCTCGAAAAAGGGTTGCGCGTCCAGCAGCAGGCGCCGTCGAGGACGCATCAGGAGGCGCCGCGCAGATCGACGCGAGGGCAGACACCGACCAGCAGACCGGGGAACCGCCCTGTCGTGAGCCCGGATGGCGAGGGCGTCGAGCTCAGACGCGCAACGCCCGCGCGCGGGACAGATGGCAGCGAGCGCCGGACACCTGCCTCTCGCCGCACGCACGTCGCCGTCATCGATCCAGCCGAAGCAGAGGCGACGCCCATCCCGTCCAGGCCCAACGCCAAGGTGGCCACCAAGCCGACGGGCGGCGGTGGCATGGGCAAGGCCATCGCCATCCAGCTGACCCTGATCGGCCTGGCCGCGCTGGGGGGTGGCGTCTACCTCGCGGCGCACAACAAGCCCGAGCTCCTGCCGCCCGCGCTCGTCCAGATCCTGGCCCCTGACAACGCCAAGCAGGTGATGGCCGTCGCCACCGAGCCACGGGCACAGGCGGCACAGCAACAGCCGCCCCCTGCACCCGCACCCGCGCCAGAGCCACCGCCTCCACCGGTGCCCGAATCACTTCCCACGTCACCAGCAGCGGCCCCCGTCGCCACGGCGACCGCGCCCACCTCCGCGCCCGACCCAACGGTCGCACCCGCGCCGGTTCCAGCCACCGCCATCACTGCCTCGGCGCCGCTGCCGACGACACCCGCTCCCGCCGTTGCCCCGCCTGCAGTGGAACAGGCGCGCGCGCCAGCGCCACGTGCGCCGCCCCGCCGCCAAGTAGACACTGACGAGGAAGATGAAGAGAAAGCCAAAGCCAAGAAGCCTGCCGCTGCTGCCAGGCCATCGCCGCCACGGAATGCCTGTCCTGCAGGCAAACCTGCCAGTTTGCGGGTCCTCACGCCGGGTGGTTGGGCCTCGATCTCGGTCGATGGGACGCCCTGGGGGGATTCGCCGATCACGCGCGAGATCGACTCGGGGACGCACAGGGTTCGGGCGCGCCGCAACGGTGAAGAGGTGGAGCAGACCGTCTGCGTCCGCCCTGACGCGGAGCCCACTGTCGTCACCCTGACACTCCGTTAATCCATTCCAGCCCAGGCAGAGATGATTTCACCGACGTCCATATCCTCCCGGCTCTGGCCAATCCTGAAGGGCGCGCTGCTCGGCGCGCTCTTGGCCCTCGCCGCCTGTTCGGTCGAGAAGGCCGAGCGCGAGATCGATCGCTCCAACCCGATGAACCTGGATCCGAGACCGATGGCGCGGGGCCTGGGACCGAACCTCGAAGGTCGCTGGAAGGATCTGTGGCCGTATGCCACCGTCGAGCTCACGAGCGACGGGGCCGGTCGCTACACGGGGCGGCTCATCGAGGCGAACCCGCGCTGCGGCCTCGACGAGCCGGGTGGCGAAGTCCTGCGTGGGAGGCTCGACGACGAGGGCATCTTCTCTGGCGAGTTCCTCGTGTGCGCCAGCATCCAGTGCGCGGGTGTCGACAGCCGCTGGATCTACTTCATGGCGCTCGCCACGTCGGACGCGAACGGCTTTGCCGGGGCCGTTGCGCCAACGGCTTTGCCGGGGTGCAACGCCCTGTTCCGAGGGATTCCCCTCCAGGCCACCCGCGAGGCTTTCCAGCCGCAGAGGCAGGCCCGCCCGCGCGCGGAGCAGCCATCCGCGCTCGCCGCCGCGTTGGCCCAACAAGACGAAGCCCCGCCTGCGCTCGCCGCCGAGCCGCCTCCTCCTGCCGCGCCCTTCAGAGCTTCGACAACGAGTGTCGCCCTGCGTCCCGAAGTCTCCAGCAGGCCGCCAGCCATCTCGGCTCAGCCCAAGCCAAAGGTGCTGTCCCCCCCTAGACAGCAACCCTGCAAGACCAGCTCGAAGAAGGGCTACGTGGACATCCTCCTCCCCGCAGGTGAGGAGCTGAGTATTCGTGTCGACGGCAAGTCTCACACGTTCACGCCAGGGAAAGCCCCCTACAAGCGCGTCCTACCGGCGGGTCAGCACACGATCGTCCTGAAACAAACGACTGTCCTGAGCCAGGAGGACCCCTTGGAACCGAGTCAGAACACGATCGAGTCGACCCGTTCCGTCTGCGTCGAGGCTGGGAAGACCGTTTCAGTGGACTTCAGGAAATAGTGAAGCCGCCACGCCTTCACCTTCGCTGCCGCTCCGAGATCGCTCATCCATCATGCTCTGTCCCTTCTGCAGAATGACCGAGAACAAGGTGATCGACTCGCGACTGGCGAACGCCTCGCTCGCGATTCGCCGCCGCCGCGAGTGCCTGAGCTGTGGCCGCCGCTTCACGACCTACGAACGCGTCGAGGAGATGGCGCCGCTGGTCGTGAAGAAGGACGGTCGTCGAGAGGCCTTCGATCGGGCCAAGCTCGTCGCGGGCATCCAGAAGGCGGTCGAGAAGCGGCCCGTCAGCGCCGAGCAGATCGACGAGAGCGTCTCCCGGATCGAGCAACGACTCTCCTCGCAGGGCGACAAGGAGATCCTCTCGACGGCCCTGGGCGAAATGGTGATGGCCGCTCTCCACGAGCTCGATGACGTGGCCTACGTCCGCTTTGCGTCGGTCTATCGGGAGTTTCGCGACGTGCGTGAGTTCATGGCCGAGCTGGAAGCGCTCCTGGCCGAGCCCTCCGTGCGCGCGCGTGTGGCCCAGACAAAGAAAAAGCCGAGTAGCCCGCCGGACGCGCAGACATGAGCCCGTTCTCTTTCTCCATCGACCAGACGCGGCAGACGCTGAGCGAGGTCGAGCGCTTCATGGCCCTGGCGTTGAGCGAGGCGCGTCAAGCCGAAGGCCGCACCCGCCCCAACCCGTGCGTCGGGGTCGTCATCGTCCAGGGCGGCGAGATCGTCGGGCGCGGCTTCCATGCCCGGGCAGGCGCGCCTCACGCCGAGATCATTGCCCTGCGCCAGGCAGGCGCGCGCGCGCGCGGCGCCGACCTCTACTCGACGCTGGAGCCCTGCGATCATCAGGGCCGGACACCGCCCTGCACCCAGGCCATCCTCGACGCAGGCATCGCGCGCGTGTTCGTCGGCTGCGCGGACGCCAACCCCAGGGTCTCTGGCCGCGGTATCGAGCGGCTGCGTGCCAACGGCGTCGAGGTCGTCTGCGACGTGCTCCGGCAGGCGTGCGCCGATCTGAACGCGCCATTCTTCAAGTTCATCACGCAGCATCGACCGCTCGTCACGCTCAAGGTTGCGGCCACGGCAGATGGCAAGATCGCCACGCGCTCGGGCGATTCGCGCTGGGTGACAGGTAAAGCCGCGCGGGCGCTCACCCACGACTGGCGTGCGCGTGTCGACGCCATCCTCGTCGGAGGCAACACGGTCCGCCGCGACGATCCCGAGCTCACGGCGCGGCCGGGTGGCGCGCGCGCCGAGCATCAGCCGCTGCGCGTCGTGCTCTCGGCAAGCCTCGATCTTCCCTTGGAGGCCAAGCTCTTCCGCGAGCAGCTCCCGAACGCGCCCGTGCTCGTCGTGACGACCTGTGAAGATCGGGCGTCGATCGAGGCGCTGCGCGGCCGCGGCGTCGAGGTTCAGGTGCTCGGCCCTGGCGCGGATGCTCGCGTGTCGCTGGCCGACCTGCTCGACCTGCTCGCCGCCCGGGACGTCATGCACCTCCTCGTCGAGGGTGGCGCGGGCCTGTTCGGCGGCTTCATTGAGCAAGGCCTGTTCGATCGCATCGAGCTGTTCATCGCGCCCAAGCTCCTTGGTGATGGCCTGTCGTGGGCAGCGCTGGCGCCGCGCGACGCGATGAGCACCGCCATCCCGCTCGAGCTCGAGGGCATGGAGCGCGTCGGCGAAGACGCGCGCCTCGCGTTCGGACGCGGCTGCGTGTGAGACAAACGAGAAGCCGCGAGCCTCGTGAGAAGGCCTGGGTCTCCGATGTCAGGCAGGCGAACAGCAACGCGAAGCGGTCGGCCACGCGATGCCCGACGGCGGACAGGCTCTTCCCGGTGAAGCGTTGCGAGGCGAGCGCGCTCAGTTCCGCGTTGAATGCCTTGACCTCCACGGAGACGCGCTCCCGAAGCTCTGCCACGTTGTCCGCCGTCCATTGCACCCACGCGCGGCAGGGCGCGCCGTAGGCCCTCTGGACCGCTGCCTTCAGAGTCTTGGAGAACTCCGCGCCCCAGTGTTTGCGGTTGGCCTCTTCGAGGCGCTCAGCGCTCGACAGCGCACGCCAGCCTTCGAGCTCTGGAACCTCGCACAGGTCCAGCGTCGTGAACGCGCCCAAGTCAGCGCCTGCGCCGCTGTCAGGACAGAGCAAACGCGCCTCCTGCCCGCCCGTCGTCGTCTTGCCCATCTCTGCCAGCTTGGCCGATGCCGAGGCCTCGGACGTGCCCAGGATGACCGGAAAGAAGTTCTCGACCACCCGCGCCGCGCCCGTCTTGTCGGCACGAGCGCGCCCGGCGCCGTTCGCCATGTAGCCCAGCCGACCAATGAGATCGGCTGTTGCCACGGTAATCTCGTCAATCGCGCTCACGACATCGCGTCGCTGCCGCACGTTGGCTTCGAGGGCGTTTCCGGTCGAGTTGAACGAGAACTGGCCAGCGCCCGGCTTACAGAAGAACGACTCGGCAACGAGGAGCCACGTCGTCTTCCCATTGGAACTGGCCCCGGTCAGGACGAGCGAGAACCCAGTGGCGCCAGGAATGAGGCGCGCCACGGGCGCAAAGACGGCCATCGACAGCGCCAGCAAGCCCTTGCTCTGGCCACGGACGAACGACGTCACCTCACGCACCCAGTCGCTCACCTCACCCTTGACCTTGAACGATGCGGCAATGGAGGGCGGTTCGAGGAGTTCGGGCGGCTCTGCCTCGCACCCGGTGGGAGCGACGACCTCGCCAGAGGGAAACACAAAGAACGGCGGGTCGAGCGGGTCGCCTGGCTCGAAGCCGGGTGGTGTGTGCCAGCCCATGCGGTCGGTCGCCTCTTGGATCTTCGAATGGCTCTCTTCGATCGCGCTCCTCGCATACTCAAGGAGAGCCTGCCCCACGCCGCGCTCGACGCAGGTTTGCGCGCCTTGCGATGACAGCGCCTTGAGGAGCTCATCCCCTGTCGCCTCGCGAGGCACGAGCCAGGTCCGCACGACGCCGCGCGCGTCCGCGCCTCGAAAGCGGAACTTCCAGCCTTCGCCTTGAACATGGAGCTGCCCAACGCACTGAAAGGGCATCTTCGCGAGCTTCAGTTCCTTGATCTGGCACACCTCGACATCGCCGCTTCGGGTCAGCCGCTCTTCCTCTTCGACAAGGAGCAACCAGTCTGGGACAGTCTTGAAGCGTTTTGTTCGCTTACCCATGCGCTCCACCGCCTCTCGAAGTCATGGAAGCCGGAAGCGCGAACTCAGAGAGTGGGAGGAAGCCATCGATGCCTGTCCAGCAATTGCCGACGGCTCGCCAGAGGTTCCAGGCGTCGAAGCTGCCGCCTTCGTCGAAGATCAAGCGCTCTTGTTCCTCGATGCTCTGGCAGCTCAGGAATGGGGCGAGGGCCTGCGCGCCGATCGCGTGGGCCG
>JAISIF010000149.1 GCA_031262165.1 Myxococcales bacterium | reverse complement strand
TTGTCGGTCAGCGACTTCATCTCCAGGAAGCAGGCGCGCTGGTTGGCCGAGAGCTCCGCGAGATCACGGTCGAGCTTCTTCTGGCGCTCGAGTCGGCTGGCCTCCTTGAGCTCTGCCTCGTGGCGCGCCCGAACTTTTCGGCGAAAGCCCGGCAGGCTGGAGGTGATGCCCAGGTAGAGCAGCTCGATGCCCGGGAGCATGCCGTAATACATCCACGATTCACCCGTCTGATGGATGGCGGTGGCGAGCCCCAGGGTGGACAGGGCGAGGACGATCGCGTTGCCAGTCGTCTGGAAGGCCGCTTTGAGGAAGTTGGGTTGGGCAGGAGGGGGCATGGCAGGACTCGATGGGATGGCGTGCGTCCGTCTGGAACATGCCGGAGCGCTCGGAAATTCAGAGGGCGGCGGCGCCGTGTCGCGCCGTGTCAGTCGTCGGTTGGCGGGGCGTCCGATGGCGTTGCCATCTCTTCTGGCAGGGCCCCCTGGGCATCATCAGGGTCGGGCAGGGCAGGGGAGACGGGCTCTTCGGCGGCGCTGAGGCTTTCCTCTGCGGAGTGGAGCGGGGCGCTGTCCGCCTCGGCCGAGGTGGCCTCCGCGGGCGCGCGCGCCTCGGGTTCGGGTGATGATGATGATGAGGAGGAGGAAGGGGGCTGCGGGAGGGCGGCCCTGGCGACTGCCGCTGCTGCTGACCTGCTGGGCATCGAGCGGCCAGCCGAGGCCGCGTTTCTGGTCGAGAGTCCCTGAAGCGCCACGTCCCAGAAGAAGTCGTCGGGCTCGGCAGGGCTGTCGAGGCCTGGGTATCCCAGCTTGCGAAAGACGCGATCGAGGCTCGCGAAGAGGTCGGCGTAGGAGAGCGGCGCGGGTGACTTGTTCAATCCGAAGAAGGCCCTGTTCTCGGCGAGCGAAGCCGGTGGATCGAGCGCGATCGAGCCGCGCGGATCGGGCAACGTCGGGAGTTGCTCCAGCAGGCAGCGGGCAGCGGGCAAGGGATCGGCGGCTATCTCGTCCGCCTCGGCGAGGAGAGCGCGTGCCGTACGGCGGGCCACCTCAGGGTAGCGCGCCAGAAACGCGCCCCGGCCGATCAACACGTGTGGGACGAGCAAGGGCGCGTCTGCCGTGGATGCCAGGCGGTGCAAGCGCGCTGGCGCTGATGGCGCGTCGCCATCCGTCGTCACGGCTGGCTCGGGGTCGAATACGGCCTCTGCCTCTGCCTCTGCCAGTGCTGGCGGCAGCGAGGTGTCCTGTGGGGCCTGTATGTCATCGATGGCGAGGACAGGGAGGTCAGGGAGGTCGTGATCTGGCTGTGCCAGTTCGAGCTCATGGATCAGGGCCGCGTCCACGAGACCAGCGCGCAGCCAGCGCAGGGCCTGTGCCGACGAGGAGGCTGGGCGCAGCTCCAGACTGCTGTGTGCGACGCCCGCTTTGAGCAGCCGCCAATACAAAAAGTGGAGGCCAGCCTCGGTCTGCGCATGGGCCACGCGCCGACCTCTCAGCGCGCCGAGCGAGTGGACGTGCGAACCAGCCAACAGCGTCTCGGCGCCGCGCGAGGTGGAGAGCAACAGGAAGATCTTGGGGGAGGCGGGCACGAGCTCGGGCAGGCGCGCCATGAAGCGCTCCAGGCTCAGCGCGATGAAGTCCGCGCCACCCTCGTCGCCGCCGCGAAGGAAGAGCGAGACGAGCTCCTCTTCGCTCTGTGCGATCGTCAGGTGCAGGCGGACGCCGTGACTTCTGGCCGCGGGCGAACCAGGTCTGAACCCAGCGCCTCCCGTGGCCTCGAGCAGGGCAGCGCTCGACGCGCGCAGGCGCGTGGCCAGCCGGATAGGGCGGCGCGGCCGCGAGGCGTAGGGCCCAGCAGGGGCGTCCGCGTTCGGTGGGAAGTCGAGCAGGGAGAGCGGCGCTTCGGCAGAGGGCTCTGCCCCGGTGGTGCGCTCATGGCGTTCATGGCGCTCGTGATGCGTCGGGTGAACGCGCGCAGGCCCGCCGCTGCCGTCGCCCACGAGCTCCGCTCTCTGGCGGAGCTGTGCATCTGGGCAGGCGTCCTGGAGGGCGAACAAAGCAAAGAGCGCCAGACCCGCCGCGATGAGCGCGAAGGATCTGGCGCTGAAAGGGAGCGTTGACATGTCGTCAGCGATCAGGAGGCGTCGAACTCGCCGACCTTTTTGCCGATGGTCTTGGCGCTCTCGGCGACGGGCTCGGACACTGGCGTGGACACGGGCACGGCGGCAACGGGTTCGGGCGAGAGCAGGCCCATCTCCAGCTTCATCTGCCTGACCAGCTCGTTGGCGTGGATGGTCTGGGCATCCTCTTCGATCTTCATCCCGGCCGTATCGACGGAGTCGAGCGCCATCTCCAGGCGCGCCTGGTTCACGGCCGACTGCTCCGTCACCTTGCGGATCATCTCGTCGTGCGTCGAATCGATACCGGCCACCTGGAAGGACTCGAGCGAGTCGGCGACCTTGGCCTGCCACTTGGCGCGCTGCGCCTCTTGGAGAGCGTTCTGGGCCTCCTGGGTCTTGCGCTCCTTCTCCTTGATGAAGGCCTTCTTGACGGTGAGCGCCTTCTCGTAGGCCGCCCGGGCCGTCGCGAGCTGGGCCTCGTTGCGGATCAGCGCGTCCTTCTCCATCTGGAGCTTGCCCGCGTATTGCGCCGCGATGTCATCTCGTCCGGCCTGAATGGCTGCTTTGACCTTGGTGGTGAGCTGCGCGATCTCAGTCTTGTATTTGGCATTCTCCTTCTCGAGCAGCGTGACGTTCGCCCGGACCATCGCGATGTTCTCGTTCATCTTGGGGACCTGATCGTTCAGGTCGCGGATGTTCTGCTCGAGAATCAGCTCAGGGTTTTCGAGCGAGGAGACGAAGAGTCCGGCGAATGAGCGCATGGCGCGCTTGAAGCGTTCCCACATGGTCCAACTCCTTAAATCCTTACAAACGATGGTTGGGGGATGAGGCCCGATCGGAATTCTCGGGGAATTCTCCAGGAGAGAATTCTTCGAAGAGCAGGGCGCATGAAAAAACCCGGAGTTCGAAACCTCCGGGTCCCTTCAAAAGGGCGCGGAAGCTATGGGCGTCGCTCCCATTGTGTCAATGGATTTGAATGTGGATTTGCGTGCGGACGGATCCTGTTTTGTTAGATGTTGAAGGGGGGGGAGGGGCGTCGCACGCAACGACCTGCGGTCGGCATTCGACAAAGACACGACGGGTATTGCGCGCAATGCCCCTATCGCAAACGCACCTGGTTGATTGATGGAGGCCAGACCTCGAACATCCAGTCCCAGTGCTTTCGCCACCTTGTAAAGCGCTCGTCCGTGTGCTAGGGCGCCGCCGCATTTTTCGCGAAATCGAACCGACTCTCCCGAAAAGTGGGCGCTCCGAGCCCGCTTTTTCTTTTTTGGAAGCCCTCCTTGAAGACGATCGCAGAACAGACCTGGGAGCTGACCGCCCCCATTCTCGAAAACGAAGGCTACGAGCTCATCGACGTGGAATTCGTGCGCGAAGGCAGCCGCCACGTCCTGAGGCTCTTCATCGACAAGCTCGGTGGGAGCACGCCCGGCAATGGCGTTGGCATCGACGACTGCGAGCGCGCGAGCCTAGCCGTGGATTCGGCCATCGAGGTCGCCGAGATCATCTCCCACGAATACGCGCTGGAGGTGTCGAGCCCAGGCATCGAGCGTCCACTCACGCGGCCAGCGCACTTCGAGCGTGCCATTGGCCAGCGTGTCCACGTGCGCCTCTTCCGCCCGCTCTTCACTCCGCCGCGCAAGGCGTTCACCGGCACACTCGTCGGCTTCACGGACGAGCGCGTCGAGCTGGAGGTCGAGGGCGCGGGCCGGTTCACCATCGAGAGAAAGGACATCGCCAAGGCCAACCTGCAGCCCGAATGGGATTGAAACAGGGTCGCTCAACCGTTTCCCGACGTTCGGGCCCAAGGGTTTCCCCGATGGCCTTTCGCTTCAGATTCATGTGGAGGACGGCACCCGGCGCCCGCGCGTCGAGCGCCGCGACATCGCGCCAGCCACGGCGCCCTACTTCAAGTTCGTGATAGCCCACCTTCGCCCACCTTCGCCCACCGCCCCATCCGCGGCGCGAGTGGGCAAAGGTCTCACGGGCGGACAGCCCAGACAGGAAGGAGCGGACCCATGCCGCAGCCACAGAACATCAACTTGAACCTCATCATCGATCAGGTCGCCAAGGAGAAGGGCTTCGAGCGCTCGATGATCATCGAGACGCTGGAGCAGGCGATCCTGCAGGCCGCCAAGAAGAGCTTTGGCCCTGAGCGTAACCTGGAGGCGCGCTACGACGAGCAAAAGGGTGTGGTCGAGCTGTTCCAGGCGATTGCCATCGTCCATGAGATCGTCGATCCGCTCCAAGAGGTGAACGAGCTGCCGCTCGACGAGGCCAGGGCCAAGGGGCTCGACGTGGACGCGGGCGACGAACTCGTCTTCCAGATCTTCTACCTGGACGCAGACGCCAAGGCGGCCAAGGCGCAGGATGAACAGTATGGCGACATCCTCCGCCTCAAGACGGCGCGCCAGCTCTTCGGTCGCATCGCCGCGCAGACGGTGAAGCAGGTCTTCAGTCAGCGCACGCGCGATGTGGAGCGTGAGATCGTCTACAACGAGTATTTCGACCGGAAGGGCGAGCTCGTCACGGGCGTGGCGCGGCGCTTCGAACACGGGAACATCATCGTCGATCTGGGTCGCGCCGAGGCGCTGCTCCCTGTGCGTGAGCAGGTCCCGCGCGAGAGCTATCGGGCGGGTGACCGCGTCGAGGCCTACGTCATCGATGTGATGCGCGAGTCCAAGGGCCCCCAGATCCTCCTCTCCCGAACGTCGGCACACCTGCTCATCAAGCTGTTCGAGCGCGAGGTCCCTGAGATTGCCGAGGGCGTCGTCGTCATCGAGGCCGCGGCACGCGAGCCAGGTGGCCGGGCCAAGATCGCCGTCAGCACGCATGACCCGGACGTGGATCCGGT
>JAISIF010000186.1 GCA_031262165.1 Myxococcales bacterium | reverse complement strand
ACGCGAAATGAACGAAACAATCCATTGATGCTCATGCTCGGCAACCATCCTGGGTTGCTTCGATCGCAATGACGGATCGTTTGCCGAGAAAGTATCGATTCATCATTGCGAGGTGCCTGATCAATCCATTGATGGCGCATCTAATCATAAAAAAGCCGCCCGGCAAAACCGGACGGCTTTTGTTTTGGTTGTTGGTGATTACGAAGGGCTTATCCATCGATTAGGACCGAGCCCTGCGAAGGTCGGCGAATGCCAGAAGAGGCGGGAGCTTCCAGACGGAAGTGAAGAGCGAAGCAACGACGGCTGGCGTTTCACGGACGATCGGGGCGACGGGATTAAACGATGGATGACGATCGACTCACCTTCGACGACGAGGCGCGGGTGATGTCGGTCGAAATTTCCTTCGTGTCCCTCGGAGACAATTCGTAGGGGCGATTATCAATCGCCCGTGCGCAACAACCCTCGACGATCGACTCACCTTCGACGACGAGGCGCTTGATAATCACCCGTGCGCCCCCATCGTCCGTGACATCCGAAAACCGAGAACTCGACGGCCCTGTGGTGTCAACACGACCAAGAATGGGCTGAAAAAGTTTTCAGCCCCTACATCTCTCGGCATCAGCTCTCCCTGCTGCTCTGTCGATCGCGCCTGCGCCTTCGACGGCTGAACCAGCCCATCGCGATGAGCACCAGGAGGAGCCCAGTGCCGAGTGAGATCCGGCGGCTGCCCTTGCTGTCCAACGAGCAGCCCGAGCAGCTCGTGACCCCGTTGCCGTCCTTGGGGCAGGTGGGGCACTCATGCGTCGCGCAATCCGTTCCGCACGTGGCGCACGTCTCTCCTCCTTCGGGCGTTGGCTCGGGCGTCGGAGGCGTCGGTGTGCATGTGCAGCCCATGGCCGCGTCCTCGTCACCAGGGAAACCAGCGTCGCCGTCTCCTGGATCGCTCCCTCCACTCAGCGCCACGATCTTCTCAGCGAGCTGTCGGCGCGCTGCCTCGATGAGGCCTGCGTCGTCATGAGCGCTGTAGGCGGTCGGCATCACCTCGGCGACGACGCTCTCGGCAAAGTCACGCGCGCCGAGTGTGTCGAGCAGATGCAGGTATTCGAAGTCCTCGATGCCCTCGCGGATCATCTTCAGGCGGATCGAGGCGACCGGAACGTGGCCTTCGCCGCCGATCCGCGCGGGCGTGCCTGGGTAGAAGAGGGTGCCATCGCCATTGCCCGAATATTCGAACACGCTGGACCAGGGATTGGCCGAGAAGGCGAGCGCCGTCTCGTAATAGAGCTCACCGCTGATGCGGTTGCGCCATATCGTCCACTGCATCAGGCGGTTCTTCGCGGCCGAGACATCGACCATGTAGCTGGGCCAATTCACCCCTGGCGTTGGGCCACCGAAGCTGCACCCGTGGCTCATGCAGCTCTGATACAGCCACAAGCGACCGCCGCCCTCGATGAACCCGTCATAGGCCGAGCGCTGGTTGCCACCTTCTGGTGTATCGATGTGGTTGACGAGCGGGACGATGATGTCGAGCAGGTCGAGGAGCCCATGGTTCGTGGTGTCCACATGGTTGGTCGTCACGAGCACGTCCAGCTCTCCGTCCGCCTCCTTGGCGAGCTGCACGCGCCCCGGGATCTCCTCGAAGGTCGCGCCATAAGGCGGCTCGTCGGCCGTGTAGTCGTAGAGTCGCGAGAACCAGCCCTTGTCGCGGAAGTGCTGCGCCCAGCTTCGGAACTTCTCCACTGTGCGTTGCCCCGTGATCTGCGCTGTCGTCATGCGCGCGCCCGACAGCCGCGTGTTCGCCGTGCCATCGAGCAGTGGTCCAAAGGTGGCGTCGAAGCCGCTCCAGTCCTGCGTGTGATCCTGGCCCACCCACACGTTCGAGAGCGTGATCCTGTGGTCGAGCGCGAACTCGGCATAGCGGCGGGCGAGTGTGGCTGCCGTTGCCCAGCCGCCGCACCCAGCATCCCCTGTGTGGGCCTGGCAGATGTTGGGCAGCCAGGCCAGGAACGCCGTCGTCATCGTGGGCGTCGATGGCAGCGTAAAGCCATAGACCGTCAGCGCGATGGGGAGCTCGGCCGAGAAGCCATCGCCCTCGATCCAGATCGTGCCCGTGTAATCACCGGCAGGCACGTCTCGGGGGACGAGCACCTCCCCCCAGATGGCGCGCGTCACGTCCGCACCCACGTCGAAGGGAAATGCGCGCCGCGATTCCTCGAGGGTCTCGTCGCGCGCTGGCACGAGCGGATCAGGCCAGACACCCCTGGCGCCGATGCTCCCCGAGGCAGTGGTGACGTTCAGCAGATCCACTCTGTAGAGCCAGAGATTGCGCGCCGGGATGAGCGCGCCTTGCGGACCGCGCAGCTCGCTGATCGACGCCGAGACGTTTCGGAGGCCATCCGAGCCGCCGTGGATGGCGATCTGGAAGGGCTCGAATTCGTTGCGCGCCGCCGAGATCGAGATCGTCTTGTTGGGGGCCTGTGGCAACGCGTGCGCTGGCTGAATTTTGACGCTCGCTGATTCGACGTAGGCAGTCGGTGCGCTGGCCAGGGCCGCGGTCGGCGAAAGGGCGATCAGGAAAAGACACAGGCGCTTCCAGAGACTTCTAGGAACCTGGAAGAGGTCTGAAGTGCGATGGGGGATCGATTTCATGCCCGTCGCAACGGGATATGATTTTTTTTATTTCGAAAATTGAAATCGGCTGAATTCTAATCAAATAGACAAACAATGGGCTGGAAGGACGCTCGCTTCGAATCGCAGGAGAGGTCGTGGCGCTCGTCCAAGGCGTTTCGTCATTCTCGAAGTCTGGGATTGGTAATGAGCCCATTGATTCGTCCGAATCGATCCATTGTCGATGGCGGGCGATTGAGAATCACACCATTCCTTCTATAGCGTGTCCCAGAAAGATTGTCATTTATGTCCAAAGTGTCCGAACTATCCGACCATATTAGAAATTGTAACACTCTGAAATCCAATTAATTCGAGATCGAACCTTTCGGAGCCATTCTTTAATTTTTGGCCACATTGGTTCTATTGATTCTATTGGATTTACAGCGTTTTCAAAAATAATTGACGTTATTCATCGAAGGTTTTGTAGGGGCGCAGCGTGCTGCGCCCGTTTAGCAAATAAAATGAATAATCTCATTCTTTCTCGAAAATGCTGTAAATTGCGAAGAGAAGCAAAACACCGCTGAAAGGCAGCATCATTTTACAGCGAAGCTGCGAATGACTGATTCCCGCGAAGCGGGACGCGAAAATTTTATTATCTTATTTCGAATTCAATGTTCTTTTGGGCGTCATGAATGACGCCCCTACAAATTCCGTCAACAAATACCACGGGTTTAATTGTTTGTTGTTTTTCATAGAGGTGTCATTCATGACGCCCATGTTTTGTTTGTATTGTTATTATTGGACTGAATAACTTTTAAACGAATGCTTCTGTCGGCCATTTCTCAATCCCTTTCCAAAACCAGGATGTTTGATGAAAATGACAGTCTTTCTGGGAGATGCTATATTTCCTCAAATACCTCCAATGCCCGGAGGATGATGTCGTTCATGTCGTAATAGCGATATTCGGCGAGGCGCCCGACGAGGTGGAGATTGGGGTATCGCTTCGACTCCTCGAAATACCTCGTGAAGAGCTCGTGGCTCGCGTCTCTCAGGATTGGGTAGGACGGCTCCAGCCCCATCCGCGCCGACATCTCGTGCCGATACTCGAGCGAGTATTCGCGTGCGATGCTCGTCTTGCCCTCGACGACCTGTCCCGTCAGGTGTTTGAACTCGGTGATGCGCGTGAATTCATTTGTATTCGGATAATTCACGACAGCCACGGGTTGAAATTGTGTCCGTGAAATCGTTTCGAAATCGAATCGAAGCGCGCGCCAGGGGAGAGGACCGTATTTGTGATCGAACAATTCATCGATCGCGCCCGTATAGACGATCGGGCCCTCGAAGACCGCTCTCTCGAAGGTGATTCGGCCCTGGTCAGGGTGGAAGGCGAGCGCTTGCCTGGCATCGAACGAGCGAAGGATCGAGATGTTCGGGTGGTTCAACATGCGCTCGAAGAGGCGCGTGTAGCCCTCGGCGGGAATCCCTTGGATTCGATGTTGAAAATAGCGGTCGTCTTTCGAAAGGCGGACAGGGACGCGGCGCGTGGTCGCGCCAAAGTCCAGCGCCTCGGGCGCCAATCCCCACTGTTTGATTGTGTAATGTCGATAGATCTTTTCGAAGATGAAATTTCCGAGGCGGCTCAGCTCTGGATCAGCATGAATCATCAATTCGAGGATGGGCACGTCGGGCCGTGCTCCAAATGCCTGCACGAGCTTTCGCTGTAATCCTGTGGCGATTTCCCGAGAGAAGAGGCATTCGAGCGACGTCAGGTTGAAGGGAACGGGGACGAACGTCCCATCGACCTCGGCCAGCACTCGGTGCTCGTAGGGGCGCAATTCAGTGAAGCGCCCGAGGTAATCCATCACTGTTCGTGAGTTCGTCCTGAAGATGTGTGGTCCATATTTGTGAACGAGAATTCCATGCGTATCGAGGCAATCATACATATTGCCGCCGATGTGCTCACGCCGCTCGATGAGCAGGACGCGCAGGTCTTTCTGAGAGGCGAGGCGCTCGGCCAGGATCGCCCCGGCAAACCCACTGCCCACGACGAGGGCGTCAAAAGGAGGTGTCTTCATGAGAATCCCAGAGAGGTTTTGTTCGGCTGTCATATTTGAAACATCCGGCAGCCGTGCCGCCATGCGCAAGGTTGACCGTAAAAGTAAATCAATGAATAGAGTAAATTTAGGTCTGAATTTTCAGATGTCCGATTTTGTTCCCAAATAGAAAATAAGGACTTATCCCTTAGGTCTTATCCCTCAATAGTCTTGCTCATCCTCTCGTTTTGTTGTGCCGGAGCCCCCATGTCCGCAGACCAACTGACCTCATCTGTCCCTGCCGCCCCCATCTCCTCTGGCCCAACGCCGGTTCCTCTCGCGCCGAGCAACAAGTCCTTGATGGCGCTTCCGCGCTATTCGCTGGGTGAAGAGATCGCCAACGCCGTCACGCACGGCATAGGCGTGCTCCTGTCGGTTGCCGGACTCACGATGCTGATCGTGCTCTCGGCACTGTTTGGCAATGGTTGGCACCTGGCCAGCGCCATCGTCTATGGCATTGCGCTCGTGCTCCTGTATTCGGCTTCGACGCTCTACCACTCGATTCAGATACCCAGTGTCAAAAAGGTCCTGCGGGTCATCGACCATTCGTCGATCTATCTCCTCATCGGCGGGACCTACACGCCATTCACCCTGGTCACGCTTTCGGACGCTGGCGGCATCGTCCTCTTCGGTATCGTCTGGGGCATTGCCGTATTCGGAATCATCATCGAGGCCTTTTGGATTCATCGCCCCAAATGGATCACAATCCTTGGCTATCTCGCGATGGGCTGGCTCGTCATGCTCAAGATAAACCCTCTCATCGACAACCTACAGACAGCAGGCCTTTGGCTGCTCATCGCGGGCGGTATTACCTACACGGTCGGAACGATCTTTTATCTGCTCAAGAGAATTCCTTACATGCATTCCATCTGGC